>JAGSHI010000022.1 GCA_023954635.1 Bacteriovoracaceae bacterium
ACAGGGTTTAACCAAGGTGTTACTGGTCCTCTTAGAAAACTTGCTCGAGGTGAGCTAACTGGAGGAAACGCAGTAGGAAGTGCCAACAGACAAGCCGCTCTAGCTAAACAAGCAATGAGAAAAATTAAAGGAAAAGGACCGGCCTTTACTGGTTCTTTAAATAAGTCTCAAAAGTCTGAGGCCCTCGCTCTTAGTAAAATGGGAGTTCCTGCCAACATCGCAGCAGGGATAGCAAAAAGAAAAGTATCTGCCGGTTCTGTAAGAGGAGCTAGAAATAGATTTGGTGGAAATGTAAAGTATGCTGCCTACAGAGGCAGAAAAGGTAAATCAAGAAGTAAAATCCTAAGCTTCTCTGGTGGTGGTGGTCTACAGGGAGCTAAAAAGAGAAGAAGTGGAAGTGGTTTTAATTATAAAAAGTTTATGAAGAAGGGCGGAAAGAAAACTCCTAAAGGTGGAAAAGTTCTGTCATTCAGAGAGAAAGCTTCTCGTTCAAACTCTGCTCAAATTTCAAAAGATAAAAGTAGAAGTGTTTTTGATATTGTCTCAAGAAGATACATGATTTCAGGATGGGGTCGTCTCGACGTAGACAGATAGAAGGAAAATGGAAGAACCAAACGAAGCCGTTTTATTTTACGATTCAGACTGTGGTCTTTGCATGCGTTTCAAGCAAGCACTTGATCGGATACCAGGTACCAACAAAGTCAAAAAAATCAGTATTCACGAACCAGATGCCTTTGAAAGCTACCCTAAATTAAGCAAAGAAGTATGCGAAAAAGAAGTCCACTTGATTGATGAAAATGGCAATATTCTTCGAGGTGAAGAAGTCATTGAATACCTCATCTCCCAGTTTCCTGGAGTTAAAAAGTTCTCATGGCTACTAGAGTCAGGAATGGGGCAGAAGGCCGTAGAGTATTTCAATAGCATTACCAAAATGACCAGAGAAACATTGCGAAAACGTTGTAGCACATGTAAAAATTGACCAAACCAGATTTGGAGAATTATGCTGCCCTTCGACAAAACATTGGTCATTATTCCGACCTATAATGAAATCGACAATATTGAGAGAATGATCACTACTATGCTCGAAATGCATAAGGGAATCTCATTACTTATCATTGAAGACGGCTCTCCAGACGGTACTGCTGACGTCGTTAAAAGACTTCAAAAAGAACACTCCAGCAACCTTCACATGATTGAAAGAACTGGCAAGCTGGGACTAGGTACTGCCTATGTTACAGGTTTCAAATGGGCCCTCGAAAAAGATTATGAATTTGTCTTTGAAATGGACTGTGACTTTTCACACGATCCAAAACAAGTTCCAGATCTTTTAGCCGCCGCTCAGGAGAATGACCTTGTTATTGGTTCTCGTTATATCGATGGTATCCGAATCATCAACTGGCCATTTAGAAGACTACTACTTTCTTACTTAGCAAGTATTTACACTAGATTAGTCACAGGCATCCCTGTTCAAGACACAACTGGTGGGTTCAAGTGCTTCACACGTAAAGCTCTAAGCGCTCTCAATCTCGATAATATTGTTTCAACTGGTTATATTTTCCAACTCGAACTTAACTATAAAGTTTGGTCACTCGGAATGAATGTTAAAGAAGTTCCTATCATTTTTTATGAAAGAAGAGATGGTCAATCAAAAATGGCCGGTGGAATTATTTTTGAAGCGCTCTATGCTGTCTTAAAGTTAAGAGTAATGAGAACGTTTGGGACGCTTCTTAAATAAATCGAAGTAAATTATCTTTCAAATGACTTTCTAGAAAAAAGCTGCCGATTGAGTGGACCGAAGCACATCAATAAAAAGATCCAGCAACCACCAAACTCCAAAATCTCACCTTTCCTACCAGAATCTATGAATTTTACAATAAGGGCCAAACACAAATAAGCAACAATGTGAAAAAGTTTAGGGACTGGTAGTGCAAACTTATCTACTAAGTTTTTTATTTTTCCGCCTCTAATATAAAGAAAAGGCATGACAAGAAAATACAGAACGACACAAATACCTAAGAATGTTCCAAAGATGTAGCGGTTAACTTTGAATCCACCAAATCTTAAGTTATGAAAGTTAAATTCTCCCTGAGTATTATATTTTTGAAACCACAGAGGTGTTTCAAAACCTATAATCCTTTGACCATAGCTAATTTCTTCGAGGGCCCCGAACAAGAATATAAACCCCATCGTTATCAAGCAGAACTGAAAAAACTTTCCTCGGAAAGGTTTTAGAATATTGGCCCTATGCCAACAAAGAATTGTCCCAAGAAGAAGAGGAAGAAAAGTAAGGTATTCAATCCACCCATCTTCGGTAATATACACATGTTCATAGTAGTGCTTATTGGTATAACTAAGAATCATTCCGATTATTGAAATAATAAAAACAAGAACGAACATAACAAATTCATTTTTTTTGATATTGGTAAGACTATCGAGCATTAGTTTCAAACAACTTCTCCTAAGTCTGCAAATTTCCCAAGACGATCACTATGTCGACCACCTTCAAATTCAGCTTCAAACCAGGCGTCAACTATCGCTCTAATTTCTTCAGCAGAATTAATTCGAGCACCGACACAAAGGACATTAGCATCATTATGCTGTCTAGATAATCTTGCTTCCTCTGGAGTTCTGATTAAAGCTGCTCGGATACCTTTATATCTATTGGCGACTATTGAAACTCCAATACCAGAACCACAAAGTAAGATTCCAGGTATCTTCTGCTCGAGAACAGTTTTAACAACTTTAGTAGCATAGTCAGGGTAGTCACATCGATCAGCCGAGAGAGTTCCCTCGTCGATAACTTCATATTTTTCAGTAAGGTATTTTTTGAGTTCTTCTTTGCCTTCAAAGGCAGCGTGATCACATCCGAGTACAACTTTCACTGTTACTCCAAAAAAAAGGGCCCCACTAAGTGGGGCCAGATTTATTAATACTTAATTAGTATCTGTAGTGTTCTGGTTTGAAAGGTCCATCCGGCTTAAGCCCAAGATACTCTGCTTGACCTGAAGTCAATACATCAATCTCAACTCCAACTTTCTCAAGGTGCAATCTAGCAACTTTTTCATCAAGATGTTTTGGAAGCATATAAACTTTGTTGTCATAGTTTTTAAAGTTTTCCCAAAGCTCTAGTTGAGCAATAACTTGGTTTGTAAATGAGTTACTCATTACAAATGATGGGTGACCAGTCGCACATCCAAGATTCACAAGTCTTCCCTGAGCAAGAAGAACAATTCTCTTACCGTCTTTAGAAGTATATTGATCTACTTGAGGCTTAATATTGTCTTCTGTGTAGTTGTCATGAAGATGCTTGATTTGAATTTCTGAATCAAAGTGACCGATGTTACAAACAATCGCTCCGTCTTTCATATTATCTAAGTGTGTTGGGTTAATCACATCAAAACAACCAGTAGTTGTTACGAAAATATCACCGAGCTTAGAAGCGTCATCCATTTTCATTACCTGGTAACCTTCCATTGATGCTTGAAGAGCACAAATTGGATCGATTTCAGTAATAATAACTCGTCCACCTTGACCTCTAAGAGATTGAGCTGAACCCTTACCAACGTCACCGTATCCAGCAACAACACAAACTTTACCAGCAACCATAACGTCTGTTGCTCTCTTAATTCCATCAATCAAAGACTCTCTACATCCGTAAAGGTTATCAAATTTTGATTTCGTAACTGAATCGTTAATATTGATAGCAGGCATAGGAAGAGTTCCTTTTTGAACTCTTTCATAAAGTCTATGAACACCAGTAGTTGTTTCTTCTGAAAGTCCTCTAATTCCTTCAACATATTGCGGGAATCTATCAAGAACCATATTTGTAAGATCTCCACCGTCATCAAGAATCATATTAAGTGGCGCACCATCGGCCCAAGTAAGAGTCTTCTCAATACACCAGTCAAATTCCTCTTCGTTCATACCTTTCCAAGCAAAAACAGGAATTCCTGCAGCTGCGATAGCGGCGGCGGCATGATCTTGAGTTGAATAAATATTACATGATGACCAACGAATTTCAGCACCAAGAGCAGTAAGAGTTTCAATAAGAACTGCAGTTTGGATTGTCATGTGTAAACAACCAGCAATCTCAGCACCTTTAAGAGGCTGAGTTGGACCAAATTCTTCTCTAAGAGACATTAATCCTGGCATTTCAGCTTCGGCGATAGTGATTTCTTTTCTTCCCCATTCGGCCAAAGAGATATCGGCTACTTTATAATCTGTAAAACTCATGTTTCCTCCAACCGTCGTAGTCGCGGCTTCCGTCGTTGTTTCCATTTTCTATCCTTAATATTAACTGTATTTTCAGCGGCTACTATAACAGAGAAAAATGGCGTTTCACAAGGGTTTAAGGATCATTCAAATGAATTTGCTCTTGCCCAAAGATGTCTTTGAGGGTACCTATGTCGCATCACTAAAAAGGTATTTAAATTGGGAAGTTACACTAAAATTGACAAAAATATTGCCCAGAGCATTATTGATCAATACGGTCTCGGAGAGGTCACAAGTCTTCGCGCCCTCTCCCTTGGAATTTCAAATTCAAACTACAAGCTAACAACAGCTGACAAATCCAGCTACCTTTTAAAAATTAGCAACGACAAAAGCAGCGCAGAGCTCAAAGAAGAAATGGAAATAATGAGCATTCTGTCAGACAAGAGATTCCCCTACTCCCTAACTCCATTTAAAACTAAAAAAAGTAAACTCGTTTATTTTCAAGATGATTACTTTGGAGTTATTTTTCCTTTCGTTGAAGGGATTCCTCCAGGCCCTGCTGATATGACATGCCGAATGATTGGTGAAGGTTTAGCAACCCTACATTCAATAAAATGGTCCAAGGAAGACCTAGAATCGATAAGACCCTACGAAGCTGTTGGCTACGGACCAGATAATATTATTGAATATCTAGACTCAAGCTCCTGCCCTGAAGACTTCAAAAAAGAGTTCAATAAAGCTTTTCCTAATAAATTAGAACATTGGAAAAAAGCCAAACACGAGATCGGACTTGTCCATGGTGATCTCTATTATGACAATACTCTTTTTCACAATGATATTCTCAAAGTAATGTTGGATTTTGAACAATCAGGAACTGGAGAGCTCCTACTCGATTTAGGAATTTGTATCTCAGGCACATGTTTAGAAAAAGGCCATATCATTACTCCATTAATTGATAGCTTTTTGTCAGGATATGAAAGTATTCGTCCTTTACCAGAGATTGAAAAAAAGATGCTCGACCAGGCCATTTCCCTGGGGTTATTTTCAATATCGCTTTGGAGAATCAAAAGATTCACTGAAGGTAGTCTTAATACTCTTATGGCGGATAGCTATAAGGAGTTAATCCAACGAGCTAATAATTATCGGAAAGAGTCCGGTGGGAGCAGTCGAAAATGAAAACATACTTTGCATCTTGTCCAAAAAGATCTGAAGAATTCCTCATTGAAGAATTGACTACATTTGGAGTCAAGAATATTGAACGTAAAAATGGTGGAGCTCAATTCAAGGCTGATGACTTAACGGCCCTTAGAATAGTCTTTGAAACAAGACTTGCGAGTAGAGTCTTTAAGCTTCTTGATGTTTATCCAATAAAAGATGAAAAAGATATTTACAAAAAAGTAACAAATAAATGGTGGCATAGAGTCTTTGATAATGATCAAACTTTTAAGATCTCTACACTATTCGATACCGATGCCCATAATTTTTTCAAAAATAGTATGCACTTTTCGATGATGGTTAAAGATGCCATAGTTGATCAGTTCAGGGACGCAACCGGAAGAAGACCCAATGTCGATACAGTAACCCCTGACATCTCTCTACTAGTGAGAGTCGAAGGCAGAGGAAGAGAACCTGGTTTTAATGCTAAAATCTTTCTCGACCTAACTAATGTTCCATTAAGTGATCGTGGTTACAGACGAGGCAAACACAAAGCTCCACTAAGAGAAAACCTTGCGGCCAACCTTGTCCATATTGCAAAATGGGATTTTAAAAAAGATTGTCTAGTAGATATCTTCTGTGGATCTGGAACAATACTAATTGAAGCCGCTTTGGTTCAACTTGGACTTCCTCCAACTTATATAAAAATTAAAAAAGCTAGACGAGGAAGAACAGCTGATTTTGCTTTCCTTAACCACAAATGGTTTGTTGATAATGAAGACTTAAAGAAGTGGGTTCTCGATTATTTTGATAAAGTTATTGAAAAAGCAGATGAAGTTAAAAATTCCACAAGTAAAAATATTTTTGGTTCTGACTTAGATATTGCATTTGCTCAGGAAAACATCAGAGCGGCAGGACTTGAGGGTCATATAACTTTGACTCAATCTGATTTTAAGGATTATCAATCTGATTGCGACACTGATGGACTTACATTGATCTCAAACCCTCCTTACGGTGAACGTCTCGCTGGAGGAGAAGAGCTCTATTATCAAATTGGTGAAGCCTTAAAAAACAACTTCAAAAGGTCTACGGCCTTCATTTTCTCGAATGATGAGACCCTTAGAAAGAAAATATTTTTGAAGCCAACGAGAAAAACACCATTATTTAATGGACCTCTTGATTGTCGCCTCATTAGGTACGATATTAACTGACTTTTACTTTTCAGAAACTTTAACAATGTAATCGAATTCTTTTTTTGAGACAGGGGTTATGGATAGACGATTTCCTTTTTGTAAAATCTTCATATCTTTTAAAGGTTTCATTTCCTTCATATCCTGAAGAGAGACTGTCTTTTTAAATTTTTTCTTATATTTAACTTCTACCATAAACCAACGAGGGTTTTCTTCACTAGACTTAGGGTCATAATATTTTGATTTTTTATCCCAGCTGGTAAAGTCAGGAAATGACTCTTTAGAAACTTCTGCGGTGCCGACGATACCAGGTACATCACAATTGGAGTGATAAAAGAGAACCATATCACCTTTTTTCATTTCATCTCTCATGAAATTTCTTGCCTGATAGTTTCGAACTCCATCCCAAGGCTCTTTCTTAACCTTCTTAAGATCATCAATACCAAAAACATTTGGTTCAGATTTCATTAACCAATATTTCATGTCTAATCCTTTAAGAGTCCTTCTAAGTTTTTTTGTTGAAAGGTAGGAATGGCAAATGTCCCGGTATGAAGTTCCTTATTATAGTATTTGAATTCCAGTCCAGACTGATCGACCCTTTTTGGATCAAAGTCTTGAATCGGATGAAGACCTTTTGAGGCAAAGGTAAATGACCAAAGTCCACCAGGATAAGTAAGGTTATTAAAGTTATAGATTTTCACAACTTTAAATTGCTCACTCAGAACTTTTAACATTGATTTCTGTACAGACTCCAAGAGAAAAGGTGATTCTCCTTGAGAAACAACAATCCCATCGTCACTTAGAATATTATCTATATCTTTATAAAACTCAGGTCCAAATAATGGTGCTGCTGGCCCGATTGGATCAGTTGAGTCGACAAGAATAATATCAAATTTTTCTTTAGTTTCTTTAACAAACTTAACTCCATCACCAATGACAAGTTCGAGTTTTGAATTATCATATGAGCAAGCAGTTGATGGAATATGTTCTTTACATGCGTTAACAACCATCTCATCGATTTCAACTTGAACAATTCTTTCTAGTCCAGAATGTCTAAGAACTTCTCTTGCTGTTCCTCCATCTCCTCCACCAATAATGAGTACAGATTTTGGATTAGGGTGAACAAAAAGAGGTACGTGTGAAATCATATCGTGATAGACGAACTCATCTCTTTCAGTCACCATGATTAACCCATCATTAAGTAACATCTTTCCATGACCTTTTGTTTCGACAACATCAACTGTCTGGAATTCACTTTTACCAGAAAAGAGAGTCCTCTCTACTTTAAACTTAACTCCACAAAAATCTTCAAATATTTCTTCTATCCAAACTGAACTTTTCATAGTTTTTCCTATTAAATCTTACGTGGTCTCTTAGCTGAGTTATTTCTTTGAAAGTAATGACCAAACTCAACGTGGTAACCACAATCTAATTTTTCTGAGAATTTCATCCGATCACTGTAACCGACAGGGATTACATTTTTTATATCTTGATCAAAGGCCATAATGTCAAAAGACTCTGGAACAAGTATTTTCAAAATATCTGCCATAAAATTTCCTTCTATAGCAATATTTGTTTCGAAGCTTACATATGAGCAGTGCTTTTGAGGAGTGACATGCATCGTACAATATCGATCTCCATTAATTGCATTCATACTATAGCCATAAGGCTCAAAGACATGATCATTAATTTCAAACCCTGGTAATATTCTTTCAAAATCAAAAAAAGATCGGATTTCCTCTGGGGAATGCCCTTCTCTGATTAAGAAGTCTGAAGATGTTTCGGAAATATCATACATTAATAATTCAAAAGTTTTATCATCTTCAATAGGCTTATAAGGCTTATTGTAGTGAAAAAGACAATTATGATGTTCATGTTCATTACCGAACAAAAGATATGTCCCATCGATTGTTTCTTTTAAAATTTTTAGATCGTCTACAAAGCGAGTCTCTTGAAGATGAGAGTAGTACTCATTTTTCCTTTGAAAAATAAGAGATTCTAATTTTTCGATCCCAACCCTTTCGATTAAAAATGATAAAGAGTGAATTAAAGTTGTCTTCCCACATGTAATCATTAACAAACGATCTTTCCAAACGAAAAGACTTGATTCAGAAAGAAGGAAGGCGTCACATTCCTCATTAGAAACTTGAGAGAGTATCTCTGCTCCTGATTTAGAAACGAGGTTTCGATAAAAGTCGAGACCGAGTGACCTAAGGTCGACTCCAGAAAAAATAACTTCGAATTTCTTTTCGCTACCTTCAAAGAACACTAAGAGTCTCCAATAAAAAACTAAGAAATATTATAAACAATAGGATTTTTTACTTTAATTTTAAGAATTGTGCAATGAAGATTGGGGCAAGATGTCTTCTATATATTCAACAACTTAGCTGAATTTTTCGGCAATTTTCATGGCCCATGTAGGAGTCGCATACTTTAAAAGCGCAGAAGAGTTAACAACTTTATCTAAGTGTTTATTTGAGTTAGAGAAAAAGTATGGAGCAACATCAGGATCTTTAAGAAAGATAGTGTGGCCCTTTCCTGCAAATTTCCTTATGACAAAATCAGAGTCCAAGAAACATATTTCTCTTAGCATGAAGTTTTTAGCAATATAAATAACAATACAATAATCAGAAAGCTCGGCTAGAGATTTTCTAATTTTAACACCTTTAGGTGATGAGGTGTCCGCCCAGTGAACCTTAACTTCAGCTCTTTTATCATTTAAGTAAAAATCAAAACCTCTTTGAGAAGTTGACTTCTTTTGATGAAGTCCAAAAACACATTTTGCATACCACTCACCTAATTGAGTCGGTAGGTTTTTACCATTCATCAAAATCTGATGACCTCGAAGGGCCTGATAAGCTTCATTAACCATTTCAATGGCATCAAAGATAACCATATTGTCTGGAACTTGGAGAAGATTTATTTCTTTTGAGACTGAACGCTTAAGCTTTTTTCCAAACTGATGTTCGTACCATTTAGGAAAGCTATCATTCGGATGTAAATCTAGGGAATCACAAACAAAACTAAGTTCCAGTAAATCCTGAATTGAGTTACACCATTCTAGCTTCTTACAAAGATACTTCATTGGTGCATATTGATCAGAGGATTCCCCTACTACGAAAAAGTCGTCTTTATCGTAATTGGTACTTCCGTGAGTCTCTTTAGAAAATTCACTGATCTCGTTTAAGAGCTGTTCTTTTTTATTCATTAGTTTTTATTTATGTTAAAGCATTAAAATCACTTAACAGTCTAACACTAATTTATTCAAAGCTCTACGGTTGATAGATCTTCCTCGAAGCCGGTTAAGGTATGTAACAGACCTTTATTTGTAGTCAGGTAATGCTGACAAAAAGTTTTGAAGTCAACTATCTTACTCTTGTAGTAATCATCTTCCTTACCTCTCGAAAGCAAGGCGTTTTCAAGCAGAAGCCAAGAAAGTACCAAGTTGCCGCAATAAGTTAAAAAATCAGAAGAGTTAAATAGTATAGAATCCATCTTTTTCTCTGAAGCATCTTTTCCAAAGCGCGCCATAATTTTTTGTAAATCTCCAAGACATTCCTTAATTAACGCACACTCTGCTTTCCAATCATCACCAGCAGATTCAAGGGAAGAGGATATCTCTTGAACAAATAGGTTTAATGTTTTCCCTCCATCTTTTAAAACTTTCCTTGTAGAAAAGTCGAGGGCCTGTATAGCATTTGTTCCTTCATAGATCGTTGCAATTTTTGTATCTCTAGCGAATTGCTCAATTCCATATTCACTACAGTACCCGTAACCTCCATGAACTTGAATAGCATCAATACAAACTTGAAAGCCAGCTTCTGAACCAATTGATTTACAAATTGGAGTTAGGAATGCAACTTTGTTTTCAATAGAAGGATCATCATGAATCTTATCGAATAGATTTGCAGCATAAAGGTTTAGAGCTCGAAGGCCTCTAGACATCGCCCTCATCTTTAGCATCATTCTCTTAACATCATGTAATTTATTTATTTCAGTTCCAAATTGAACTCTCTCATTCGCAAATTGTTCAGTTAACATATAGGCCAAGTTTGCCTGAGACTCTCCTTGCATTCCACAAAGTAATCGAGCTTCATTCATCATAATGAACATATTTATGATGCCCTCATGCTCATTCCCAATCATCTCACCAATACACTCACCTTCAGCACCAAAAGTTAACTCACATGTCGCTTGACCATGAAGTCCCATTTTTTCTTCAACTTTTGTACATCGAACATTATTAAACTCTCCTGATGAGCCGTCTTCATTAATAATATTTTTTGGAACTATGAATAATGATAAACCCTTCGTTCCTTCTGGCGATCCAGGAGTCCTTGCCAAGACGAGATGGACAATATTTTTATAAAGGTCATTGTCTCCAGATGAGATAAATATCTTCACACCATTAATTTTAAACTTATCCTCTCCGACAGGTGTCGCTGTTGTTTTTGCGGCTCCAACATCTGAACCAGCTCCGGCCTCGGTAAGACACATTGTGCCTCCCCAACTACCTTCCATCATTTTAGGAATATATTTATTTTTTTGGTCATCGCTACCAACTTGATGAATAACATTCATCGCCGCTCTAGAAAGTCCGTAGTACATAGTCCAAGAAACATTAGCTCCATTAGCAATTGAAGTGCAGGCAACACTCAGTGCATGGGGGACTGGCATTCCTCCAATATCCTCTGGGTAACCTAAGGCGAACCATCCATTTTCATAGAATTGCTGATTCGCTCGATGAAAAGATTCAGGAACTGTAACTTGACCATCTTTAAGTTCAACACCTTCTTCGTCACCGTTTGTACGAGTTGGGTAAACTTCATTACCTATAAATTTATCATATTGATTTATAATATCTTTAAGATCGTTTTCACCATAGTCTTCAATATGGTCTTGAATCTTTAACCATTCAAATAGAGAAAATTCGAGGTCTCTTAAATCTGTTTTGTATTCGGCCATCTACACCCTTCCTGATTTTTAGATTATCAGGACTATTATACGGGAGAGAGACAATTAAAAAAAGAAATGGCCTCTAAGTGAAGCCATTTCCGATATATATTCTAGGGTATTCCATGAGATTCTATTGTATTAAAGCAAAACCTTCGTTTGTGTCTTTGTTGAGTACCGCAACTGGGTTAGCTGCTAGTGGGAACTTAGTATCAACAATGTATGCTCTATTCCCATGCTCGAAATACCATCTTGTAGTTGGAATTCCACCTACATTGAAGTCGTTTTCTTGAGCACAGTAGAAATCCCATCCACTCCAAACACATTTCTTAACATTAGTTGCACTTCTCATTTTGTTAACAAGATTGTTAAGAACTGATTGAAGATTTGGTCCAAGCTCAGAATCAAATGTAAAAACATTGTTTCTGTAAATCTCAGTATTAGTACCAATTCTTCTTGCACCAATATTTTGATCGTTTTGTGTAAAACAATCAGATCCCCAACACCAGTCAAAGCTCCAACCAGAGTTTGAACTCGATCCACTATAGTTTAATAGATCAGTTACATTTGTATATCGTTGCCATTGAGCAACACTTCCAGCTGTAGATGGTCTTTCAAAGTTTCCACCAGCAACTTGGTTTACAAATGAGCCGTAGTCAGCAGTATTCGCTGCAGTGTTAGTATTAAAAACTCCAACAGCTACTCCGCCGTTTTCATTTCCTTTTTTGTTTTTGCCTCCACAGGCAGTTAATCCAAGCACCATAAAGAGTACAAGAATTTTCATAAAGGTATTCGCTTTCATGGTTTCCTCCAAATTATTCACATTACAAACATAGTTCGGTCTACGCTATAATAAGCAAGTATCGTGCCATACCTGAATATCCCATAAACGAATACTTAGAGGGTATCTTAGGTGTAAAAACTTTAAACACTTTGACAGGTGTACAAACTTTTTACAGTTTTACTTCAATTTTTTTGCATTTGAAGACGGCCCAAAAGCCAAAAATGTCAGTATACCAGGCCAGAGAATGGGCCCAATAAGGCTGATTAGAATGGATCAATTTACAAGAGTTGGGGAATGATTTTTTAAGTATATTGGTTTCAGCTGCTGAGAAAGTTAAATAGTGAGAATTTGGCATAAAGAAGAGGTATCTTCGGTAGTCCTTTAAGTCCTTAACCTTTGTTACTTGTATTTTCCCCAGTTTGGAAATATCGAGTCTATCTCCATTGATGTGAAAAACCTCATTTATATTGCCTTTTTCTTTATTAAGGAGATTCGTTAGCCCCTCAATACTATTGGTGCTACTGAAAACTATATAAAGACCCAATACAATAATTGGAATGATGATGATTCCAGATATCAAAACGATAATACTCTTTTTAGCCATCAATCTTCTCCAAAAATGCAGCTATTTGATCTGCTCCCCACTTAAGATTTGGACAGTTCTCTTCAACAAACTTGTCTCCAAGTACGTAATCTTTAGTATCTGGTTTAAGCAAAGGTTCTAATGATGCCTGATAAACAGCACTTCCATCATAGTCCACTGTGGCCACACGACAACCAAAGTGATCATCAGGATAGTAGAAGTCAGAACCAGGAAGAAGAGCAACTCCATGCTCATCGAGCAAGACTCTGGTCAGTTCTGAACAAGTTTTTATTCCACGTTTGTTTAGCTTCTCTTTATAGTTTCCAAAGTCTGGAAAAAGGTAAAACGCCCCTTCGGGTTTAGGACAGTTAAGTCCCATTTCTATAAATCTCTTATGAAGATATTCTCCACAAGCTTTATGTATCTTTGTACATTGCTTTACGTATCTCATTAAATCGTAGTCACCACAATATGCTTCAAGTGCAGCATGCTGAATAGGTGCACTTACAGCAGAGAAAGTCTCAGAGATCATTGCACTTAAACATTTACAAACACTTTCCATTCCTTCCGGAAGAGAGAGAAACCCCATTCGATAGCCACCAGCAGCGTGAGACTTTGAAAGTCCAGATGTGAGGATTGTCCCTTCTGGGTAGTATTTATGAAAGCCGACATAGTCTCGACCAGAAAAATTAATTAGAGAGTAAATCTCGTCTGAAATTATAATAACCTTATTTTTTCTTGCGACTTCAGAAAGGTCTTTAATTTCTTTATCTGTATAAAGAGCACCTGTTGGATTACTAGGATTGTTCAAGATTAGTATTTTTTGTCCTTCTCCATACTTCTTACAAGTTTCTGCAAGCTCCTCTGCTTGGAGTTTGTAAGAGTTATCTCTCTTCGTGATTATTTCCTCAATCTCTTTTCCACGTAAGTTAATCTGAGGTCCATAGCTAACCCAACTAGGAGCAGGAACAAGCACCGGTCCTTCTAATACGTAGAGAACCTGAAAAATCATTTCCTTACTACCTGGACCAACAAGAATGAGATCCTTATTTAAGTCGTAATCAAAAAATTGTTTATAATATGTTGAGATCGCACCACAAAGCTCAGGAAGTCCGCGAGTCGGAAGATAGTCTTTTTGATGAGCGTTGTTAGCAAGAGCTATTTGAATTTTTGGATGAACAGGAAATGGGGATTGTCCAAAGCCGAAGTGAGCAACTTGTTTGCCTGCTGCCCGAAGGCCTCTTGCCGTTAGATTTATTGCTAGTGTTGCTGATTCTTTTAAGTTAACTACATGCGAGTTAAGTTCTACAGCAAATTCCTTCTTGCTCATAATTTTTCTCACTAATTAAAAGCTGCAAGCAGCAGGTTTCACCTTACAAAAAACTTCTGGTGTAATGTCACCATATGTATTTCTTAGCTGAACACGCATTGCATTCGTAAGATTTCCTCTCCAATTTTCAAATCGACCAAAGATAATCTTTTTTATTTCTTCTTGTCTCATTCTAGCAAGCTGTTCTTGTCGACGTCGAATCATTTCTTCTCGCCTCATTCTTGCCTGCTTTTTACGCTCTTCCATGCGCTTTTTTCTCATGCCTCTTTCTTGTTCTTTTCTCTCTTTTTTCCGTCTTTTTTCTTCGAGTTTTCTTCTCTTTTTTGGAGAAAGATCTTTATCAAGTTCATCTCGAGAGACGCCTACACTATTACGCTTCTCATCTTTTTGACCTGGGAAGTCATTATTTCTGATCACAACAGGTGGCCTTACTCCAGAAGGAAGTCCTCCTCCTCTTTTCACATCTGCTCTGTTGTCACCACTATTTCCGTTATTTCCCCGGTTATCTTTCACACCTCTTCCTATATTGTCATTAGCACGACCATTACTCTGCGATGGAAGATCTACACTATTAGGAGGTCCTTTCCTTTTACTAGAGTTGCTCAAGTCATCTTTATTGGGTTTCACATCTTCTTTATTAGAACCATCTCTATTGAAGTTAAAACGTGCTCCATTAAAGAGATCTCGTCGAAAATTTCTTCTAGCCTCAAGAAGAAAAACTTTTCCACCTTTTTTCTCTGATTTTTTTAAGCTCTTAAAGACCTTACTAGGAAGTCTCTTTATTAACTTTCGAACTTCTTTTCCACCAGTGAAGTTTTTTCTGAAATGATCAGATTCAAAGACTTGCCCAGGTTTCAAATTAATAACTTTATTCTTTAAAGCCTCTCCAAATTTCATCTTTGAAATATCAACTTCTAGCTTCCCTGAAAGAAGAGCAATGTCTGTTTTAACTTTTCCTTTGAACTTATAAACATCTGAAAGAATTTCTGTTCCTCGTATTCCCATCGCTGTATTAGGAGTTTTGATAGTTAGACTTTTATCTTTAGATTTAACTGTAAACAAACTACGCAACTGCCCTTTTACTAAGTTATAAGTTGCAGTACGACTCTTTTTACTTTTAAATTTGAATTTTTCAAAGATCATTTCAGTGTTAGGACCAAGTTGAAAAATAGTATCATCCTTCATTAGAATTTTAGCAAACGATCCTTTCGATGATTTCATTAAATCACCTTCAAAGATTCCATCTCCATTTTTCAATGTATATGTATCTCCTGAAGTCTTATTAAAGACTTCAACATTTCCTCGCATTTTCACGATTCGCCCAATTGGTTCGGCGGCCTGACTCATTGAGATTGTGGCCACAATCATAAAACACAAGACGAACAACTTAATTAAAACTTTCATACGCTTTCCCGCGGTAATGAGTTTCTGATAGATCTCATTTTATCATTCACGATTAAATTCATTGATTCTTATGGCTTATCGGGCATTTACGATAAAACCTGAACGCAGCAGTCCACTATTAATGGGCATTGAACATCTAAGTAATTAAAATTATTAATGTTTTTTTATTCAAGAAGTCCCAGCAAGGGCAATTTCTGCATTTTAGATAAAATCATCTAAGTATAGATTATTATTAAAGAAATGTTTCAATCTAGACCTATTTTAAGGGTATTATCTATTTTTCTCATCTTCTTCGCAAGATCATACCTTGCTCACGCCCAGGCGCCCGAAGAGGAATTACAGGAAGTCCGCTTCGCCAAGGCCGAACTGGCCTTAATTGATGGAAATGAAAAAGAGGCGATGCAAATTCTTAAGAAGAATATCAATCGAAAACACTTTCATCTTCCCTCTTACGAACTATTAGCAGATTATCACTTTAGACATAGGAATTTCTCCAAAGGAATGAGGGTCTATCATTACTTAATAAAAAAGCTTCATTCAGATAGAGTTCTTACTTCTCCACTTGTAGACAATATCAGCAATATTATTGATGATCTTCCAGCTCCAAACCAGGATGTTTTAAAAATATACTTTAAGACTGGTATGGAATATTTCAGGATGAGTGAAAACCCAGATTTTGAAAAAGTCTTTAGAAAAAAACTTTTGCTTTTTGCTCAAAAATATTTTCATGTTATCGAATATTATAAGTTCAACCTCCCTCAAACAAAATACATGTTAGGTATTATCAAAAATAGAAGAGAAGATTTTTTTGATTCAATAAAATATCTTGCTGATGCAAAAGATATGTTGAAAGATCTCCCCGATAAAAACAAAAAAGAATCAGATTTATCTAATCTTGATTATCTGATGGGAGACAATCTTGTAAGAGCTGGTTTTACAGATTCTGGAAGTCTCTATTTAAAATCAGTTTATCTTTCAAAAAATGCCGATAAGTCCTTAAAGGATTATGCTTCAACTTATCTGAATGCGATCTCTTCAGAATTTTTCAGTATCTCATTTCGATATTCATATAATTACAACAATAATATTGAAGAGCTCTCAGAGAGTGAACAAGCAACGCGAGATCGCTTCAGTTCATTTTTTCCTTATATCAAAGATGCTTATTATTCTACTTGGGGTGTGAACCTTTTCTACAATAGCAAAAAGTTCGGGCACTGGAGTCATCTAATTTATTTTGATGTTGAAAACAAAAACATGAACAACAAAGAACAAAGTACAAATGATGAAAGAACAATTACCGGTAGTGTAGAGTCTAAGTATGACAACTTTAAAAAATCGACATTAAAGTTTGCACTTACATATGCCTATAGTATGTACCGATCAGATACAAACGTGAGTCTTGAGAAACTCTCAAACTTTTATAGTTTTCAAATTAGTTATCTCTACACACTGAAAAGAGGAATCATCACCTACCGCATACCTTACAATATTAACCAGTCCATCTCTGAAGGAAATTTAATGTCATATGGGGCAGGTGTTAGCTACTCTCCATTTATAAAAAATAAGTATTGGGGATTAAGTTATTCGCTAGATTATTCAAAGGCCGAAGAAAGTAGATCGTCTCCCCTAAGCACTTCGTACTCATTAGGAATTACAAATAGCACAAGTATCAATGATACCAATACGCTATTTACCACATTAGGTTACACAACAAATCAAAACACTAATGAAAGCTCAGTCTATTCACAGTATTCAATAGATTTTTCTCATACGTTATCAATACCCAAGATTAGAGGACTTTCTTTCAATATCAACCTTAGCTATGAGTCAACAAACTACAAAACTAAAGATGAGCCAGTTGAAGTTATTACCGCAGGTGGTGGGTTAAGTTATAGCTTCTAGGAATGATGAGAAAATGGTATGAGAATGGCTAAAGTTTGAGGAAAAAAATGGAACAATTGCAAAAATTATCTGATCAAAGTTTATTAGTTATCATGGATGGATATGGAATTAATCCTAATGAGAACAAGAATGCCATAAGAGATGCTAATACTCCTAACCTAGATCGAATATTCTCCGAATATCCTTTTACAACAATAGAAGCTGGAGGAGAAAAAGTTGGCCTTCCAAAAGGTGTAGCAGGTAATTCGGAAGTGGGACATATGAACCTTGGTGCAGGAAAACCTGTTCGACAAGACCTCGTTAGAATAAATGAATCAATAGAACAGAATACATTCTCATCTCTACCTCACCTTCTTGACCTTATAAAAACAGCAAAAGAGAATACCAATAGAGTTCACTTAATGGGACTTCTCTCTGATGGTGGTGTACATTCTCATATAACTCATATCAAAAAAGTTATTTCAGTCTTATCAAATAGTGGTATCGAAGTTTTTTTTCATGCCTTCATGGATGGAAGAGATACCGCCCCAGACATTGGAGAAAAGTATATAACGGAGCTTTCTGACCTAGATGGTTTCACACTTGCCTCAATGCAAGGACGAAGCATAGGAATGGATAGAGATCGACGTTGGGAAAAAATTAAAAGCTGTTACGATACGATGACAGGAAATGGGCAGACAACCTCAAAGTCTCCTACAGATTGGCTCAAATCAGAATATGAAAAAAAGAAATTTGATGAATTTGTTACACCAGTCTTATTTGATAAAAATTATGCAATAGCCGAAGGTGACTGTTGCTTCTTTTTGAATTTTCGACCAGACAGGGCTATTCAATTAACACTTGCTTTCAATTACCCAGAGTTTGAGGAGTTTGAGAGAAAGTTTATTCCACCCTATTTTTTATGTATGACACCTTATATTCCAGATGAAATGGATCTTCCTGTTTTATTTAATAAGGAGAAAATATCTGGTGTCATGAGCGAATACCTTTCAAGCATCAATGTAAATCAATACAAAATTGCAGAAACTGAAAAGTATGCACATGTAACCTACTTTTTTAATGGTGGAGAGAAAAAACCTTTCAAAGGTGAAGATCAAGTTCTCGTTCCTTCCCCTAAAGAAGTTGAGACATATGACGAAAAACCAGAAATGAGTGCAAAAGAGCTTACGCAAAAACTATTGAATGCCTTAGACAATGACAAGTATGGTTTTTACCTCGCTAATTTTGCAAATTCAGACATGGTCGGTCACACTGGAAATTACCAAGCAGCTGTAGAGGCCATCGAAGCTTTAGATAAATGTATGGGTGAAATCATTCAAAAATGTGAGAGCAAAAATATCGCACTACTGGTCACAGCTGATCATGGAAACAGTGACCAAATGGTTTACGAAGATGGTACACCACATACAAGTCACACTGGTGCCCCAGTCCCATTTTGCTTAGTTCATCCCAAACTAAAAAATAAAAGTTTAAAACAAAAAGTTGAGCAACCTTCCCTTATGGATGTCGCCCCAACAGTTCTTACGATGCTCGGGATTGATCTGCCTAGTGAGTTTACAGGTAAATCAATCTTTTAAATTTGGAGTTTAAAAATGACTACGACAAAAAAAGAAATTAAGTCCATTGCGGTTCTTTGTAGTGGCGGAGATAGCCCCGGTATGAACTGTGCAATAAGAGCTGTAGTTAGAACCGCCCTCGGAAGAGGACTTGATGTTTACGGTATCAAGAAAGGTTATTCTGGTTTACTCGAAGGTGAGTTTGAAAAAATGAATGCTTCCTCTGTTGGTAATATTATCCAACATGGAGGAACAATACTTCAAACTTCAAGGTGTCTTGATTTTCATAATGCAGAAACAAGAAAAGAAGCATTTCATATATTGAAGAGAAAAAAAATAGATGCTCTCGTAGTCATTGGAGGAAATGGATCCTTCAACGGAGCATGGGCCCTTCATAATGAACATGGTATTCCAGTAGCTGGAATTCCAGGAACAATCGATAATGACATAACAGGAACTGATTATACTGTCGGCTTTGATACTGCAGTACAAACAGCTGTTGAAGCAGTCGATAAGATTAGAGATACGGCCTCCTCTCACGCGAGAACTTTTATTGTTGAAGTAATGGGGAGAAAGTCATCAGCAATCGCTCTTCATGTTGGAGTATGTACAGGTGCAGAAAATATAATACTTCCTTCAAAAGATGATTCCGATATCGACTTCAAGTCGATAGCTGGAGATATCAAGCGTGGTATAAAAAGAGGAAAAAATTCATCCATAATAATTGCTGCAGAGGGTGAGCAACCAGGCCTTTGCCATAGAGTACAAAATGTTCTTAACGATGATTATGGTATTGACGCTCATGTTTGTATTCTAGGTCATATTCAAAGAGGAGGGAACCCTTCATCACTTGATAGGTTTCTTGCTTCAAGAATGGGATGGGTAGCAGTTGATGGACTTCTCAATGGAAATGAAGCTTTCGCAACATGCTTTATTAAAGGTGAAGTTGAAACTGCTCCTTTAAAGAATTGCCTTGAAAAGAGAAATGAATATAGACCTTATTATGTTGATTTAGCGAAGGCCCTTTCTATTTGATTCTTTTCGGGAATATAAACAGCTTGTCTTGATGAAATGAGCTCCTCTAGTGGTAGCTTAAAAAATCCACTTGGACTCAACATCCATTTCGAAGTTATCCAAATTCGACTATCGATTTCTCCAACCTTTTTCAATTGACTTGGAGCCCATGGAACAATTGCTCCTCCAGGGAAAACTCTCCCACTCGTAAAACAATTCTCAAGGTTTTTTAGAGGAATCCAATTCAATAGAGACCAATATAATATCAATAGGGGTAACTCCAACCAATTAAAGTCGTCTTCTTTTTCTACCCTAGACACTGGATCTATACTTAAGACAAATCGATTAAGAGGTATCGAATTATTTTGCTGTCTAGTTAAGAAAATGAGTTTTTCTTTAACTGTCCTCGAGTTTTTCCCCATACCTACAATCTCAAGGCCAGGTATTCCCCTTGTCGTATATCCAAATAGATTAATGTACTTATGAGTTTTTCCACTTGGGATGACTCCCATCATTCTATTCTCAGCCATAAATACTCCTTAGCTAAGAGTATTCAAGGAACGATTGGATTTTTTAATGTTAAATATTGATAATTACAGACTGAGTTGAGAACTCTCTTCAAATAAATCTTTATCAAGTTCAAGGTTCACTTTTCCAAAGTAGCAGTTTAGCATTTCTTTGCTACCTTCAAAAAGCCTTGAGTGATGAGTGACATTTAAATCTACAGCAAAATAATTTTTGAGTTTCTCACATGAGACCTTAGGGCTCTCACAATACTTTCTCGTTTTTTTTGTTTCACAGCTTAAAGTTAAGTTCGCACTATTTCCAAACTGACAAACAACTGATTTTGTCTCAGCATTTAGGAAGCCTCTTAGAAATAATTTCCCTTTTACTTTTTTCTTTAAGCAATAATCATTTACTTTAACTACTCTTCCCATGCAATCAAGGCCGATTAAACCTTTTGGCTCAATGAGTAGATTATCTCGAAAGCCCATTGATTCACAGGCTGATTTAAATGAGTCTTTTGTTCTTATTTGTTTTGAAACTTTAAATTCCATTACCTTCGCATTTAAAACGAAGGTAAAAGTGAAAAATAGAAATAGAGTAAAGAATCCTTTCTTTAAATCCATCAAACTTCCTAAGCAGGAAATAGACCTCTCAGTCTCATTGCCCTTTCAAGTCTTCTTAGCGCTCCAATCATTGCAGCTCTTTTCATATCAACTTTATATTCTTTACTACATTCATAAACATTTTCGAATGCATCTTTAAGTATGTCGTGAAGTTTTCCATTAATTTGATCAAGATCCCAAAAGAAATTTTGGAGCCCTTGAACCCATTCAAAATAGGAAACGATAACACCACCGGCATTACATAAAATATCAGGAATAATAAAA
Source organism: Bacteriovoracaceae bacterium (assembly GCA_023954635.1). GTDB lineage: Bacteria > Bdellovibrionota > Bacteriovoracia > Bacteriovoracales > Bacteriovoracaceae > M0603. The sequence continues at coordinate 21,478 of JAGSHI010000022.1, forward strand.
GCACCTCTTGCAGATAAAATATCAATGGCCTCTCTAGAGCATGGCCCGTTCGCACCTTCTGCAACAATTTTAGCCTTAACATCAGCTGCATTTTTTTCTGTGATAACTCCGTCAATTGCAGCTGGAATGAGAATATCACACTGAAGAGTCAATAATTCATCGTTAGTAATTTGTTGAACTCCTGGGGCATCATAATCTTTTAAGTATTTTCTATCTTTTACCCAATCAACACACTCTTTAAGTTCCAGCCCATCTTCTTTATAAATAGCTCCTGAGACATCAGAGATCGCAACAATTTTTGCACCTTGTGCAGCAAGATCTTCAGCTGCAGGAACACCCACTTTACCAAAACCATGAACAGCTACAGTTGTTTTTGTATCGATATCCATTCCAAGTTTTTTTGCTGCGAAGTTTACACAATAAGCAACACCTTTACCTGTACTCTCAGTACGCCCCAAAGAACCACCGACAGAAATTGGTTTACCAGTTACAACACCTGGAACGGTATAACCTTTAAGTTGTGAATAAGTATCCATAAACCAGGCCATTGTCTGTCCATCAGTCCCGATATCAGGGGCCGGTATATCAACAGTCGGGCCTACAAACATATTAATTTCTGTAGCGTATCTTCTAGTTAAAGCTTGAAGTTCTTGTCTAGAGAGTTCATTAGGATCAACACAAACTCCACCTTTTGCACCACCAAGAGGAAGTCCAACGAGTGCACACTTGAAAGTCATAAGCATAGCAAGAGCGGCAGTTTCAGAGAGGTCGACTTTTGGGTGAAAACGAATACCACCTTTTCCCGGTCCAATCGTCATATTATGTTGAACTCGATAACCCAAAAAAGTTTTAACTGTTCCATCATCTAATCTAATAGGCACAGAAACAGTTAGTGCTCTTTTAGGATATTTTAATCTTTCAGCGATATTTGGATCGAGACCCATAGTTCCAGCGGCTCGTTCTAATTGATCAAAGGCATCCTTAAACAGAGGACTTTCAAATAAACTCATTATTAACTCCAAGAGCTTTATGACTGTAAAATTGCGGCTAATTTAAACCAGTACTATCAAATTGTAAGCTTTTTTTGTAAAGATATGAATGTATTTCCTGTTGTATGTGGCAGGGCATCATCAAAAACAAATTTACTTTGATCTCTAATCTAGAATGGTGTGTGAAAGAAAAACTCTAATCTTTTGTCTACTTTCTCATCGACATCAAACATCATCTCATCATCTTTTTGATTAGATGAAACTCTTGCTGTAATTTTCTCAGTAAGCTTCTTATCAACGTGGGCCAAGTAGCGACCTTCATTTGCATTATAATTAATACCGGCAGTCACTCCAATATCACTTAAGCTTTTCTTCATTTGAACGTTAACTTCACCATCAATATTCACTGTAGCATGTGTATCAACCCAAGGGTTTTCAACTCGTGCAATGGCCCTTCCTTGAAGAACTCTTGCCTTAAACTTTACTTTTATTTTCTTAGTTAGCCCTACTTCAGTATTTGGTCTTAGTGTTTGATGAACTTTCCCGACAGCATGAAGAGTAGAACCCTCTTGTGAGTTTCTAATCTCACCAGCTAGTCTTTTATCAAAATACTTTAGTAACCATTTATTTAAAAATGCTTTTTTCGTTGCCCTTTTAGGAGTGTCATAAAGACCAGTCGATTCTAAATTCCAATTCTTCGCATACTCTTCAGTTGCTTCCCAACCTTGAATATTCGCTCTAATGCTTGCAAGTACACCGCTATTATCTTCAACAAGTAGATTTTGAAGCCATATTCTATTTTGTAATGGAATTGGTTCAATTTCCGTATCTGGAATGAAGTTCGCTGGACTTCTTCCAACTTTTTCACTTTTTTCTAGTTCTAAAATAGCATTTAAAGATGATGAGTCCGTATGATCGGTCTTATCAAGGACATAATCTTGGGCCATTCCAACGTTGGCCATAAAAATCAAAGCAGCAGCAATCATCATCCACACAAATGGAAAATCAAATGATGAGTGACTAGAATTTGGACGCTTTAATAATCTCATTACATATACACCGTATTTAAATCCCTGAATTCACAAAGACCTTGTTTACATATGAATATATAATGCATGTAGCATGCCAAGAGATGCATACTAAGTTACTGAAATCAAACCCTTTGGTTTTGCTCCAAAGGGCAGATTTAGTTAATTGTCTAAAACTTCAGAGGTTTCCTTAACCAAGGCCTTAATTGCCTTAAGCGTGTCAGCATCAAGGTCTAAATCTTTCGTTTTAGATTTCATTGCCTTCAAGAAGGCATTCGCAGTCAATCCTGGAGGAAGAACTGGTTTCTTTTTTGGTCTTTTAGCAGCTGACTTTCTACCAGCATTAACAACTGGTCCATTCTTTAAAATATTCCGAAGGTGACTTCTTTTCGTTAGCTCACCAGAAAGGATTTTCTTTTGAACTTCGGTTTTAAGCTTCCCTCTATCAAGTGCATCCCACTCAAGTAGAACATACTTTTCAATATCGTAAATTTTAGCTGCTTCTTTAATTTTCTTTGGCATCCTAGCAATCATTAAAGAACGATGAACTTCAGATTTTGAAATTCCTAAAGCTTGAGTAATTTTTCTCTCACTTGCCTTGGTCGCTTTCTGGTAATTATAAATTCCATCACCTTTATCAATATAATGAAGGGCTTCCCTGGCAGAGTTTTCTGAGAATTGAATGGCCATTAACTCTTGCTCTGTTTTACCTTCTAAAACAAAACAAGGAGCTTTTTCCATTTCAATGGAAGTCATGGCACGAAATCTTCTTTCTCCACAAATAAGTGTAAATTTAGTACCGTCTCGATGGACAACCAAAGGTTGAATGAGGCCATTACTCTTAATGTTCGCTGCCAACTCTTTAATTGAATTGTCATTAAACTTAGTTCTAACCTGCTCTTTAACAAAGACATCTTTAAGCGCAACTTCTACAAGCCTTGCTCCTTTCAATAATTTATCATCAGCTTTTTTGAAAAGATCTTTTCCAAGCTTTTCCGATAGGTTGATTGTCTTTCTTTCTCTTTTACTTTTTCGTGGGGCGAAAGTTTTTGCCATATTATTCTCCACTTCCTTATGAAAGTTTTTCAAAAGTGCCCCGTCAGTGAAGAATCATTCCATGACGAGGCAAATTTAAAAGGCAAGGGATCATCCGTAATTCCTTACTATTCAGTTCTAATTTTAAAGTTCTAAGGATTCCCAAAGTTGGGCGTAATCCTGAGCGCCTTTACTCTTGTTTCCCATTGCAAAAACTGGTTTCCCAAGAGAGATTGATTCCTGCATCTGTACCAGATTCCTGATAGGTGGAGTGATGTCAAAACTCTGTGATAACTCTTGCAATCGTTGTTTTTCAATTTTTCTTCTTAGGTTAACCATAGAAGGAATGATTGAAAATCTTAGGTCTGGATTTTCTGTATCCTTGATTATTTCAAACGTATCCATCAATTCTTCAAGTCCATCAATTGAATAATCTTGAGCTTGAGTTGGGATAAGAATTCTGTTTGAAGCAACGAGGGCCATTATCAACTCATCTCCAAGCATAGGAGGTGTATCAATAACAACATAATCAAACTCTGATGTAGCTTCTTCAAGGCGTAGCCTCATCAATCGCTCTTTACGACCTGCACTTTTTCTAACTTCCCCTTCGGAAAGAATCAAAAGTTTTGCAAGGTTTGCAAGATGACGACTAGAAGGCACGACAGAAACATTTTCGAAAAGTTCATGTTCCGTATTCTCTGCAGGAACAACAACATCTTCAAAATTCACATCTCCAATCAACCATTCCGGTATCAATGTTCTCTGAATTTGCACTCCAAGTGTCGTGCTTAAATTTGCTTGTGAATCCAAATCAACGGCAAGGACACGATGCCCCTTGTTGGCCAGGTGACAAATCAGCTGATAGCACTGCATTGTTTTCCCGACGCCGCCCTTATTATTGGCCACTGTGATGACTTCCATGAATCACTCCTTTACCCGGGCTAAGTTCCTTTAACCCCGTAGGCTGAATAGCTAACCTATTATAAATGGTAGGACCTTTGTGACAGGTCGTCAAAAAAAAATCTTTCTTTTTTTTGTGATGCGGGGCCCTGCGACATTGTCCAACTAGACAACACCACCTGATTGCTTTAAACAAAACAAAAAGCAAAATGAAAAAGGAAACAAAACCATGATCAAATCAATCAACGCCAGTGAGCTGAAAGCCAAGCTAGATGCGGGTGACAAAATTATTCTAGTCGATTGTAGAGAACAAGAAGAATGGGATGCTGGCCACATTGGTGCTGCTCAACTTATGCCTCTTTCTACTTTTCAAGAAAATTTTAAAAGCCTAGACCCGAACGCAGAAATTATTATGCAATGTCGATCAGGGAAAAGAAGCTTAACCGCCTGCCAAATTCTTCAAGAAAATGATTACGAAGATCTCACTAATCTTGAAGATGGAATTCTTGGTTGGGCCGACAATGGTTTTGAGATTAAGAAAGACTAACTATGCTTAACCTTTTTGAAGACAAAAAAGACGACTTTCTTCCTGATGTGGATGAAAAACAATTAAACGATGAGCAAGTCATTAACGAATTGTGGTCTCTTAAAAAGAAATTAAAAGATGAAATGATAATTCTTGGGCATCATTACCAACAAGATGATGTCATTCAATTTGCAGACATAACAGGTGACTCACTCAAGCTAGCAAGAGAAGCTGCAAAACTTGATCACCCCTACATTGTTTTCTGTGGTGTTCATTTCATGGCCGAGACTGCAGACATGCTCTCGAAGGAAAATCAAAAAGTAATTTTACCTGATCTAAATGCTGGTTGCTCAATGGCAGACATGGCTAACAGAGAACAAATCGACAAAGCATGGAGCTGGCTCAAAGAACACACTGAAGAAAAGATTATTCCTGTTACCTACATCAACTGCGATGCCAAACTAAAAGCATTTGTAGGTGAAAACGATGGATCAATTTGTACATCTTCTAATGCAGAAGAAGTTATTAAGTGGGCCTTAAACTCTGGTGAAAAACTTATGTTTTTCCCAGACCAACACCTTGGTCGAAACACATGTTTTAAAATGGGAATTCCACTCGAGGATATGGTTGTCTATAATCCCAATATGTTGAACGGCGGACTAACTTCACAACAAGTGAAAGATGCAAAAGTAATTCTTTGGTATGGCTACTGTAGCGTGCATCAAGGCTTTACAAAAGACCACATTGACTCTCTTAGAAAAAGTTCACCTGAAACAAAGATCATTGTTCATCCAGAGTGTAGTTTTGATGTTTGCCAAGGGGCTGACGATGCAGGTTCAACCTCTTACATCATTAACGCTGTAGACAAGTCCCCCAAAGGTTCACAAATTGCGATTGGAACAGAGATCAACCTTGTCAATCGACTGAATGCCAAATATCCTGATAAAAACATTACAAGTCTTTCACCATACCAGTGCTTATGCACAACTATGTATCGAGTGAGGCCAAGATGGCTTCTCTCCTCCTTCAGGGCCATTGACAGGAGTCAGCCAATCAATGTGATAAGCGTCCCCGAAGAAATTAAAATACCTAGTCTAAAGGCCTTGGATAGAATGCTTGAAATCACTTGAGGTAATCTATGATCTACGCTGACTACAATGGAAGTGCCCCTATTTCAGATGATGTTAAAGAGTATCTTCAACATAGAATGCTCGAAGGTCCTTTTGCTAATCCCAATGCTATTCACTTTCTAGGTCAAAAAGTTTTGATCGGAATGGATAATGCGAGAAGTGTTTGTGCAAAGATCATGGGTGCTAAATTCTCTCAGCTCGTTTTTAATAGTGGAGCGACAGAGGGTTGCTCTACAGTTTACCACTCAGTCTTAGGATGCAGTGTTAAGAATAATAGGAATCTTATTGTCACTTCAGGCATTGAACATTCTGCGATCAGAAAAACTGGTGAGTGGTATGTTGAGAATAGAGGTTATGAAATAGTAACTATTCCAACACTTTCAAATGGAATCATCGATCTTGAAAACTTCAAAGAAGTTGTTAAAGAGAATCACGATAAAATTGCCTTAGTTTCTATAATGGCAGCCAATAATGAAACTGGTGTCATTCAGCCTTACATGGAAATTTCAAAAGTTTGCCAAGACAATAACGTAACAAATTTTTGTGACACAACTCAGTTGATAGGAAAAATGCCTTTCGATTTCAATAAGTCTGGAATTGATTATGCCATTATGTCAGGTCACAAGGTTGGTGCCTTAACTGGAACCGGAATTTTACTCGCCAAAGATAAAACAACTTTAAAGCCTCTCATTATTGGTGGAGGTCAAGAGAAAGGACTTCGAGGCGGTACTCAAAATTATATCGGAAATGAAACATTAGCAGTCGCTCTTACTGCGGTTGATAAAAACTTTGATAATATTCAAGTTTTAACTAAAAAACGTGAAGATTTCGAATCAAAAATTAAAGAAAAATTTCCTAGTGTTGTCATAATTGGAGAAGATGCTCCGAGACTTGCAACTTCAACCTACCTATCTTTGCCGGGTGTCCATGGCCAAGCGATTCAGATTGAACTTGAGAGTATGGGGATTTTTGTAACAACATCCTCCGCCTGCTCGGATAATGAGCCAGTTACAAGCAAGGTTCTAAAATCCATGGGAATAACCGATGATGTCGGTCGTGGAGTTGTCAGAATATCCGTTGGTCTTTGTTCCGAACCTGAAGTTTATGATAAAATTTACGAAGCTCTTACGAAAGCTTACGAAAAACTAACTCAAATAAAGAGTTACTAATTTTACTAGACTTTAAAATGACTAAATTTGTTTTTTCATTCATTCTGCTGATCTCTTTTAGTTCATGTACTTTTAATAAAGTACCAACTGAAGTTCTCTCGCATCCAGAATACAAACCCGTTCTAACGGGGGACAGTGTCGTAAAAATAGTCATTGCCTCTACTCAAAATTTTTATGGAAAACTATCGTCTGATCAAGTAATGACTCCATTCAAAGAGAAAACTCTCAATCTTAGTAGCGGTGGCGTAGATTACCTTTCTTCATATATAAAAGTTATGAGAAAGGTTCATGGAAAATCACTTATTTTACTAGATAGTGGTCATATTTTTAACGAGAGCTTCCCTGAGAAAATCCCCCAGGTAATTCAAGCTTATCAAAGTCTAGGTTACACGGGTGTCAACCTTACAGATCGAGAACTCAGAATTCTTAACCAAGTTAATTTTGAAAGTAAAAATGTTCCATTTATTAGCTCTAACATTCTAGACCTTAAAACTCTAAAACCAACCGCCAAGCACTCAAACACACCATGGAAACTAGTTAACATTGATGGTGTTAAAGTTGGGATCATTTCCGTAACCACTTTTAAAGGGGTTAAAGGAAAAAAAGAAGACTATAAAAGAGGACTTTATTTTGAAGATCCAGTTTTAAGTTTTTTAAAGACGCGAAAGTTATTGAAGAAGAAAAAAACTAATTTATTAGTATTAATGGTGTCTTCAAACTCCTTAGACGATGTTCATAGCTTTATAAAAAGACTCCCACCTAATTCTGTAGACGTTCTCGTTAGTGGTAATACCTTTTCAAAAGCTAAAGAGATAGAAGGTATCCCACTACTTCAAAATTCTGGAAAAGGTAAGTTTCTAAGTTCGATAGAGTTGTATTACGACAAAGGTGATCGCGTTATTATTCTAGACAAAACAGTAAATTATGGTCCGACAAAAATTTGCTCTCGCTTTTTTAGAAGTACCATGGATTGTCATTTTGATATCGAATCAAAAACATCTAATAAAAGAATTGAAATGATTCGAGAGTCTAAATATGAAACGATTCCTGCAAAATTTCTTGGTCATGAGATTAATGCAGATACTGAATTAGGACACCTTACAAACAAATAAGTGTTCTTCCATCGCAAACAGTTTTCAACCCTCTTCGACAAAACCCTAATGGACTACCATCGTAACAAAGCATGGCATTATCTATTTCCATTTTCCTAGCAGACTCAATTCCTCGAGGACAGGCCGGTTGTCCCCTCTCTCCACAACGATTAACTCCACAAAACCTTATATATTGACCAGGACAGGTGGAGACACCAATTGCAGAATACCATCCGTAACGGCATTTATCGCAACGGAAACTCATCGTCTCAGTACAATCCCTAGCAAACTCATGGCAAACTTCAATTTTCTTGTCTCTATAGTTATCAGCTATCTTCCCTAACGTTTGGTTAGCTCTCCTAGAAGATGGCTTAAGAGATTTGGAAACAAATACTCCTTTAAAAATATTATCCGAGAGATTATTTGAAAACCTTTTCCAGTTAGACTTCAAACCAATATTAAAAAGCGGTATCTCAATAGAAAAAGAAGTTCCATCTCTTTTTCCAATCAGATAGAGATACCCTCGCTTTAATAATTTACCAAAAATTTTCTTATCAAAAACAGGAATCCAAAACTTAAATTCAGTTACTTTTTTTAAGTCAGTTAAACTTCCATCTTGATAATTCTCAAAACAGGATTGATTATGAGTAATATACCTGATTACTCCTTCTTCTTTTCCTGTAACTTTATAAAAAAGACAGTGAAATACATTCTCTCCATTCTCATTCAAACTAATCGTTTCAACGAGATTAATCCATGTATTCGGTGGCCGAAGAATTTCACTATCTCTGTTTACCTTGGGTGACAACTTAAGCAGTTGTGATGAAAAGGGAAGAGAGTTTAATACTTCTCGTTCAAAGATTATTTTTTCTTTTTCTTGTAAACAAGAACTCAAGAACATCAAGCAAAAGAGGATTAGAGTCATTTTCATGAACGCTCCTCTTTATAACATCGAAATGCGACATCAAATTTTTTCACACTTTCTGGAGGGTCTGCAAAACGAAAGTTAAAGTTTTGAATATGAAATCCTGTTCCATCCCACCAGGCCCTTTTTCCAAGCTCATGCCAAGGAGAATCAAGGTTATATAAGTGAGAGGAAGCTTTTAGATTTTTTTTCGGATACACAGGATTCCTAAAATACTCCAATGAACCTCCGAGAACAGATCTTATGCCAGTCCAAGTATGGGTTCCTTCTCTGTCTTTTGCTTTTTCGATTTCTAAGCATTCTCTAGAAAAAACTTGATTGCACTCTTTTAAAGTAACTTCTTTGATTTTTTTATTTCTATAGTTATAAATTGTACCTATTTTCTTTTTATAGTCCCAAGGCCACATTGAACGGAGTGGGAACCTCATTTGATTACTATTTAAATCTCCTGGATGCATCGAAGCGGCATCGAATAGAACAGTATCCATCAACTGCTCACCTCGAAAGGCACAATATCTCACCATCTCTTTTTGACTTAAACCAACAGCAGGAAGAGACTCGTCACTATTAACTATAAGTTTAAATATTTCATCTCCACCCTTCAAATCAGAATCTGCTTTCAACCAATCGAGAATATCACCATTTTTGACTAAGGTTTTATCAATAAATAAGTTGCGGCCAATGTTGTCCCACCAGCTATATTTTCGACTATTAGAATCTTCTAATGTGTAAATCCGATGTGGGAGAAAAGCCTTGTGACATCCATACTCTAAATGAAGAACCAAAGACGTTCCCCCATAAGATAATTCAAGTTCTAGTGCTGATGAGAAATTAATCGGTGATTGCGAGTTTGCTTTTGATACGAGAGGCCTTTTTATTTCTAAATTTATATATTTTCTTTTGAACTCTTGATTCTTTGACAAGCAATGCAATATTTCTCTGGAACATTTCTTCTTCTCTCTTGAGAGTTTTAGACTGCTTGGGCAATCTTTTAAATGACTCTCCAGTCCAGAAAGCTCTCCTTCAGTCCAAATCTTTTGAAAAACCTCTATTGCTGAATATAATTTGCGATATTCTGCATTAATCCGAACATCCTGATCAAGTTTTGCCTTCCCATATAGGAAATAGCCGCCTACTCCACTCAGGAGAATCGCAAATAGTATGGTGAAAATTATTCTTTTGTTCATCATCGTGGATTACAATTATATATGTATGATCAAGGATTTAGAAGGTCAGAGGAAAAGATATGAATATTGATTGGGTAGACGAAGCAAATAAAGAAGAAGAGTCCTTAAATGAGATTCTTTCGTTTCATGACTATATGGAAAAATTCAATAGTAACCCCCATAAAGAATGTCGACCTACATATGAATACCTTATCGATATGTTAAATCACTGGGGGCGTGATGAATCAGGTCGTTTTAAGCTGTTTGAGCAAGATCATCCAGATGCTCCCCCTGTCTATGGACAAATAAAAACTCAAAATGCTCTCTATGAAAACCTAGTCAATTTTAGAGAAGAGGGATTTAATAATAAGTTTATTCTACTCGTAGGTCCAAACGGCTCATCAAAATCAAGTATCATTAGAAAGTTTATGAGAGGTGCTGAAGAGTATTCAAAGACTGATGAAGGTTCTGTTTATTCATTTAGTTGGATTTTCCCTATCGAAAACTATGTCAAAGGAACTCTTGGGATTGCTCAAGAGCCACGCAATCCTCATGAACTAAACACTTTTGCTTATCTTGATGACAAAGATGTAAACGCAATTCTACCGAGTGAACTAAAAGATCACCCTATTCTATTGATTCCCAAAAAGTATCGTCAAAAAATTATGGATGAGCTTCTCGTTGATAAGCCAGAACAGCTAGATTCAGTACGAAAATCTTATCTTTTTAAGGGAGATCTCTCTAAGAGAAATAGAATGATCTATGATGCGCTACTCAAAAATTATAAAGGCAAACATTCTGAAGTTCTTAAGCACATTAGAGTTGAAAGATTCAATATCTCTAAACGATATTCAAGTGGTGCAGTAACAATTGAGCCCCAAATTCATGTTGATGCTAGAATGCAACAAATCACGATGGATAAGCGACTCGCCTCTCTTCCGCCAAGCCTCCAATCATTGAATTTATTCAGTCTACAAGGTGAAGTTGTTTTAGCAAACAGAGGAATATTAGAATATTCCGACCTTCTTAAAAGGCCTCTTGATACATATAAATATCTCCTCATGACTATGGAGACATCTAATCTCAATCTTCAAGGGATCTTAACTGAACTTGATATCTTTTTTGTTGGTACTTCAAATGAAATCCATCTAGCGGCTTTTAAGCAACACCCTGACTTTAATTCATTCAAGGGTCGATTTAATTTTGTTAGAGTTCCTTATCTTCTTAACTTTAAAGAAGAGCAAAAGATTTATTGTGATCAAATTAAAGGCCTAGAAGATACAAGTGTTCTCGAGCCTCATTCGCTCGAAGCTCTTTGTCTATTTGCTGTCCTAACAAGACTTAGATCACCTCAATCTAAGAACTATCCTGACAAAAAACTAAATACGATTGTGACTGGTCTTAATCCTCTTGAAAAAGCCAGGTTTATTGCAGAAGAGTTTATGCCAGATAAATTAGATTCAGAATCTAAGCAAATTTTAAAGCAAAACAAAAGCGATGTCTTTTCTGAGTTTGAGTTTGAAAACTTGTATGAAGGGAAGTTTGGCATCAGTCCTCGTGACATGAAAAACATCATTTACAAGCTAACCAGTCGTCATGAAAATATGACCTTTGTCGAAATTCTAGAATATCTTCAAAAACTTATTCTTAAGAAAAATGAGTATGATTTTCTAAACATGACTCCTCAAGCAGACTACCATCATCCAGCTCGTTTTATTGCCCTTATCAAGGACTACTGTCTTGACCAGTTCGACAATGAACTTAGAGACAGTCTCGGAATGATTGATGAGAGGTCATATGAAGACTATATTAGAAAGTATATTGAAAATGTGAACGCCTTAATTAAGGGCGAAAAAATTAAGAATCCATATACTGGTAAGTACGAAGAAAGTGACGAATACTTCATTAAAGAATTTGAGAAGAATATTACTCTTAAAGAAGACCCTAAAACATTTAGAAGTCATCTCATCTCTAAACTTGGAGCCTTCTTCTTAGATAATCCAGGTGTAGAAATTGTTTATTCTGATGTTTTCCCAGAGCTCATTAAAAAGCTCAAAGAGTCATTTAGAAATGAACAGAAAAAAGTCATTCAAGGACTTACAAAAAATATTGTTTTTTATGAAGCAGAGGTCTCAGGGAAGAATAAAGACCAGGTTTCAACCCCACTTTCTGAAGATAATAGAAAAGTTATTGAGCAAGTTGTTAATAATTTAGTAGAAAAACACCATTACAGTCCTCAAGGGGCACTTACTCTCTTGAAATATACTATCAAAGAGCGGTATTAAGATTGAATGAGTATTATTCTTGAAAAGAGTTTTAGCCCTTCAAAGTACCGTGCCCTGTGGCAAGTAGAAGACTCTGAAGATGGTATCCGTCTTGATCAATTCATGATGGATATCCTTGAGACTTGGTCCAGAGAACAAATCAAAAAGAAGATTAAGAAAGGCGATATTACCATTATTGGTAGACCACACCCCCATCGCCCAAATGCAAAAGTTCACGAAGGTGAAAAAATTGAGATGATTACTCTCCCTGAAGGTATTGAAGATGAATACTGGAATGGTGAATTGATTGAGTTTCAAAGAGTTCCGGAAATTTTGCATGAAGATAATGATATTGTTGTCATTTCAAAACCGGCCTTTATGACCACTCACCCAACGGGTCGGCGACTCTTTAATTGCGCGACTGTTTATTTCGAAGACCAATACAAAAAAACCGTACACTCTATTCACAGACTTGATAGAGAAACTTCAGGTGTTCTTTTACTAGGAAGAAATCCTGAAGCAGCAAAAGAGCTCACAACACATTTTGAAAATGACCTAGTCCGAAAATGTTATTTTTGGATGGCCGTTGATAAAGATGAAGACAAAAAAGAATCCTTTGAAGCTAATGAAAGACTTGCTCAGTCAGATCCAGGACTTCGAAGAGTTCTCATTGAAGCTTATCCGAAGGAATCGACCAAAGGCAAACACGCTAGAACTTTATTTCGTGTCCTTCATCGTGAAAAAGGCTACGCCCTTGGACTGGCCTTTCCGCAAACTGGTCGACAACATCAAATTCGTGTTCATGCTCTCGAGCATGGTTACCCCTTAGTTGGTGATAAAACTTACCTTGGTGGTTATGAACTCTTTCAACGTTTTAAAGATAATTATGCGACAAAAGAAGATCATGAGTTTATGGAAATTCCGAGACAAGCTTTACACGCTATGGCCCTACGATTTCCTTACAAAGATGAACTTAAAATAATTAAGAGTCCAATTCCAAAAGATTTTCGTGAGTGGATAAATTCAAAGCTCGAATTGGATATAGAAGAATTTGAAGAAGTATTAAAAACAGAAATTGAAGCTTACTTTAAGACGTTCGATAAATAATTCAAGACACCCTTTGGCCCAGCGTTGTCTGGCCCCTCAAGAATGACATGTGGTTTATGCTCAAGCTGATTGAGAACAATTGAGATATTGGAAACCCCTACAGTGTATGGCATTCCCTTGAAAACAGTTTCATCGTTTAATGAGTCTCCAAAGAACATACACTCATCGAGTTTTATTCCATCTTCAAATTTTTTAAGGTAATAATTGATTGCCGAAATTTTTGAAATGTCTCCGCACCAGAAATTCATATGAACATTTGAACATGAATGGTTCACGTTATGTTTGTCCATAAACTTTTCGACTTCACCTTTAACTCCAAGGTCTTCGAGAAGTGAAAGTTCAATGGCGCGATCGGTGATTCGACCTATACTGTCGGCAGTTAGGGCCATTCCCTTGAATTCCTTTCGGACTTCCATGGCCATACCTTCAAGTCTTCCAATTTCTTGATTGTCGATCATGAACTCGTGGTCTATCAATCCTTTCTGTCCGTGATAACCGATAACTCCACCGCCTTCCATGATGACTGTATCAACTGGAAGATGTGTAAGAAAAAAATGTCCCCAAGAGATACTTCTACCAGAAACAGGAACAAGCTTTATATTATTTCTTTTCAAGAGGTCGAAGATATCAAAAAGAATGGGACTCAAACTTTCACCTAAAGTCAGAGTCCCGTCAAAATCAGAAAAAACGATTTTTGGTTTCATTAATTAATTGGGTATGAAATGCCCATGAAGAATCCAGTATAAGAATCCTTCAATTTAACTGAAGCTTCAAGAGTTCCAGTTAAGTGCCTATAGCCGTTAAATGGTAGATTTCCAGTGATACCCATATTTATGTTAGCTTGAGTTTCATAAGTTTTAGAGTCTGAATCGAGACTTACTTTATAGGGAAGAGCTACAAATGGATAAGCTTCATGTCCCCAAAAAGAAAAACCTTTTGAAACAGTTGGAGAAAATCCAATGCTATTTCTTCTTACTGTAAATTCTTTTGAATTCATTAGAGTTGTCTTTAGAGAAACTCTTGGTTGTCTTTGATAGTCTGGATAAAGTTCAAAGTCAGCACCTGCAAAAACTTTAGAAGTTCTTTGCCCACCGGCCATACCGATCCCGCCATCGACAACAACTTTATTGTTGAGTCTTTGTGTGTAACGTCCTTGAACACCAACACCGCCACCGTTTGAAGTTACACCTGTAAACTCACCAGAGATAAACTTCTTGTCCAACATAATTGGGTATGTTGAGACACCTGTACCGAATCCGTAGCTTAGTGCTGGAATCGCAAAAAGTACTAAAGATAAGATCTTGATTTTATTCATATATGGCCTTCCACTTGTAATAGTTTTAATAGATTAACTAGGTTATTGTATAGCCGGTCATGGTTCTACGTCAAAACCTCCCACATCATTGACTGCGACGCATTAGTTCATTTATTACATAGCCTTATTGACGAAATCGCTGGTCCGTCTTATAACTACAACTTCGAAACTGTGGTGGCTGTAGTTCAGTTGGTAGAGCGCCAGATTGTGATTCTGGTTGTCGAGGGTTCAAGTCCCTTCAGCCACCCCATTTTAATGACAATCCCTTCGGGGTGAATCATATTGAGCCCCTTGTTTAACCCACTTGGGGCTTTTTTGTTTTTGGCCCCTCGATCAACTTTACTTTAATCTGAATTTTTAGAATTGCCCCAAATTGAATGATTATCTGATCCAAAAATGAAATCTTTGATTCCTATAGTTTATTAATCGCTTCCTGAACGAGCTTCTCTCCATCTGGACAACAAGTATCAATTTTGAAGCGACCATTGGTTCGATCAAATTCAAAATTCTTTAAGGCCTGTCCATGTTCGGGACACTGAATTTTTTCCATTTCTAATTTTGATTTATCGAAGATCTCTTGAATTTTATCAACCATGCCTTCTTTAATATCGTCACCGTAATCATCATTGCTCATTTCTTATCCTTATTAACTAACTTTAGATCGTAAAAACAGTCATTTGGAGTACCATAATCATACTATACTTTTTCCAATTCCTTGACTTAATTAAAGCTTTCAGTGTACTTAAACGTAATCATTAATTTGGTGATAATCTCTTCGGAGTGATTCATATCTAAGCCCCTTGTTTAACCCACTTGGGGCTTTTTTGTTTCTGCCCTTAAAAAGCAATTAGGAGTCAAAAGTGTCACACTTCAATCAAGTCGCAAATGAATGGGATAGTGAGTTTAAAGTGGCAATGATGCAAAAGCTTGCTACTGAAACCAAAAAAGTTTTAAGCCTAACCGAAAAAATAAACATCATGGACTTTGGATGCGGAACTGGACTTTTTGGACTTGAATTTAGTGAGCACGCCAAAGCATTAACTGGAATTGATACTTCAGAAGGGATGTTAGAAGTTTTTGATCAAAAGACAAAAGACTATCCTGAATTTGAATCTAAAAATATAAATCTTGAAGAAGATTCTCTTGATCAAAAGTTTGATCTCGTGATTTCTTCAATGACCTTTCATCATCTCAACGATCCGTTTAAAACCTTAGAAACTTTAAAATCCAACTTAAGTGGTAGTGGAAAAATTGCCATTGTTGATTTGGATCAAGAAGATGGATCTTTTCATCCTGACAATAAAAGGATGGGTGTAAAACATTTTGGATTTTCGAAAGAAAAGTTATCAGACTGGGCCAGTAGATTAGACTTAAAATTTGAACATTCGTTCATTAACTCTATTGATAAGAATGATCGAGAGTATAAGCAATTCTTAGCAGTTTATTCTCACGTTTAAGAATTTGGATGGTGTTCTGCAAATGGACTCAAAAGAAACCAATCCTTAAATGACTTAATATATTTCTTATCACCATTAAAAATCAGATGGTTTTTCTTCTTAGCTTCTTCAACAGTTGTTTGACCCATCCAAACTTCAGTTAAACCTCTTAAGCAGGCCTCAACCGAAATATCTTCTTCAAAACCTGGGTGGTGTACACAGAGGTCGACATTTCTATCTCTGACCACTAGCCACCAATTTCGACGCTCCTTAGGTGCTCCAACTAAATAGAAGTGAGAAACAAATCTACCTTTCTTAGGAAAAAACTTGGTGTCTAACCTACGTTGAATATCCCACATCAAAAGAGAAGGATCGAGATCATACTCTGAAAATTCATCTTCAATGAATTTTTGCCCCCAGATTCCCAAAGTCATCACAATACGAGCCAAC
>JAGSHI010000014.1 GCA_023954635.1 Bacteriovoracaceae bacterium
CAGATTGTTTTAAATCGTTAACGATCTGCTTTTCTAGGATAAGATCAACTGAGGAGAAAGGATCATCCCAAAGTAGAATTTCACCTTCAGCGATTAAACTTCTAACGAGGCATAATCTCTTTGCCTGACCACCAGAAAGTCGCTTTCCATTCTCCCCGACTTCAAGCTCTAACAATTCTTTTTGAGATTCTGCGAGATAATCAAGACCCATAATTTTTAAAAGTTTATAAGCTTTTTCCTTATCTGCTTCATCTACTACTTTACCTAAAAAGATATTTGCTTCTAATGTGTCATTATATAAATATGGACTTTGAGCGACATATGAAATCTTTTCATTATGCCCTTTTAAGATCTCAGCAATTTGTTTTAACACTTCAGATTTCCCACATCCTGTTTTCCCAACGAACACGGACCAACTCTCTCGTTCTAACTTTAAGGTTAACCACTCTTCCCAAAACAAGACATTAAAACTTAAAGACGAATCAAGCTTGTCTGGGTTTTTATCAAGAAGGTCTAATTCAATCTCACTGGGAGACTCAAGTTTTGAAACTAATTCCCTTATCCTTTTCCATGAAGCACCAGAGCGAGCAAAAACAACTCCGATCCAGCTGACATACATGAGAGGTTCTAAAAAAAGAAAAATAAATCCTGAGAAAAGGATAAGTCCAGGAGCACCAAGGTCCAAAGTTCGAACAACCCATGCTCCCCACACAAGAGACATTCCAACGCCTAAAGGTATGAGAGGAATAGAGAAAGCAATACCTAAACCAGCACGATAAAAAGAGAAAAGTTCTTTATAAGAATTTTTGTCAAACAAATCGATAAATGATTTCTCAGCATGAAAATTCTTAATTGTTTTTTTCCCTAAATAAGACTCCATAACAAAGTTTTGAACTTCACCTTGAAAGTCTTGTGTTTGTTTATAGTATTTTCTGTTCCGACTCACAATCAGAGTAAAGAGTAAAAAAGCTATTAACATCGGAGAAAGTGCAATGACTAATTTAGAATTGAATGATGAAATTTTAGGAATTAATACAGCAAGAGCGATAATAACATTCCCTAACTGGAGTAAAGCAAAACCTATTAAGGCCCGAAGTTGTTCCATATCATTTTGTACGATTTGATAAAGTTGCCCTGAAGAGAATTCGAGATAACGAAGAGGTGAAACTTTCTCTAGTTTTTCAACCAACTCTACTCGTAAGTTTTTTTGCATGACTCGAGCAGGGTAAAAAAATGAAAGTCTTGAGCTTGTTCTAAAAACAATAATCCCAAAGGCCAAAAGAAAAAAGATTCCGACAGGTTGCTCAGCTAACCCATTTCCGACTTTCTCGGCCACTTCTTTGGCCAAAAACGGCAACTGACTCCCAATATAATGAGTCATAAATAGACAAGAGAAGGCAACAATGTAGTAGTACCAGTATTCTTTAAATTGGAGAATAAGAAGTGAAGTTATACTTCTATCGAGACGGCTTTTCATGAGTGACGACTATATGTCTTTTCACAAAATCAGGCAACTGACGCATCGTGGCTACTTGTCATTTGAATTGACAAGCTTACCTCTGAACCTTATATTTTCAGCTCTTTAAAATGTGGGCCTGTAGCTCAGTTGGTTAGAGCGCTACCTTGACATGGTAGAGGTCACCAGTTCGAATCCGGTCAGGCCCACCATTTTTCCTTATTCTATTCATCATTTTATTTCATTTAGTGCTATCCTATTTCTATTCAAGGAGAACGAAGATGAGTGAAGCGAAAGCTTATTGGAGAAAATGTGCTACATGTGGAAAAGAAATTAACTTTAATTCCATATATCAAAAATGTAGCGTCTCTAGTTGTCGAAAAAGTGTATGGTGTAGTGTTGATTGTTGGGACATTCATAACCCAGTCATGAATCATAAGAACTCTTGGGCCGAAGAAGAAACGGCCCCTGGTAGAGAACCTGTAAGAAGAATTGTCTCATCTCCTAAAAATTCTTCACCTACTCCAAACCATTCATCAAATAGTGAGATTCCTAAAGACATTTTAATAGTCGCCAGTAAACTGAAGGCCTATGTGAAAGCAAAGTACGACCTTAGTACTTCAGGAAATGTCATGGAAGCCCTTAGTGATATTATGAGAAATGAGGCCGATAAAGCATGTGAAAAAGCAATCGCCGATGGAAGAAAGACGTTGATGGACCGTGATTTCTAAAGAAACTTTAAAAAAACCATTTATATTTAAACTTGGTTGTCTGGTAACAATTTTTTCAATTTGTTTCGGTTATCAAATTAAATCAGGAACCAACACACTCTTTCATAATGGAAATTGGAAAGTTGAAAAAAGAGAACTTAAAGTTGGCGTTACAGGAAGCGATGAGTTTCTCTCAACAAGAGCACCTCTCTATAAAAATCAATTAAGCCTTGGACGGTGGTACGGTCATCATTCAATCCGAAGTCCAAAAATTAAAGATTTAAATTCTGGAAAATTAAGATTTCGTTTAAATAGTAATCAGTACTTGTCATTAAAATTGAACAACTCTCCTTACTCGAATCATGGTGTAGTTATCAGTGCTGATAAAAACTTTATTTCTAATTACTTTACTGGTGAAGAGAAGAATTACTCAAGAGTAGTTTTAAAATCTGACCAACTAAAGAAAGAGTGGAATAAACTCTCCTTTAAAATAATTGAAAGAGAGCTCCTTTTTGAATTAAACGATAAGGCCCTCACAAAGGTCAATATTAATGGCCCAGTTAAATTTAACTCAATCACAATTCGTTCAGGCCTTCATGGCGCAATTGTTGATGACATTTATCTAAACTCTTCTTCTCATCAGTCATTTGAAGAACATTTCTTTGATCACAAGGGTGCTATACTAAACTCTCTCTATGTTTTGATTATCCTAATCATATTATTATTTCTTATTTTTCATTTTTTTCCATCTCTTGATAAGAACAATATCCTCCTACTATTAATGACCTTAATTTTTTGTCAAAACATATTTCTTTATTACGATGTCTTTATTTGGTCAAAAAAAGAAATTAGTCCTTTTAGCAAGACATTATCTGGTAAAGATATTTCAACATTAGCAACTCGACTCGAAAGAATTCGTTTTGGACTGTTTCATCTTTTAGATTTGAACTCATTATCAAATATTCCCTCAGCTGAAGGTTTGAAACGTATTGGTTACCCAACAAAGCGGATTTACGAAGGGCCCATACTCTGTATTGGAACGAGTAAATGCTCAAAGAGAAAAATTAAAACAGCTTCTTCAGTAACAGGAAAGGATATTTCGAAACTTGTTCTAATAGGGACTTCACAGAGTGTTGGATCAGGAGCAAGAACTATTTCAGATACATTCTTTTCAAAGTTACATTTTCACATACAAAAGAAATTAACTGGTAATAAGTTAGTCTCTCTCAACTTTAGTGAATCGGGATCTAACCCAGAAACTCTATACTCAAAATACTCTGAACAAATAAAAAATCTTAATCCAGAAATATTTATAATAAACCTAGTTAATAACGGAGACGATGTTAACTATTACAAGGGACTTAGAAAACTTGTCGAACTAGGAAAAAGTTTAAAGTCGAGAGTTTTCTTAATTCAAGAAGCAGTTAGTATTGAGTCCGATTTAAAGTTAAATAAAAGGAGAGAGTTTATATCTTCCCTTTCTGGTCCAAAGATCCACATCATTGACCTTAATTCAACATTTAGAAAGAAACCTTTTTATGCTGGGGATTTTAATTTTTGGGATTTTATTCACCTAACAAATCAAGGTCACCACAAAGCTGGTATTTTCCTAGCAGATGAAATAACAAAAAAGATGACCCTAAGGAAGTAACTGTTGTCTTTCACTTTCTGTTGGATATCGACAAGTATCCTTTTTTCCAAATAGTTTATACCTATTCTTAGCAACTAATTTGTAACCAAAGTCTCTTACCGGAAGTGGAAAAACTTTGATCCAAACAATTAAGTTCCATGGGAAGGATAAGTGAGCGGCCAGCCGAGCAATCGCCTCAGACCGAGAGTAAAGCTTACCATCATCGTACAAATAAACAGTGTCGAGATCACTAATGTTCTCTTTAGAAAGTAATTCTTTGGCCGTCTCACCCTGAAGGGAAGCAAATTTTACAATATTATCTTTTGAATAATTTAAAGAAAAGTCGACAAAACCGTTACACAAAGTACAAACACCATCAAAAAATAGTATCGTCTCTTTTTTGCTCATAGTGTTCTCATTAACAATTTCAGAACTTGATCATGGGATTGGTTACATCCACCTAACTTAATTCCAGAAAAACTTCTTCTAAAATAATCGAAAAAGAGATCCTTTCCCGACTCCTTAAAGCTTTTATCAGATTGTTCACTAAGTATAGCTTTCATCGAATCAAAATTTCGAACAAGTCGTCTATATTCAAAATAATTCATATCAAACTCTTCGGCATAACGAGGCAAAATCATATGTTCCCATAGGGCAACTATCTCTCGACTATCCAAGTTTTCTGGCACCTGATTTAACATTTTTCTAAGGTCTTCAACAGTCTGAACACTCATCATTTTTTTGGTCCAATCCATAAGCCCAGACCACTGATCTCTATTTTTTGTTAGGAATATTTGCTTAGAGAATTTTTTCCTAAATGATAACTTTAAATTTTCATCATCACTATTCAGAATATGTTGGATAAGCAAGGTAGTTTTAACTTGTTTTTCAGTCTTTAAAGTCATTACATATTGAACATAATCATTAGTTATCCCATTACCAACCATAAACCTTAACATTGACTGATAACTTACTGAATCCTGAAAGAATCCCATTTTACCCATCATAGATTTAACCCAAGTATTTTTAGCGACAACAATAACTTCAGACATGTCATCAACCTGCCTCATCGGATATAGAAAATTATCAGGGTTTTTTAGCCTTAACTCTTTTTGAATAATGCCTAGATTATCTTGATATTTTAAATATGCTTCTTTTGACCCAAGTGCGCTTATTATTTTTCTCTTGATGACAAGTTTTTCCAAGGAACCAGGTATCGTTGAATACATAACACTCCATGGAGTCATCGCCGATATTGGGATAAGATGAGGTAATCCCATATTAATTAAAATTCCAGGTACGACATAGTCAGAAGTCATTCCCATCATCACAGCAATTGCGACACCAAATCCCTTTCTCTTAAAAAGAACTTTTACTTTTAAAAAAGTCACTTTAAATAAGTCCCAAACATTATTAATTTTTAATGTTCTAAAAGGCTCTAGGAAAATACTTTTTTTAGCTGGAGTGAGTTCTAAACTATTGGCATAAAAATCTGCAAAGACATCAATTTTTTCTTTAAATATTTTTTCAAATTTAACCTTATCGATATCGTCTAGACTTTTAAATCTTGGGTTCTCCCTCTCAATCTCATGTCCCACTTGTAGGATCACGTTCGCAAACTCCAAGGAGAACTGATATTCAGCCTTCAAATCTCCCGCCCACGAGGTCGAAAAAGTAGAAATAAATAGAAATATTACGAATACATATCTCATCGAAATCTTATCGGTTACTCTAGCTCAAGAGGTTAAAACTCGACCCCTAAGCTCGGTTTAAAAAACTATAGAATTTCCGATAAGTTAGTCTATGAAACTAATTTCATATTTAATATTTTCGGCCTTCTTTCTTCTTTCATGCTCAACACATGTTAAGCGTAGGCCATCTTCTGTAAATGCTGGTTCATGCATGGACTTAGTATCAGGATTTGTTCCGACTAGGGCTAATCATCTTGATGCTCCTGAAATAGGAAAAATGAGGAACACTTTCAAAATTTCCGGAAAAAATATGAATGATGTTCTCGAAAATCCATTTTATAAAAGAAAAGTTTTTGATTCCCAAAATGATGAGCTCAACAAAAAGAGTGCTTTGATAATAAATATGATTGCCAAGTCTAGACCTGATTTCGACGA
Source organism: Bacteriovoracaceae bacterium (assembly GCA_023954635.1). Lineage (GTDB taxonomy): Bacteria > Bdellovibrionota > Bacteriovoracia > Bacteriovoracales > Bacteriovoracaceae > M0603. Next base: position 5,923 of record JAGSHI010000014.1, read on the forward strand.
AAAGAGAATTTTAATGAGATATAGACGCCTATTTAATTTATGTGAAAATTAAAATGAAAAACCTACGCCTAGCTTTAATGCTGTAGCAGACTCTGTCGCTGCAATATTAGTAAAGCTTAAAAAGAGTCTTTCCATATATGAAATTTGATATCTTTTAAACTTGTAACCAATTGTTCCGGTTAGAGTTTGGAAAGATTCTCCAACGCTTCCTCCCCATGATTGAGATCCCCCACCAACTTCAATGTAAGCTCTTCCCATCATTCTATAAAGAAGAATCTCTGTATCTATAATAAGAAAACTTTCACTTGGAGTTGTTGCCGTTTCGGATAACTGGTATTGATGGGCACCAACATTAGCTCTAATACCCCACTTACTTGTCTTTCCAAATTTCAACGAAGGAGTCCAACTTAAATTAATTGTTGCCACAGAATTACTTGAATCAGTTATTTTAACGAGGCCACCAGAAAAATTTAAAAGTTTTAGTAACGGCTCTTCATCTTTGTCATCTTTGTCTTTTTGAACAACAGTGTAATAAAGAGTGTCATCATCTGTAGACTTCTCCATAAGGAATTCCCAATTTGGACCTCCAAGAAGTGCTTGTTCTCTCTCTATTTCAGTTTGGTCTTTTTCTTGTTGATAAAGCTTTTCCATTTCTTCTAGAGCTTCATACTGTCTACTCTTCTTACTTGCCTTTGCCTTAACTTCTTCTGCTTGAGCCAATTTCATTGTCTCTGTCATTTTCTTTTGTTTCTTTTTAACAATTCGACCTCTAATCGGTCCTGACCCAATATACTGAACTTCACTAAAGTCTTCAGGGCCTTTACTTGGTCTATACTTTCTATAACGTTTTTTTCTTTTTGAAGGTCCTTGGCTAACCCAAATTTTATGTTTCCCTGATGAACGATATTTAACTTCTTTCATTTCTGCTTTTATTCTTATTGATTCGGACTTTCGACTTCTACTTTTAGAAACTCTTTTACATCGAAATGATTTCTTGCAAACTTGTTTTCCTTTACTTTCTTCAGAGCACCACCAATCTCCACTTCCAATTGGAAGGAATGCTCCCCTACAATATTTTGTACTTCTTAAAATTTTGTAATCAGCTCTAAGCTTAAGGTATTCGATACTCTCGTCAGTACCTTTTACAGAAACTTCATATCTCTTCTTTAGAAAGGGAGAAGCTTTCACAGAGTTCAGGAAAGCCAAAATGATTGTAAGCAAGAATAACGTAGTTGTTTTCATCTCTTTAAGTTTATCTGATTATGTAAAATCAAGTAGTTCTCGGCAAAAATTCCCGACTAAGACTCAAGTGATTCTTCACGATGTAAAAGCTAAGTCTCTGATAAGACTGCAAACCGACAAAAAGAGTCCCTTCATATCAACAAAGAGCGTTAAAAACTAGCTTCCGAGTCGATATAAGACTCTTAATTTAAAGATCAAATTGGGGGGGAAAGATGAAATTCAAACTCATGGTTCTTGCTGCCGTAATTCTTAAAACCTCTTATATTGCATCGTCCCGACAGATATGTCCTGAACTTTGGTATGGTGGCAACGAATTTCAATTATCTATGGAGGATTCCATGTTCGACCGTCTTACTGTAACTAATGAGGCCTTAGCGGCAATCAAAGACTTCACACCACCAAAAGGAGAATTGGCCTTTGGTAAAGTGATGTGTCCAGTTATGATTGTGAGTGATTTTGATAACGGTGAATGGGGACCTCTTGAAATGATCCCTTATGGACCGATCACTTTAGACCCTACGACTAAAGTTCTTCACTACGGTCAAGAAATATTTGAAGGAATGAAAGGTTACCGTACAGGCGGAAAAGGACCATTTCTTTTTAGACCAGATATGAATCAAGAAAGATTTAATTTCTCAGCCAGAAGAATGGGAATGCCAGAGGTTCCTAAAGATATATTCATGGATGCAGTTAAAGGTATGGCATCTTATTGCGCTGACTTCATTCCAAAAAGATCTGGTGAATCTCTTTATATTAGACCCTTCATGTTTGCGACCGAAGAGCATCTTGGAATTAAACCTGCAGGAAAAATGAAGTTTATGGTTATTGCTTCTCCAAGTGGAGCTTACATAAGTGCAGATTATGTAAAAGTTAAAATTGAAAGAGAATACACAAGAGCTTGCCCAGGTGGAACGGGAAATGCCAAGACTGGTGGAAATTATGCTGGAAGTTTACTTGCCGCTGTTGAAGCTCAAAAAGCTGGGTTTCATCAAACTCTATGGCTTGATGGACTCCACAAAAGAAATATTGAAGAGTTGTCGGGGATGAATTTTTTTGCATTCATAGACAACAAACTTTATACCCCTAGCCTAACAGATACAATTCTCGATGGGATAACGAGGACCTCAATCATAAAGTTAGCAAAGGACTTAGGAAAAACAGTTGTCGAAGAAACAATGGAAATAGACTGGCTCTTGTCAAAAATTTCTGATGGTTCATGTACAGAAGCCTTCATGTGCGGAACTGCCTCGATCGTAGTTCCTATAGCCGAATTTGGTGATGTCAGTGGAGGAAAGTGGGTTCTTCCAAATAACAATGGACCAATTGCATTTTCAATTAAAGAAACTCTACTAGGACTTCAAGAAGGTAGACTCGAAGATAAGTACGGTTGGGTTATGCCTGTCGAATTACAACACTAAAAAAAAAGGCTTCACTATGAAGCCTTTCCTTTTCAATTAAATTATTATTCGTTTTTTCTCAGAGTGATGGAAGCAACTGAAATGCCAACATACACAAGAAAGTTGGAAATAAAGCTGAAAGCAATAGTCCCATAGGTGAAATCCCCTCGTCTCCAAAACTTGATTTCAAAATTCCAAACCCTGCTGGGTTTGGAGCATTCGCAATAACTGTTAAACCACCACCAGTTACAGCACCAGCAACAAGGTTATATTTAGCAGAATCTGAAAGTTCGACTAGAGAACCTAGATAAGTGAGAGCTGCATTATCTGTAATACCAGTTAAACCAGTGGCACCAAAAAAGAGAGTAAGATCCCCTAACTTAGTTAAAATATCTTGAAGCCACCAAGCCTGCATGGTTCCAAGAGTCACTAGCCCTGCAAGAAAAAAACCAACAAGAAGAGATTCCTTTAACTTAATAGTATCTTGGTATTCTTGAGTCACAGTTGCAAAACCGAGGAAGAATAAAAAGAGACCAAGGAAAACTACCATATGGTGAGCAGTGTAAACAACAAGTCCCATAAAGATAAGGTGAATCATCGTCATCCACCAAGTTGGTACCATGTAATTTTGGTGTTTTGCTTTTATTTCTAATTTACCCGTTAACTCTTTCTTGAAAAAATAAGCAATACATAAAGTTCCAACAACTACTGCGATCGCCGCTTTATAACCAAAGTTAGTTGCCATGTGTTCGATTCCCCAGTTCCATTTTCCTGCAACCATTAAAACTGGAGGAGCAGCAAAGTGAGTTAACGTCCCACCAACTGAAATGTTCACAAACAGAAGACCTAGCGTCGCATATTTAAATTTCTTCGACATATCACCTGAGTAAAAATAATCGAGAAGAATAAGGGCCGTCACAGTCATCGCGGCAGGCTCAGTAATGAATGATCCTAGAAGTGGTCCCATTATTAATGCCGAAACATAAAAGGCCATCTTTTCATTCATCGGTAAAACTCTTGAACAAATACTAATCATTTTTTCTGCAAGTAGAATAATCGGTCTCGTTCCAGCAATACACATAATGACAAAAACAAAAGCTGGTTCAGTAAAGTTTTGGCTTTCGAGATAATGAATAGCACCTCCGACAACTTTATGAGCTTCATCGTAGACAACAAAGCCTTCAAAGACAGAATAAATAGCAATAAATATTGCTGCCCAAATTCCAAAAACAGCCTCCACTTCACCTAGGAAGTGAAACACATTTTCACCAATTGAGCCTTCTGGGTATTTGTGAGCGATATGCTCGAATCTCTTGACCATAAATGTATGCAACACTGCGCACGCAAAAAGGACCGTTCCAATAATTTGAATCGTCGTAGGGTTCATTTCCACCTCATAAAAAAGTTAAATCAGTAACTCTTCAATTTTACTATCTAATGGGTGGGACACAAGGGTAAAAAAAAGCCCACTCTTGCGAATGGGCCAATTTATTTAGAAATTACTTGTATTTTTTTATCCGTCATTTCCAATTGAATTAACTGGGCATGCTTCTAATTGCTCAACACAGAGCTCTTTTTCTTCTTCTGTCTCTGGTTGCTTTTTAATGTAGGCATTGCCATCATCATCTTCTGCGAAAAACTCTGGAGCACCGGTGTAACACACGTTACAAGCGATACATCCTTCACCATTGTCATCATCTGGATCAGTACAAAACCATGCACCAGCTATATTACTGCTATGCTTCATTTCTTTATTTGCCATGGGATTCTCCTTATTTATTATTCAAAACGATTAGTTATATAACAAAACTGACGTGAAAAATTAATTAAATTCATCTAGGATAATATCTTTTTATCGGTTTTCAAGAAAGCCAATTTTATGTAAATTTGCAAAAAACTTAAGTTTAAAGCACATAACGGGTGATTTCCATGGAACAACAAGCAATTGAAAAGGCCAAAGAGTGGGCCAATAATGAGTATTTTGACGCTGAAGATAGAGCTGAAATTTCGAAGTTATTAGAGAACGGTGACCACAAAGAGATAGTAGAGCGCTTCTATAAAGATCTAGAGTTCGGTACTGGTGGTCTTCGGGCCATACTTGGTATGGGAACCAATAGAATGAGTAAGTACCAAATAAGAAGAGCTACGCAGGCCGTGGTTAATAGAGTTTTAGAAGTAGGTGAATCTAAAAAAATTGCTATCTCTTATGACTCAAGAAAATTCAGTTATGAATTTGCAAAAGAAGTTGCTTCAGTCTGTGCCGGTAATGGAGTTGAAGCTTATATCTATAAAAGGCTAAATCCAGTTTCTTTACTTTCTTTTTCAACAAGACACCATAAAGCTCAAGCAGGAATAATGGTTACTGCTAGTCACAACCCTCCTGAATATAATGGCTACAAAGTTTTTTGGAGTGATGGTTCACAAGTCACTCCCCCAAATGACAAAGCTATCATTAATTTTTATCAAAGTGTTGAGTACAGCTCTATAAAGATAATGGACTTTGAAGAAGGCGTAACAAAAGGAATGATCCATTGGGTTGGTGAAGATGTTGAGAACAAATATTATGATGCCATAAAATCAAAGATTATAAATCCTGAATTATGTAAAGAGCGTGGAAAAGAATTAAAGATAGTTTATACCCCAATTCATGGAACAGGTCTTTATCCTTGTACAAGAGCTTTAGATGATATGTCTCTTACAAACTATCTCGTAGTTAAAGAGCAAGCTGAACCTGACCATAGGTTTCCAACTGTCTCTAGCCCAAATCCTGAAAATCCTGAAGCCTTGGCCATGGCCGTTGAATTAATGGAAAAAGAAAATGCTGATATCGTAATGGGATCAGACCCTGATACCGACCGACTTGGTGTTGCTTTAAAACATGAAGGTAGAGTTCAATACATCAATGGAAACCAAATTGGTGTTTTAATGCTTCATTATATTTTAAGCAATCTCAAAGAGCAGGGGAAACTTCCTGACAATTCATACTTTGTTAAGACTATTGTTACTACAGATCTTCAAAAAACAATCGCTGATGACTTTGGTGTAGAGACAGAAAATACATTAACAGGTTTTAAGTGGATATGTGGAAAGGTAAATCAAATTGAAAAAGATCAACCAGAGCGGAACTTCTTATTTGGAACTGAAGAATCATTTGGCTACCTCAATCATGATTATGTTAGAGACAAAGATGGGGTTAGCTCAGTTACACTAATGGCCGAGATAGCTCTTTGGTATAAAACTCAAGGACTTAATTTATTCGAAGCACTAGATAAAATCTATGAGAAGTATGGGTTTAGTCATGAGACACTTCTTAACCTGAACTATTATGGCAAAGATGGTGCAGATAAAATTGTACGAATAATGGATAACTTTAGAAAAATGAACCCAACGGAAATTTGTGGGTTAAAAGTAACAAACTTCTCTGATTGGAAAGAAAGTTATACTAAAAATTTAGAAACGGGTGATAAAACAAAAATTGATATGCCGACGAGTAATGTTCTAGGCTTTGAATTTGAAAATGGATCAAAATTCTTTTTACGACCATCAGGAACTGAACCAAAAATTAAATTCTACTTGCTGATGAAAGAGGAAGAAGGCTCACTAGACGAAAAGAAGGAAAGGGCCCAAAAAGTAACTGATAGTATTCTTGATTTCATTAAAAAAGAAGCGGATCAAGCATGAAAAGTAAGGAACTAGCAATTTGTTTGGTATCAGGAGGGATGGACTCCCTTGTCTGTGCTGCCATTGCAAGTCAAAAGCATGAAGACTTGGCCTTTCTACATTTGAATTACGGACAAAAAACTGAAGAAAGAGAATTAAAAAGTTTTCACGAAATTGCAGAATTTTATAATGTTCCTAAGAATATGAGAAAAGTCGTTGATGTAACATTTCTCAAACAAATTGGTGGTAGCTCGCTAACTGACGATAATATTGATGTGAAAAAATATAAAGGAGACTCTGAAGAGATTCCAGACAGCTATGTACCCTTTAGAAATACTCATATTGTTTCAATGGCCGTGTCTTGGGCAGAAGTAATTGGGGCAAAAAAAATATACATTGGCGCTGTTCACGAAGATTCTTCAGGTTATCCAGATTGCCGACCTTCTTATTACAAGGCCCTAAATGCTTTAATAAAAGAAGGTACGAAAGACGGTGATATCAAAGTAATAACTCCTGTCATCGAACTTACAAAACCTGAGATAATTAAGAAGGCCATTGAACTAAAAGCACCCTTAAAATCATCTTATAGTTGTTACGCAAGAGGTGATAAGGCGTGTGGAGTTTGTGATTCTTGTGCTCTTCGCTTACGAGGGTTTGAATTAGCAGGAATAGAAGATCCAATAGAGTATGACAAAAGACCTAGTTACAACTAAGCCGTCTCTTCATTTGCCTCTGCCATTTTGGCCTTTGTGAAATCAATACATTGCTGAAGAGTTTCTAAAGCTTGAAGGTCACCTTTTTGAATCTTAAGTTCATAAGATTGAACAAAGTTATCCAAAGCAATCTCGTAGTGCTCTTGTTCGAATTGGCTTTTACCATAATGTAGATAGGCAAAGTCTAAATGCTTTAAAAGTGCTGGCTCTTCAGTATTTTTTAATTTCCCTATAGCGGTTAAAAAAATGTTATCACCTTTTCCAAATTCTTTTTTCCAAGTATAGGTAACTCCAAGACGAAGCTTAGCTCCAAGCCCGTGTGACTTCTTATTGTTTTCTTTATAAATTGAAATGGCCTCTTCTAAAACCTCTTCAGACTCTACAAGCTCCATCATAATTCTTGAATAAATTCCAAGCAGAGAAAGTATATGGGCCTTCTTCAATGGTTCAGTTTCTTTATCAAGTTGTTCCTTGATATATCCTACACCTTGAGACATTGAGCCTCTGTCATTGGCCCTTTCTCTTAAGACATTATCTAAAGTAACGCTCATATCGAATGGAATTTCAGCAAGATTCAATATTACCTCTATTTAACTTTATATAATCTAGCACCAGTTGGTAGATGGTGAACTACCTTTTGAAACTTATCGGGAGATTTATCAAATTTTTCAAGACCTGGACCTCCAATTTTTATCTTTTCATACTGGCCTACAACAACGTAATCGATTTTCTCATTTTTCAATAACCGATAAACCTCATCTGATTCTATGTCTCGGTAAATCTTCTCAATAGTTCTTTTTCTAAAGGCCATTTCCTGATGCTTTAACCCTCTTTGAGTCACATGCTGTCCAGCCCATCCTAAGTAAGAAGGTATTCCTGTATAAGTACTTATTCTTGCAGATTGATATTTATATGGAGAACCATAATATTCGACAATTTTATTATTTATCAGACCATTTAACTTCAACCAATGAATAATCTTCGCATCTCCTTCAAAAATATTTTCCATATGAGAAAGAGGCGTTCCAAATACTTTACTGGGGTTACCGGTGATACTACGAATTCCTACAAATAAAAGGCATGCGGGAACTAGAAGAATCAATACGAGACCTCTAAATAAGTACACCCCTCTCTTTTCACCCAAAAGAGTTTTCAAGCTATTAAGAAATAGAATGGCTACTCCTAGAGAAGTTATTGTAAAAAGAAATGTATTCGTTTTAAAAAGACTGTTAATCCTATCAAGAATAATTAAATTTTCAGACAAAAAGAACAGACTAATTCCACTCATTCCGAGAATGCCTGTGAGGATATAGATTTGTTTTTGATCTTTATTAGATTGAAGCAAGGAAATAATGTAAAGAGATAAGACTAAACCCATTAATAAATAAATCTCTTTCTGAGAGTTAAAAAGCCCTATGACTAGAAGTCCAATCAATGGAATAAAAAAGAAGAAGTTTATTTTGATAGTTTTAAAAGAGAAAATAATCTTATTTTTATATACGTCTATAACAAAAGAAATTATCCACAGAAAGAGTAGAACTCCATAAAACATAAAGTATTCTTTTATTCCATTTGCTGGAGCAGTGCTTAGACTAAATGTACCTGCTGAAGAACCATTTTTAAGAATATTTCCGACCCATGGAAGAATCAATATCATCCCAGTCAAACCTGATAAGATTGGGTTTAAAATAAATCTACGATACCTATCAATTTTGGGACCAGCAAAAAATGAATATATCCAAAAGTAAATAACAATAACAATTAAGAAAATCCCTTCCCAAATATTAACTAAAGAGAGGGCAGCCCCGGAAAGAACAACAAAAAATAAGTTTAATAAGTTTATATTTTGGAAAAATCCATAGCTCAAAACTAATGTTAAAAAACTAACAAAAAAAGGATAATTCATGACATGAGGATGAAGATCTCCAAATAATAAACTCCACAAGGGAAATTCAGCAAAAAGGTTCTCTTTAAAGACTCTCGTTGCACTCCAGAAAGTTGAGAAATTCCAAGGCACTCCATTGAATAACGCCAGAATAGTTGAAAAGGAAGGAATAAGAAAAACAAAAAGAGACAAAAATATAGAGTCACTAGATTTTTTGTTTCCTATTATTTTAAAGAAACTAAAACACCCTAAGAAAAGTAGCCACCCATTCAAAGCAAAGGCCAATGCATAACCAATGCCAGGATCAATAGAGAGAAGTTTTAACCATTTTGCCCAAATAAAAAAACCTAAATAGTAATAACTGAATGGTGATCCAGAGGCCCAAACATCTGTAGGTTGTCCACTCTCATGAAGATAGAAATAATTTAATATCCCAAAATCCATTGGTTTTTCACCAGTAGCGATTCCCAAGTGAAAAGAAGTTATTGTGAAAAGACCTAAAAAAACTACCACACTAGTACAACCTTCAGGGATAGCATTTAGAAAATCATTGTAGAAGCTTTTGATATTTTTATGAGAGCTATTGAAGAAGAAATATATTGCTGGAACTAAACTCATTGCCATCAAACTAATTGATGTATCAATTTTAAATGAATAATTGAGTAGCCAAGTAAAAAAACCTGAAAGCAATACAAAGAGAGGTATCCCTAAATATATATGAGTTTTTATTTTACTCATATGTGAAATAAGTTTTCCAAAACCCAATCCAGAAAGACTAAACATTAATAAAAGAGAAATTACTTTACCCCAAAAAAATATTGGTAATTTAAAATAGGTAAGATTTAGAAGCACAATTAAAACGAATATGATTAATAAAAATGTATATTGGACAATTCTATTCATGATGAGAAAGTGTTCTCTATTTTATCGATAGAGGAAATAATCTCTGAAACTGAGTCGACTTGATTAGTCCTCATAATATGATCTATTCCATGTTTAATAGAATCGAGAACTCCAGGTCCTTGGTAAATGAAAGAGGTATATAACTGCATCACTTTCCCACCGGCCTTCCAAAAACTCCATAGGTCATCAAAAGAAGAAACTCCCCCTACTCCAATTACCTGGATTTCAGGAGATTCTTTTACACACTCTAGGACTTTAGATCTAACAATTCGGGATTTCTCTTGGAGTAACTTACCACTAATTCCACCAGGCCCTTTGTCAGGCATAATCGTTGTATTTGTAGCAATGATCCCTTCTAGTTGTTTTTCTTTTACGACATCAACAATCCCAGGAATATCCTCGAATGAAAGGTCTGGTGCTATTTTTAAATAAAGTGGGCATGGCGACTTTAACCTTAGGTCATCTAACTCATTTAAAATTTCTAAAAGAGTATCTTTTTGTTGTAAATCCCTAAGTCCAGGAGTGTTTGGAGAACTCAAGTTTATAACGAGGTAATCAGCATAATCTGAAAATGCAGAGTATAGTTTAAAGTAATCATCCTTTGCTTGCTCTTGGGGTGTAGTTTTATTTTTCCCAAGATTAATACCTAAGGTTTTATTATTTCGATTTGAATCAATTACATTTTTTTGTATTATTTCGGAACCTGCATTATTAAAGCCCATCATATTTCTTAAGGACTCTTCCTTTACATAACGAAATAATCGAGGTCTTGGATTCCCCTCTTGAGGCAATGGAGTAACTGTTCCAACTTCAACTGCACCAAAGTTTATTCTTGTAAAGTAATCTATTGCTTCAGCATTTTTATCTAAACCTGCCGCAAGCCCTACAGGGAACCCCCATTTGCAATGACCGACTTGAACTTCATATTTATTATCAATTTCTTCATTGCCGAAAATTTCTGAAAATACGAGGGGGAACCTCTTGAGAAGATTTATAGATTGATGATGTGCTGTCTCTGGATCTAGAGCAAAAGCAAACTTTTTGAACCCATTATAAAAAGAAAACAATTTTATCCTTTTAATACAATATTACGAAGTCACCTTCATGAACCGACCCACCACTGTGGAGAATAGCAATACTCCCATCTGGCCCAAAGTAATCGATTATTTCTAAAGTCCCCTTAACATCTCCTTTTGAGATTCCAATTAAGGCTCCTGTCTCGGGATCAAAAATTTCACGTCCTTCAGTTACAACTTTTAAAATATCACTTACATTTATGCCAGATCTACGTCCCGCATTTATATAAATTTTATTCCCTTGTATTGAAGCTACTCTACCTACCCAGTCCATTTTTTTAGAAATATCGAGCACTCTAGGAATACTTTTTCTTACCGCCACCTGAACTGCATACCTTAACAGTCCTCTTCGATAAGTAAGCTTTTCCTCTCGGCTATTTGCAAAAAATCGATAAGTGCTATCGTCTGCAAAGCCTCTTAATGTATCTGTGTAAATTTCTTTATTCGAGCTAACATCAAATATTCTTACTTCGACCTTAGACTCAGTATAAGATTTTGTTTCTCGAACAATTCCAATCTCATCTGTTTTTTCTCTAACTCTGGCCTCAATAACTCTCCCAAAGACAACAAAGTTAAGTCCTGAAACTTTGGCTTTTCTTGCAAGTTGAACAAGCTTAACGCCTCCTCCTGCATAAATTTCTTTTGAGCTACCAAATAATTTATTTCCCATTGGGTCAATTATAAATTGCCCTGTTCGAGCTAATTCTCTTCGTAGTTCCTCAGTGGCCGTAATCCCAAGGTCTTCTCCACCATAAGGAGACTCGTTAAAGAAGTTTAAAAGAGCAACTTTCTTTTTAACTCCACTAAATATTTTTCTAGCTTGTCTTCTAGGTCTTTTTCCCATGCTAGTACGGTCTATGACATTACTAGATGAACATGACTCAAGAAAAAGGCTCAATGTGATACATAAGATCAATGTGCAGGTTTTCATGAGGTTCATATTTTTCATTAACTAGCTCCTAAGAGAAAAATTAATCAACTTTCTGTTACTTCTTCTTCAATTTTTTGTATCGAGAGAATGAAAGGGTTTTCAGGGGACTCAATAACCATTTTTCGATCATTCCCCAAGCTTTCATTATTTAATTTAATTAAGGTTTCTTTTACGGCCTCATTTTCTCCTTGAAATCCAAGGATAATCCTTCCCGTCTGCCCTGCATATGTATCGAGAGAGGGAGAAAACCTTTGAGCAAGCCCTTTGTTTGAAAGAAAGTTTTTCAATGAAATCAAGTCTTGGACAGAAGAAAGATTGTTAACCGTTAATCTTACTCTTTTCATTTTTGGAGGTAACTCGACAAGAGATTTTCCCAGCTCCTGAAAATCCACCATTGGCATTCGATAAACTAAAGAGGCTAGATTTGAACTCAACTGGTGCTTATCCTCTGTTTTATAACTCTTTGATTCAGTAACAAAATCAAAGTGACGGACAAGCTTATTCGTTTTCAAGTCAAGAACTACATAGTCGCCAGAAACTTTATATTTTCTCTCTCCTAGTAGCTCATTAGTACTTAGGTTTTGAATTGTTGATGTTACTTTAAGCCATAAAGAGTCCTCAAACTCATCAGCAGGAGCTGCGCTATCTGCATCTGCATCAGGTGTTGCTATCGTTTTCCCAGCATCTTCGGGTAAACTCAGGTAAGCATTAAGTTTCTCTTCTGACAAAAGGTCAGTTAGTTCCACATTATCGACATAACTTCCAAGGTTCTGTTTAAGCCAATTCTTCCAATGCTCTTTTACAACTGAAGTAAAATCACTTTCAACTTCAACACCTGCATCTAACCAAGTCATACTCTTCAAGTTGAAATTAGTAGAGACATAAAGAGTTTTAAAATGTCGACTCTCTCCCTCTCTAGTAAATTTAAAGTAAAAATTCCTAAGCATTTTTTTATCTACTCTGGCATTCAAACTTAGATATCTGGAGTTCGCCATTTGAGTAGAACGGCTCATTTTTTTTATCGAATATGAAATAATGGCCCTTTGTAATCTTCCATAAGATGATTTTGCCCTAAGACGTTTTGTTCTTAAAGCGTCTTGGTAATTTCCTCTTCTTTTTTGTGAAGTATTAGGATCATCAATTTTATATTTTTCTTTTAGAGATAGTTTGATTGTTTCAAAGTAGTCTTCAAATTTTTTGTCATACTGTTGCCAGAATAGTTTTGTATCAAGCCCCATAGAGTCTAACTCTTTGGTCATAACATCTCTAAATGCACTTGCTAATAATTGTTTTTTTACAAAGCCTAGTGAGTCGTTATCTTTCGCAAAGAAGTGCCCCTCTCCTTGAATATATGTAGCTGCACCAATTGAAATGGAAAATAGTATGGATAAAAGAAAAATTATCTTCTTCGTCATGCCCCGTCCTTGGATAATTGAATCAAAAGCAAGCTTACCTGATGTTTTCCACCTCTTCCACTCTACCGTCAACAATAAATCTGACAGTATTAGATTCGAAAACCTCATTAACTTTAGCGGCCATCTGTGGTGTTGGGTTCACCAAAAACTCTTCCCCTAATGGCATCCTTGCTTTCCCCTGACTTCCTTCAAAAATAAAATGCGTTGGAACACTGCCTCTATAACTTAAAAGGATTTGCTTGCAACGCTCCAATCTTTGTGGAGTCAGCTTGTCCATTTTAACATTAATTCGGACGCCAGACACCCTGTCGTCAGCTTGTTCCTTTAATTTGTACACTTTGTTGGGAAAAAACTTCCGTGGTTCTTCCGAAAGGTTGACTTGTCCAGTCAAGATAAGCGGCTCATCCGTACCAAGTAGGTCCTCATACTCAGCAAAAGTTTTGGGGAAGACGATACATTCAATTTTTCCAGAGAGGTCTTCGAGAGTGGCAAAACTCATTCGATCGCCCTTCTTCGTAATTATATTCTTTTGCCCAGTTATCATCCCGGCCAATGTCATGTCTCTTTTTCCATTACCTGGAGCACTCATAACATCAGATATGCTCATAGAGGCAAGCTCACACATAACATCGCCATATCTATCCAAAGGGTGGCCAGAAACATATATACCAATAAGTTCTTGCTCCATTCTCAATTTATCAAGATCTTCAAAGTCATTAACATGTTGAATATCTAACATTTGATCCGTGTCAGTTCCGCCTTCTTCAGATGAACCCATATCAAAAAGACTAACTTGTCCAAGAGCCTTCTCTTGAGCTTTTCGAGATGCATAAGAAATAACAAGCTCCATATTTTCAAGCATTGTTTTCCTATTCAATTTTTTCTCTGACTCAGTAAAGGCCCCAACTTTGATAAGTGACTCAATCACTTTTTTATTTACTTTTTTAAGGTCAACTCGAGTACAGAAATCCACGAAACCTTCGAATGGACCGTTTTCATTCCTTTCTCGGATAAGCTCTTCAACAGCATTTTCTCCAACATTTTTAACTGCACCCATTCCAAATCTAATGTTCTTTTCAACAACATTAAATCTCCAAATAGATTCGTTTATGTCTGGAGGAAGAACATCTATGTCATATGATTTTGCATCATTGATATACAAAGTAACTTTATCACTATTTGAAAGTTCAGTACTTAAAAGAGCAGCGAAAAACTCTGGCCGAAAATATTTTTTGAGGTAAGCAGTTTGATAAGAAATGTATGAATAAGCGACAGCATGAGATTTATTAAATCCGTACTCAGCAAATTTCGCCATTAAGTCATAAAGATGTTCTGCTTTCTTAAGGTCATATTTTCTTTCCTTTGCACCTTCAAGAAAAATCCCCTTATGCCTTTCCATTTCAGAAAGCTTCTTTTTACCCATTGCTCGACGAAGCATATCCGCTTGTCCCAACGAGTAGCCAGCTATCGTTCGGGCAATGTTCATCACCTGTTCCTGATAAACAATAATTCCATAAGTATCTTTTAGGATGGGCTCAAGCGTATCGAAGGCATAGGTTTCTGGCTTTCGACCATGCTTGATTTCAACAAACTCATCATGCATCCCTGACCCCATCGGACCTGGACGATAGAGAGCATTAATCGCAGTAATATCATCAATACTGTCTGGTTTAATTCTTTTACAAAGGTCAATCATTCCAGAAGATTCTAATTGGAAGACACCAGTTGTATGACCCTCACCAATGAAATTAAAAACATCAGAATCTTCATAATCAATATTTTCAATATCAAAGTCAGAGTCATGATCTCGTTTTATGAATTGAGAAGCATAGTCAATAACAGTTAATGTTTTAAGACCTAGGAAGTCGAACTTAACCAGTCCAATTTGTTCTGAGAAATCTTTATCAAACTGAACTACTTTCTCGCCTTTTGCCCCCTTAAAAAGTGGACAATAAGTAACAAGGGGTTCAGATGTAATAATGACTCCGGCAGCATGAATACCTGCATGCCGATAAAGACCTTCAAGCCTTAATGCTATTGTAAAAATTTGTCGTATTTTAGGATCAGAATCAATTAACTCTCCAAGTTTTGGTTCCATATCCAAAGCTTTTTGAAGTGTAATTCCAAGCTCATCAGGAATGAGTTTCGATAAGACATCAGCTTCACCAAATGTTAGTCCATAAACTCTAGAGACATCTTTAATGACGGCCTTTGCTTGTAGTTTTCCAAATGTAATAATTTGACCAACATTATCTTCTCCATATTTTTCTGTAACATAATCGATGACTCGACCTCGTCCACTTTGACAGAAATCGACGTCAAAGTCGGGCATAGAAATACGTTCAGGATTTATAAACCTTTCAAAGAGAAGGTTGTAAGGAATCGGATCAATATTAGTAATATCTAAGGCGTAAGCGACTAGAGAACCTGCTCCGGAACCTCTTCCAGGTCCAACAGGAATTCCATTATTTTTAGACCACAAGATAAAGTCAGATACAATTAAGAAATATCCAGGAAACCCCATCTGAACAATCATATCTACTTCATATTTCAATCTGTCATAGTACTTTTGTTTTAGTTCAGTTTCCCAGTTTGGAAGCTCTACTAGTTTTTTAAAATGAGGACCATTAAACCTTTTTTCAAGCCCTTCTTTTGAAGTTCTCTTAAAAAACTCATTTGTCGTTTCACCTGTATCGATTGGAAAATCAGGAAGGTGATAAATTTGATTTCCATCATCATCTGTCCAATTCAACTCAACATTACACTTATCAGCAATCTTAAGCGTATTGTCACAAGCTTCAGGACAATAAGCGAATTGCTCACGCATTTGCTCAGGGGTTTTAAAGTAAAACTCCTGTGAAGTCATACGCATTCTATTTTCATCATCGAAAGTTTTACCAGTCTGAACACAAAGTAAAACTTCTTGTGCAGTAGCATCTTCTGGTGTCATATAATGACAATCATTAGTTGCGACGAGAGGGATTCCGTTGGCCTGACCGTACTCAACAACTCTTTCATTTACGATTTTCTGTTCTGGTAGTCCATTCTCTTGAATCTCAAGGTAAAAATCATCTCCAAATACTTCATGAAGTTTAGTGATAGCTGAAACTGCTCTGTCGTCTTGACCAGTAAAAAAATTATAACCAACTTCACCCTTAAGACAGGCCGTAGTACAAATCAATCCTTCACTGTATTCTTTTAAAAGATCCAGATCAGCTCTTGGTTTATAATAAAACCCTTCAAGGTAGGCTCTACTCAAAAGCTTACACAAGTTTTGATAACCAGTATTATCCTTACAGAGGAGAATCAGATGGTGGATTTGCCGACTCGCTTCTTCTCCATCTTGAGAACCAACTGTCTTACTTCTTTTTGGAGCTTTTTTGTCATGACGTGAGCCAGATGTGAAATAAATCTCAGATCCTAAAATAGGTTTGATACCTGCTTTTTTACACTGAGTATAAAAATCAATCGCCCCAAACATATTCCCATGATCTGTTTGACACAAGGCCGGAACACCAAGTTCTGCTGCCCTTGGAATTAAATCTTTTAATCGAATGGCCCCATCAAGCAAACTGTATTGAGTGTGTAAGTGACAATGAACAAAGCTGTCCGAATGTGTATCGAGGTATGAGGTTTGAGAGTTTTCGCTCATGTCTCTCCTTATGAAATTATGTGTGTGTCTAGCTTAGAAAGCAGTTTGTAGACTAGCCAATTACGGATGAAAAGTCAGTTCAATTGCCATGCGTCAAGCCGATTTCAACCACTTCATTTTCAATAAATGAGATGGTGCTTCAGAGCAAGCGCGTCAAGAGATTGAAATCAAGACATCAGTTTATCTAGCAGTGGTCCATAAACCTGGATGACGGAAGGCCTTGGAATATTCTCTCCACCATCTGGCCAATTACTTCTTAGATTCTTGAGGTCTTTAGATTTCTCTCCGGGATGTTGGACTGAAAGAAAGAGTGTCTTAAAATCTGGTGAAAAACAGATTCCAGTAAACTCTGCATCGAACGGAGCACTACCAACTTGAAAAGCTTTCCCAGAGTTTGGTCCTTTCATAGGTATATAAAATAAACCATTGTTACCAAACGACTCATAAGGAGGTTTACCAATTGAACCTCCGGAAATATCTGTAACCATCCAGAGGTTATCATTTTTATCAAAGGCCAAATTATCAGGACAACTAAACCCAGATTTTTCTCCACCTACCACAAAGTCATTCGCACTAAACTCCATCGAAAGAAAGTCTCCATCTTTTTCAGAGATTCGAAGAATACTCCCATGATAGTTTCCTTTTCTTTTATTATTTGTAAGTGCAACAAATACGTTTGCAGTTCCTGGTTGAATTTCAATATCCTCTGGTCTGTCACAAGGAGTGGCCCCAACCATTTTGGCAGCAGCTCTCGTATCAATTAAGAGGTCGAGTTGAGTTTTGAAGTTTTGCTTTAAAGTTTCATTTTTATTTATATCTAAAGAAAGCCATTTTCCATTTTTTATATCAGCGACAAAAAGTTCGCCTTCAGAAAGTGAGCCCTCTTTCTTAGAGATAAATTTATAAATATGTTCGTTATCTCTATCGTCTCCAGAGTAAACCACGGTTCTGCCATCGCTTGCTTTTACACAAGTAGCGCACTCATGAGAGTATCTCCCGATCCCTGTATGTTTTTTGGCTTCCCCAGTAAAGGGGTTAACTTCTACGACCCAACCATACTGATATGGATGTAAATTATAAAACTTATCCCATCCGTAAGCGGCCCTCTTTTTCTTTTTTTCTTTATAGAAATATTCTCCGTAAAAATTTTCATAGTTTTCTTCGCATGTAAGAATATTTCCCCATGGCGTGACACCTCCAGCACAGTTTGCAAGAGTACCAATAGCTGTCTTCTTTCCTTTAATAGTTTCATTATTTGAGTATGGAATTGGTGTTGTGGCGGTTAACCTTCTTCCATACTCAGAGTCAGAGTCTACTTCCCATTTACCACAGCAACCTTTCACAATTTTAACAAGTGACCCTCCTACAGAGTATCTTTCTTTATCAACTTGAGATTTTGTTCTTCTCTTTCCGTCATATCCTCCAACAAACATAGGACTTGGAGCTTCATGATTTGCCCAAAGAATGGCCTCATCATCTTTCCCCTCGATAGGAGTAAACGCCAAATAATCATTATTAAATCCAAAAGTGTCACCTTTCGAATTAATTTGATCTCCCCACTTCACGACGAGGTCATAAGTAAGACCGTAAGATAACTCAACTTCATCAGATCTTTTTGGGGTTACAGTTTTATCAACTTTATAGTTCGTTCCAGTGGCACAAGAAGTTAGTAAGCTACTTTGAGCAAGGGCCGCAGCTCCTCCCATAAACTGTACAAATTTCCTTCTGTTTAAATCCACATTTTCCATAATTTATCCTTTATTTAGAAATGATAATCTACCACAATCCAATCGTGATTGCTCTCAAGAATATGTTAGAATACTGCTATGAAAAAATTGTTTAAAAATAAAATCTTCCTTTTTTCCTTATTTAACATTGTTATCGTTGGTGCACTTTACCAAAGATGCTCGATGCAAGAGCAAGGTAAGAAATGGCCGATGAAAGGACTCAAAGAAGAAGAGAAATTAACTCCTCCTAAACAAGACCCTGCTGCCAGAATAAAACTTGTCCCAACTACTTTGAAAACACCTTCACCGGAGCAAAAGGAAAGGATTTTAAAGTATGCGATGTTTGTTGATGAAATTAAGAGTTTTGATAAAGCTAGTATTAAACAACTAGATACCCTTTTAAATAAGGCCTATACATTTATTCCAAAAAAAGAAGATTTGAATAAGAATAAGACGGATCATGTTCATCACATTCCTGTAGAAGTGAAGTTAACTGGTGAGTTCATTGGTAAACTTGTTACTGAAACAAACTCGAATAAATCACTTCTTCCAAGAAGTAATAAGTTTTATAAAAGGTGCTCCAGTGATGATTCTTTTCCAACTACTGTGCGTGCTTTGTGCCTAAGTCATTATATTTTGACTTCTAGAAAGCTCAATATAGACATCAATTTAAAAGAGTTTCCCGCTCGAGTTGTAGAACTTTCCAAACTTACTCTTCAGTTAGAAGAATAGTCCTTTAAATCCAGTAACTTAGACCCATTACTTTCTTACACACCTCTTTGCTTGAAATCAATGCAACGTGTAAAATACTTGAAATTATAAGAGGAGACCCTTTGGCCGTACGAAGGGGCTTTCGAAAGAAGGCCAAATTAAACAAATCGCAAATGGAGCTCGAATTATTTCGACCCAAAGAGCAAGACAGGAACTTCCATCTCGGAGGAAGGAGTTTCTATTTCTTTGATTTTGATGACAACGTCGCCTACTTAACAACTCCTATCGTTCTCTTTCATAAAGAAACTGAAAGGGAAGTCTTTGTCTCGAGTGGTGAGTTCGCAAAAGAAAATAAAAAAATTGGTAATGAAGGTCTTTATAAAGATTTTTATATGAACTTCAATGATGAGAAAGGTTCTTTCCGATATTTTAGAGATAAAGATTTCGGTTTATTAGATAAGATAGCCCGTAAAAAACAAACTTTTATTCAAGACATTGAAAAAGCACTATCTAATCCTGACTACCACTGGAAAGCTCCATCGTGGGATTGTTTTTATCATGCAACTTACAATCAAAGGCCGATGTCTGTTATTACGGCCAGAGGTCATAATGCTGAAACTTTAGTTGAAGGTATCAAGCTTATGGTTCGTGATGATCATTTACCAATGATGCCTAACTTCTTAAGTATATATCCAGTCTCTAATCAAGACACTCGAATTGAACTTGGAGATCGTGACCTCAAGTCAAACGTTGCTGAATTAAAAAGGGCCGCAATTAGAGAGTCTGTTGAAAAAGCTATTCAAACTTACGGCTATAGTCCTCACCATAGATTTGGAATGAGTGACGATGATGAGAAAAATATTGAGCTTATTACTGAAGAAATGAAGTTTCTAAAGAGAAAATATCCAGAAATGTCTTTCTTTGTTATCCAAACATTTGAACACTCTTATGTTAAAAGAGAAGTCCTTCAACAAAGAACGAAAAGAGAAAAGCATTTAGACAGTAAAGAACAACTCGCTCTTTTTTAGATTTTTATACTATTCCCACTCAATAGTTCCAGGTGGTTTAGATGTAATGTCATAAACCACTCTCGTGATTCCTGAAACCTCATTACAAATACGACTTGAAACCTTAGAGAGAAAATCTCTTGGCATATCGGACCAAACTGCAGTCATTCCATCACTAGAGTTTACTATTCGAACGCAAATAACATTTTCATAAGCTCTAGCGTCGCCTTTCACTCCAACCGTTTTGACAGGTAAGAATACGGTAAAGGCCTGCCAGCAAGCATTGTATTGATGAAAATTATGAAGTTCTTCAAACAGAATTTGGTCTGACTCTTGTACTTTTTTTACTGACTCTCTAGAAAGCTCTCCAAGAACTCTCACGCCAATCCCTGGCCCAGGGAATGGATGTCTATGAACCCAATCATGATTAAGGCCTAGTTCTTCACCAATTTTTCTAACCTCATCTTTAAATAATAATCGAAGTGGTTCTAACAACTTCAGCTTCATTCTTTCAGGAAGTCCACCTACATTGTGGTGAGATTTTATCGTTACTGACTTTCCACCTTTCTTATGAGGAGAGATACTTTCAATAACATCTGGGTAAAGAGTACCTTGAAGAAGATGAGAGAAGTGAATTCCATGCGAATCTTCATACTCGTGAACTTTTTTCTCAAAGATCTCGATAAAAGTTTTTCCAATGGCCTTTCGCTTATCTTCAGGGTCAGCCATTCCTTCAAACGAATCAAAAAACTCATCTTTAGCGTCTATAATTTCAATATTAAGTGGTGTTTCTTTTTTCAAAAGATCAATATGGTCATAATCCTGAGGCCTCAATAGACCATTATCAACAAAGAAGCAGTGAATTTTATCTCCCAAAACTTTTTGGGCCAAGGTTGCAGCAACAAGAGAATCAACTCCTCCACTAAATGCACAAAGGACTTGTGTATCTCCAATTGATTTTACTAACTCGAAGGCCTCTTCAAGCATTGCTTTTGGAGACCAATCTTTTTTAAGTCCAGCAAGATCTTTATAGAAATAACTTAAGAGGTCTAAACCATGATCAGAATGCTCTACTTCTGGATGAAACTGAAAACCCAAGAGTGGTCTGGTTTTATGTTTAATCCCTGCAATCATTTTATTATTAGACTCTAAAACGACTTCAAATGTATCTGGTGCTTTCGTGACATGGTCAAAGTGACTCATCCAAACATTAATCTCTTTAGGACAATGTGGGACTTCAAAATTATTAATCGTATAGATTTTCGCGTGACCATACTCCCCTTGATACCCTTTATCGACGACCCCTTTAAACTCTCTGGCCATAATTTGCATTCCGTAGCATATGCCCAAAACAGGTAAAGATTCATCTTCAAAATATTTTTTATAATCTGTTTTATCTTCTGAAAGGGATTGAGGCCCACCAGAGAAGATAAGCGCATTAGGCTTAATTCCCTTAGAAAGACGCTCATCATATTCCTCTAAAGTAACTATCTCTGAAGAATACCCTAGCTCTCTTGTTTTACGAGTAATAAGTTGAGTGTACTGACTTCCAAAATCTACAATCCATATCTGTCTTTCGATCATCTTATTTTTACCTTATCTATTGGATTGATAATTTGGAGCTTCTTTTGTAATCATTATATCGTGAGGATGACTTTCTTTTAAAGAAGCTGAAGTTATTTGAATAAACTCTGCTCTCTCCACTAGAAGATCAAGTGTCTTGGCCCCAACATAACCCATACCTGCTCTAACTCCACCAATCATTTGAAATATTGTTGTAGAAAGTGGTCCTCTATAAGGAACTTGACCTTCAATGCCTTCAGGGACAAGTTTTCCAAGATCTTCGACTGCTCCTTGACCGTAACGATCTTTTGAACCAAGGGCCATTGCACCAAGAGATCCCATTCCACGATAAACTTTATAGGTTCTTCCTTGATATAAAACTGTTTCACCAGGAGTCTCGTCACAACCAGCAAATAAAGAACCAAGCATTACACAAGATGCACCAGCCGCAAGGGCCTTTACGATATCTCCAGAATACTTGATTCCACCATCCGCAATATAAGGAACATCTGCTTTTCGACAAACTTCACTACACTCTAAAATTGCTGATAGTTGTGGAACACCGATCCCTGCGACAACTCTTGTTGTACAAATTGAACCTGGACCAATTCCAACTTTAATAGCATCAACACCTGCTTCAATTAAATCTTTACAGGCCTTACCTGTTGCCACATTTCCAGCAACGATATCCACTTCTTTGAAACTTTCTTTTAACTTTTTTACCATTTCAATGACACCTTTTGAGTGTCCGTGAGCAGTATCCACAATAATGGCATCAACACCTGCTTCAGCAAGGGCCTTTGCTCGAACAAATTCTTTATCACCTACTCCAATAGCAGCGGCAACTCTAAGTCTCCCGAGTTTGTCTTTATTAGAGTTTGGGAAATCAATATTCTTCATAATATCTTTAATTGTAATGAGACCCTTCAATTGTCCATTACTATCCAAGATTGGAAGTTTTTCAATTCGATGTTTATGAAGCAAGTCTCTGGCCTCATCAACAGAAATTCCTTCTTGGGCCACAATTAACCTATCTTTGGGAGTCATGACTTCGGAAACCAGTTTTGAAAAATCAGCTTCAAACTGCATATCTCGACTTGTAAGAATTCCTACAAGCATTCTATTTTTATCAACGACAGGAACACCTGTAATTTTATGTCTCTGTGTAATTTCGACAACTCTTTGAAGAGTTGCTTCGATTTCGACAGTTACTGGATTTAAAATCATCCCAGCTTCGTATTTTTTTACTTTATCAACCTCTCTGGCCTGACTATCGATTGGCATATTTTTATGAACAACGCCAATCCCACCTAACTGGGCCATAACTATCGCAGTAGGTGCTTCAGTCACAGTATCCATTGCTGCAGATACCATTGGTATTTTAAGACTAATGTTTTTAGTAAACCGAGTTTCAAGAGTAGCTTCACTAGGCAAGATTTCAGAAAATCCAGGCTTCAATAGAACATCGTCATAAGTAAGAAAGGGAGTTTTATCCATGGTCGGCACGATCATCTCCAAATGTAGAATTTGGAGAAATTATAACTTACGCACTATCGAATGGCGAGAAAGGAAGTGAAATGCTGCAGCTTATCAGTAAGCTGTTTTGAAATCCTTATCATAACTCTTGAGATCACGGATTAGGCCATTCACCTCAGAACTATGACGCATTTGCTTTTTATATTGCTTTGATAGCCCCTTCTCAAAATCATCCTCTTTGATCTCAACTTGTTTAATTGAAATACTTGCAGGCTTTCGTCTCTTTCTTACAGACTTTGAAGGCGGTTCTGGATATTTCGGTCTTTCTTGTCTTTTTACTTTTGGCGATGTCTTTTTTGGTGTCGAAGCAGGAGTTCTTTTCCAAGACTTAGAACCCCAGACTTTTACTGGTACACCGCTCTTTTTAAGAGAATTTTTCCCCTTCGCTTTTCCAACTTTTGAATAATAGAACTTTAGTAGTGATGTCTTATCATTCGAGCTAGCTGAAGCAGGTGTACGCCTAGTGTGGCTTTTCTTTGATTTTACATAAATAACTGTTCCAGGAATTGGAAGAGTCTTTGTTGATGCAATTGTTCTTTTAGCTTTTGATTGTGATGACTTTGTTGCAGCCAAGTTTGCCTTTACTCCACGATCGCCTTTATCCATAGATTTTATACCATCAAAAAGTGTCGTCACTTTTTTGAAGCTAGCAAAACCTACAGGTGTACTTTGCCTAGGAGCTCCGTTATCAACTTCATTTGATAAAAATGAAAAATGCCCGTCATCAACGCTTAAAGGCATATTTTTATGCATTAGATTACTAAAGAGAAAGTTTCCTTTCATCACAAGCAACTGACTTTTACTAGAATGTGGATCGAAACTTATTATTCCTTCTCCATATCCAAATTGAGTAAAAGCATTGGCCGTCTGAACACTAAATTGTTTGCCATTGTCTTTTCTATAACTCTGAATCCAAAGATATCCTCTTCGAAGTTCAATCCCATTACTAACCATTTTAATATGTGACGAACCAGAAATATGATATTGATGATCGAAGTAGTCTGTTAAAGTTAATTGAGACCCACTTGAAGTTAGAACTTCAGATAGCATTGAAACTTCGTCCCCTACTTTAAGCGTTCTCGTTTTTCCATTTATTGTTTGGAAAGCGTTGCCTGAAAGCTTACTAATAATTCCGACACTACTGTCCGCATGAGCATAAAATGCTACGAAGTGCACTAGTAGTGTAATTACAAGACTAGTTTTGTTTATATTTTTGAACAATCTCTTCATAATGACCCTTCAAAATGTCCCATTCTTTGGTGTTTTTATACTTTCTTCTAAACTCTTCTACTGTTGTAAAAAATTTACCTTTATGACCTTGCTTTAAATGTGTCATGGCCATCCACAACTTTGCCCCTCGGTAAAATTTAGAGGTTGGATAATTTTTAACAAGCTTTTCCATATGATAAATTGTCCACTTATCATGCTTTCCAGATTCATAGGCAGCAACTCCAGCTTGAAAATAAAATTTATCATCAATTAACTTGCTTCCTCTGAAGTTAAGCGCCATTGAGTGAAAAAACTGTGCAGACTTTTCAAAATTCTTTCTTTCAAATTCTTTTTCCGCTGTTGAAAGCATTTGCTCTGGTGTCCACTTGTAAACATCAAACTTAACTAAGTTATTAGATGGCATCGAAGGTCCAACGCTAGCAATTGTTCTATTTGTTTTTTTCTTTTTCTCTTCGAGCTTTAACTCAAGGTAACTATTTCGAGACTTCAAAGATTGAATTTCAAACTCTAGCCTACTTATGTCTGCCTGTAGTTTTCTATTCTCTTTTGACAGTGTCAGTGAAACTCTTTCATAGTTGTTGATTCTTTTGGCCTTGTTTTCAACATAGTCAAAGTAATCGCAGCCCACAAAGGCAGTGGAAACAAACAAAAGAGTGCTGATCTTAATAATCTTGGTCTTCATTTTTTAATCCCATTAAAGTAAAAAACTCCTACGTCTTTAACCTCATCGGAAAAACTGAGAAATTATTTAGGGGAATCATTCATAATCAAGTACTTAGATGGAAAATCTTGCTCTCCCCTAAGGTAACTACTTGTTATCTAATATGATCAAAGAGTTTTCCTTGACGAAAAGAGGCGGAAAAATAACACTGACGCAAAATAAATGAACAGCTTCTTTTTAAGGTATATATAAAGATGAGCAACTTTAAGTTTATTCTCGGATTGGATATTGGCGGAACAAAGGTAGAAGTTTCCCTAATTAAGCTCTATGAAGAAAAAAAAGAAGAACTCATTCAGTTTACTACTGATAAGTCACATTCATACTCCTTAGAAATTATAGATACGAGGAGAATTCCAACTGAAAGAGATAACGGTTACGAAGATGTTGTGAAACGAATCGCAGGTCTTGTTAATTCAGTCCTTAGTTCAAATGAAATTACCGTGAGTGATATATCAAGTTTAGGTATAGGACTCCCTGGAAGTGTCGATCCATCTACTCAGCAAATGTTAAAAGGTAATACTAATATTTTTGTAGGAAATGATCTCAAACAAGATTTGTTAAAAGCTCTCGATGCTCACTTTGATGTTGAAATCGAAAATGATGCAAATTGCTTTGCCTTAGCCGAGTCCTTAAGTGGCTCTGGACAAAAACATAGAGACTCTACCGGAGTTGAATTTCAAGAAGAAACTTCTGTTGGAATCATTCTTGGAACAGGTGTAGGTGGAGGAATTCTTATCTCTGGAAGACTGTTAAAAGGAAAAAAGGGCGGAGGAGCAGAAATAGGGCACACCCAACTGATATCAAAAGGGTTTGATTGTTATTGCGGTCGAAAAGGTTGCGTCGAGCAATACCTTTCAGGCCCAGGTTTTAAACAGTTCTTTACCTCAAAGAGTCCTACGATGGCCGAAGATCCGCCGAGCACAAAAGACATTTTCAAAATGGCCGAAGAGAATAACCCAGCTGCCATAAAAATGATCAATGAGTATCAAGACTTATTGGTTCAATTTTTAGCTAACTTAAATAATATTTTAGATCCTGATTATTTTGTTCTCGGAGGAGGTCTTAGTAACCAAGATCTTATCTATAAGGGATTAGAAGAAAAATTATATAAGCAGACATTCCTCAAAGAAAGTAGACCAAAAGTCTATCAAAATACACTAGGAGATAGTGCAGGAGGCGTAGGTGCTGCTCTACTCCCCTTTATTGAAAAGGTAATTCTCAAATGAAATTTTTAATATTATTAAGTTTCCTTTGTTCAATCGGCGTACATTCAGCAGAGCTCGAGATTTGGACCTCATCCGAAAATGTAGCAAGGGCCATTAAGAAAAGAGTTGGTTTGTTTAAACAAGACTTTAAAGCAGACGTAAAAATTTCCGTATTAAATAAAGATCTTACTACTCAGTTTAAAACAGCCGCACTTAGTGCAAAAGGTCCTGATATTTTATGCTGGGCCCATGATGTTGTTGGAGAACTTGCTCAATCTGGCCTCATTGAACCAATTGCAATGCCTCCAAAGTTAAGAAAAGCCTTATTGCCAGTCAGTCTAAAGGCGTTTGAATACAAAAGTAAATTATATGGTTACCCCTACGATATTGAAGCTGTAGCCTTGTTTTATAATAAGGACCTGCTCCCTACTCCTCCCAAAACGATGGAAGAGCTCATTCAGTTTTCTATAGAATTACGGAAGGAGAAAAAGGAAACCTATGGTTTTCTCTATGACATTGCTAATTTCTTTTTTAGTTTTCCTATTATTTCAGCTGGAGGCGGTTATGTTTTCAAACAAGGAAAAGATGGATTAAATGTTCAAGATGTAGGACTAGCAAATAATGGAGCAATATCAGGAGCAAATTTCATACGCTCTCTTGTTGAAAAAGATGTTGTCCCCTCTTCCACAGATAGAAGTATTGCATTTGAAAAAATGAAGCAAGGCAAACTTGCTGCAACAATTGATGGCCCGTGGGCAGTCAAAGAGTTAAAGAACATCGGACTTAATTTTGGAGTAGTTCCAATCCCTTCAATAGGAGGAAAGACTCCTCGACCTTTCGTTGGAACACATGGTTTTATTATTAGGAGAAGTAGCCCAAATAAAGAACTCGCTAAAGAATTTATAGAAAAATACCTTATGACAAAAAAAGGAATTCTAACCCTTTATGAAGAAGATCCTAGAGGTCCTAGTAGAATGGACGCGATGGAAATTCTAAGTAAAAAAGATCCTCTTCTTAGACAATTCATGGAGTCAGCATCGAATGGTATTCCAATGCCAAATGTTCCTGAGATGGGTGCCGTCTGGGGAGCCGCTGGGAATGCCCTCGGCCTTCTCACAAAAGGAACTTTATCTCCAAAAGAGGCTATGACCCAATCCGTCAATCAAATAAAATCAAGTCTTTCCAAGAATTAAAGTCTCCACTCATCTCTTGAAAGAAGACTTCATTTAAGCTATAAAAACGGCTCGGGAGTCAACACATTCAACGGGGCAATTATAAATGAAATCGATCATTTTAATGGTGGGATTTATCCTCTCTGCCAACCTGTACGCAAATTCCTGGAAAGACCATTTCTATACTGATGATTCGGCCTTTTACCTAAAAATTCACAAGACTGGTTTTGAACAACGTTTCAGAGTTGAGTCTGACAAATGTTTCGACATTGAAACCGCGGAAATTCTTTTAAAAAGTAGTCCATGGGATCAGAAATTTAAGTTTAAAAGACTTACAAATTCTGAATTAAAATCTTGGCCTGCTCTTTACAAGGAAAACTCAAGAAACTTCTGCTGGTTTGGTGTGAGAGTTAATGGCATCAATTTAAATGATCCAAAAAATAATCTCTACTCCATTAAGCTAAAAGAAAAAAACTCTTCAAAATTTTGGTACTTCGAAGATATAAATGACTCCATTTTAGCGAAGAATAGGTTTACAGATAATCCTGTTAGGCATTGGTTAAGTCTAGGTGCACATGGAGCAACACCTGTCATAGGTGGAGGAGTTTTCTTTAAGATCTGGGAGTCAGATGTCGATTCTGTCCACCTTTTTCTAGAAAAAGACCCTACCCCTATTACAATGGACATCGATCGATCAGGTCAAAGAAAGAGTCACATTGCTTTTGTCGATTGGGCAAAAATAGGAACAAAGTATCAATACAAGTTTTTAAAGAATGGAAAGTATGTTCTTCAAGAAGTGGCTAATGATGATCGGATGAGTGATATCAAAGTTGACCCGATGGCCAGGGCCCTGGATTACGATGCCAAAGGTGGAAAGCATAATGGATATATAAATCCTAAAGCAGTTGTTAGAGGTCTAGATCTAATCAATTTTAAGTACGACTCAAAAATTGAAGAGATGAAAAAGATTGATCGAGACAATTGGATAATATATCAAGTTTGGCCTCTTACTTTTAATCCAAAGAAAAAAAATGGGAAGTACGTTCAGGGAACATTTAACGATGTTGCTGAAAAAATCCCATACATGAGTAATCTAGGAGTAACTGCTGTAGAGTTTCTACCAGTTCATGAGTCTAGATTTCATGCTTCATGGGGTTATGCAATGGATAGCCTCTACCTTATCGAGAAAACCTATGGTGAAGCTCAAGACCTAATGAAGCTCGTAGACAAGCTTCACTCAAGAAAGATTCGAGTCGTCTTAGATGTGGTTTTAAACCACGTTAATAATCAACTTATTAGAGATCCACTTAGTGAAGTGATTCACGAGTCAAAATATTACAAAGGCAACACTGGGTGGGGTCCAAAACCACGATTTGAAAGTGTTATGGTCCGAAAGTGGATTCTAGATTCACTGGTTTCTTTAGTTAGAGAATTTCATGTCGATGGTTTTAGATTTGATATGGTGGAACATATCTATCTCGACAATCCGGCTGGGTATAAATTTCTTCAAGAGCTAAACCTTCTTTTAAAAGAAGTTAATCCAGACTTCCACACATCTGCAGAACAACTACCAGATAATGCTTGGGTAACATTTCCAATTAAAGATGGTGGTTTAGAGTTTGATTCACAATGGAATGATAAATTTAAAAACTTTTTCGAACTAGAGTTCGACTATTATCGTGAGCACAACAGAAGCCTTGATACATCTCCCCTCATAGGAAGTTTGAAAGGATTTTCAAATCATCGACACGACAGTGGTGAGCACCATTTTGGTGGGCCACTAAGAACTGTAAACTACTTGGGAAGCCACGATGTAGTTGGAAATAAAGATCCAATTTTGAGAATGGTCAGTCCATACGAGTCTTATGAATGGGAAGGAAGTAATCACTTTTTCAGAGTAAGACCTTTAAGTGACCCAGATAATAAAGAGGCAAAATTTAGACAAATCCATAATCATTTTACTCACTCAGTGGGTAGAACTAGTTATGGGATCCTTTTTACTAAACCGGGAGACTCTCTTTTCTTTCAAGGTGAAGAAATGGGGAATGATTTAAATATTGAGAATGAATGGTCATACATTAATGCTAAAGATGGAAATACTATTCCTACACAAAATGTTGATATTCACAGGTATGTTTCATCTCATAGAGTTCCCTGGGAGTACCTCACTCCTGACACATCTCAAGAACTTTCATTTTTAAGTTCTTCAGAAAAAAAGATGTTCAAGGGCTATAATAAGTTTTTCAAAAAAATTCTACAATTAAAGAAAGACTTTCCTGAGATCAACCTTTCAGATGCCAATAATGTAAATAGTCTTGAAGGCGGTAGTGTAATAACCTACGAAGTTGGTAGAGGAAGAAATGAGTTTTTTGTCATAATCAACCTTGGAGATGCAAAAACCTCTCAATGGATAAATTTCCCTGGCCATGCCAATGACTGGTGGGAAGAAGTTCTTAACTCATCTTCTTATGATTATGGCGGCAACACCAATAAGTATCTTAATATCATTTCAGAACTTGGAGGAAGAGCTAATCATGTAAGGCTTGAAGGCACTTCAATTTCAGTATTCAAGAAAAGTGTAGATGCAAAAATCTCAAAAGATTTATTTCTTAGAGGATCTTTGTCAAACTGGGATGCATTGGAAAACTTTAAGCTTGAGATGGCCAGTGACCGTGGTGATATTTATGTTGTACATTTCGATGTCAAATCTGACGGAGATCATGAGTTCAAACTAGGAACATCTGATTGGGAAATTGAGATGGGTATTAGTACATCGAGATTTTTTGCTCCTCTAATAGAGCTCTTCGAAGAAAACAATGGATATCTAAGTTACAAACCCGCTTTACCTAATATGAAAGTGAAGCTTACTAAAGGCAGTTACAAGTTTCTATTTAACATTGGAAATTTTAAGTACAGCTTTTTAAAAATCAATAATTAAGAGAGATATATATGAAAACAAGAACACTACCAAAAACACTAGAAACACTAAATTCAATTGCCGGCAACTACTGGTGGAGCTGGAACCAAGAATCTTGGAAACTCTTTGAGCAACTAAACCCAAAAACCTGGGCAGAGACAAGAAACCCAGTTCTCACACTTCTTCAAGCCGAAGATTCTGCGATTAATAAACTTTCTGAAGACAAAGGTTATCTAGGTCACCTTGAATGGGTTACTTCAAACTTCAATAATTATTTAAATCGTGATGAAACTTGGTTCTCTAAGAATCACAGTTCAACGGCAACTAAAGAAAATCCTATCGCTTATTTTTCAGCTGAATTTGGAATTCATGAAGCTTTACCTATTTACAGTGGTGGTCTTGGAGTTCTTGCTGGTGACCACGTAAAGTCATCTAGTGATTTAGGTATTCCAATGGCATTTGTTGGACTTTTCTATAAAAACGGATATTTCACACAACAAATTGACGGAGAAGGTCAGCAGGTAGATGTTTACGGTGACTTTGATGCTGAAGAACTTTCTTTGACTAGAGCATTAGATAAAAATGGTAAAGAAGTACTTGTTGAAGTTTCTCTTCCTGAGAGAAAAGTATCAATAAAAGTATGGAAAGCAATGGTTGGACAAAACCCTCTTTACTTACTTGATACAAACCTACCTGAAAACTCTAAAGAGGACCAAGATCTTACGGCCAGACTTTATGGTGGCGACAGAGAAATGAGAATGTCTCAAGAGATTGTTCTTGGAATAGGTGGTGTTAAAGTTCTTGCGGCAATGGGAGTAACTCCATCAGTCTGGCACATGAATGAGGGACATTCAGGCTTCTTTCAATTAGAAAGAACAAAAAGAGCAATGGAAGAGCACAATTTAAATTTTGAAGAAGCAAAAATCTTCTGTGCAAGTAATTGTCTTTTTACAACTCACACTCCTGTCCCAGCTGGAAATGAATCTTTCTCACTTCCCGTTATGCATAAGTATTTTCATGAATATATTAAAGAGTTGGATATTTCATGGCATAGATTTATTAATCTCGGTCTTGTCGATGAGAAAACTGATCATAAATTCTTTAGTCTTACTGTTTTTGCATTAAATTTTAGCCGATTCCATAATGGGGTGAGTGAACTTCATGGAAGAATTGCGGCTAAGATGTGGAAGAAGCAATGGCCAGAAGTTCCAGAAATGGACAATCCTATTTCTCATGTTACCAATGGTGTTCATGTTCAAACATGGACGTCTTTAGAAATGAAAAACATGTATCGTGAATTTATGGGTGGCGATTGGGAAGACCAGCTTGCAAACCATTCTTGGTGGGAAAAGGCACATAATATTCCAAATACAGAAATGAAGAAAACGAAGATTCAACTTAAAAATAAAATGATTTCAATGGTTAGAACTCAGTTGAAAGAACAACTGAAGAGAAATGGTGAATCACAAGATGCAATAGCAGAAGTTGACAACTATCTAAGTGAAAACTGTCTAACGGTAGGGTTTGCTCGTCGGTTTGCAACTTACAAAAGAGCGACTTTAATATTTAAAGATTTAGACAAACTTGAATCTCTTGTAAATGATCCAAACAGACCAGTTCAGTTTATCTTTGCTGGGAAAGCACACCCTGCAGATATTCCTGGTCAGACATTTATAAAAGAAATTTATCAAATAAGTAGAACTCCTCGTTTCAGAGGTAAAGTTATTATTTTAGAAAATTACGATATGAACATATCTCGCCATATGGTGAGCGGTGTAGATGTTTGGTTAAACAACCCAAGACGTCCAATGGAAGCGAGTGGAACAAGCGGACAGAAAGTACCTTTAAACGCCGGACTAAATTTTTCAGTACTAGACGGCTGGTGGCGAGAAGGGTTTAACGGACAAAATGGTTGGACCATTGGAGAAGAGAAAGATTATCCAAACGATGATATCCAAGACTTCGAAGATGCACACGACTTTTACCGAACTCTAGGAGAGACGATTGTCCCTCTATATTATAATGGAAAGTTTGAAGATGGTGTGTCAGATGCGTGGATAGATAAATGTAAAGAGAGTATCGTTTCAAATATTTCACATTTTTCAACGCAAAGAATGGTTCAAGACTATATGAATGAGTTTTACACCAAGGCCTGGAGCTATGGTGAATCATTCAGAGAGAATGAGTTATCAAAAGTTAAAAGTTACATTGAGGAGAGAAGATTTCTCCAACGTAATTGGCCCGTAGTTACATTGAACTCTGTTCAGATAAGTGGAGCTCATCTAGATGTTGCTTCTGATTTTGAAGCAATGAAAGATACTCCTTCCCACCATGTTGAATACCCTAAAGATGCAAGTCTTCCAGGTCGAGTAATAGAAACAGTTGAATCTGATATCGAATTTAATGCTTATTTAGGAGATATTTCTCCAGAACAGGTCAAAGCTGAACTCGTTATATCTGATGGCGTAGATAACATTACTTATTCTGAGTTTTCTTGTCTTAATAGAGATCAAGATGGAACTTGGAAATTCAAAACTCAGTTTAAGTCTCCTGATGGAAAACCAAGAAGACTAAGAGTGCGAATGTATCCAACGATGGATCATCTAGCTTCTAAGTTTGAGTTTTCTACTTGTTCTTGGTTATAGGTTTTTGAATGAACGGGATTGATTCTAAACGGCGATATGGAGTCCTCCTCCACCCGACAGCGCTTCCTTCAAATTGGGGAATCGGTGATATTGGAATTAGTTCCAGAAAGCTAATCGATTGGCTTCATGCAAGTGGAGCCGCTGTGTGGCAACTTCTTCCAACTGGTGTAGTGGATAAATGGGGTTGCCCATATTCATCATACTCGGCCTTCGGGGGAAACCCGATGCTTATTTGTATCGAAGACCTTGTTGAAAAAAAGCTGCTTACCCCAAACGATATTTCGCCCAAACTCCCCTCTCAAGGACAAGTTAATTTCAAAACTTCTTGGAATAGAAAAAGAAATGTTCTTTTAAAGGCCTTTGAAAACTTTAAAAAAGATAAGGCCAACGAAGAACAGTTTAATCAATTCTTGTTAGATGAAGGTCATTGGGTTCACGATTTAAGTAACTTTCTTGTTTTAACAGAGTTGCATGGAGACGATTGGACAAATTGGCCTCTCGGTTTCAAACAAAGAGATGTTGAGACCTTAGAAAAGTTTGAATCAGATCATAGTGAGGATATTACATTCCAAATTTTTCTACAATTTCTGTATGAGCAACAGTGGCTCTCAATGAAAAACTATGCCAAGAAGAATGATGTAGAGCTTTTTGGAGATATTCCAATCTTTGTCGCTCATCATAGTATGGACGTATGGAGACATCCCGAACAGTTTAAATTAAACGCAGCGGGAAAAATGGAAATCGAAACAGGTGCTCCACCAGATGCTTTTAGTGATGCTGGCCAAAAATGGGGTACCCCCAATTACAACTGGGAAAAAATGAGGTCCTTAAATTTCCAGTGGTGGGTTGATAGAGTTCAATACCTTTCCAACAAATTTGATCTTTTAAGGCTTGATCACTTTTTGGGTTTTGTTCACATTTGGGAATCTCCAAAAGAAGATGTCGATGCAAGAAATGGTGGTTGGTCTCCAACTCCTGGTCGAAAGATGTTTGAAGTAATACTTGAAAAACTTGGAAAACTTCCATTTGTCGCCGAAGATCTTGGAGAACTAAATGATGATGTTCATAAGCTAAGAGATGACTTTGAACTCCCAGGTATGAAAATTCTCCAGTTTGCATTTGGAACAGACGAAGCTAATCAACACCTTCCTGAAAATACACCTGAGCATTTTGTTGTTTACACGGGAACCCATGACAATAACACTCTGAAGGGATGGTATAAGGAAAGACAAGTCTCAATGGCAGAAGAAGAGCTAGATTCAATGTTCAACTTATTATCTAAGTACAGTAATAGTACAGAAATTCATGAAATGTTTTTAGAAACAGCAATGCAAAATAAAAACTTCCTTTGTGTTTTTCCAATTCAAGATATTTTCGGGCTAGATGAAGAATCAAGGTTTAATACTCCAGGAACAACTGGTGACAAGAACTGGACCTGGATTATGCCTGAAAGCCTGCTGACAGACTCAAGAGCAGACGAAATGAAGAAAATGGCAAATAGATCAGGGAGATTGAAGTGACTTCTAAAGTTTTAAAGTTATTTCTTTTTTCATATTTAATCGCTGGGCTTGTTCTAAGCTTGTATTTATTTAATTCAACCCATGTTTTCATGGGAGTTTTAAGTCTTGTCATTACAGTCGCCAGTGGAGTTATTTTCTTTTCAAAGAAAGCTCAAGCCATGAGATTCATGTACCCGGGGCTACTTACCTTTGTTCTGTTCATGATTCTTCCGATTATCTTTACTGTCTATATAGCCTTCACAAACTTAAGTACAGGCCACTTTCTCTCAAAGGAGCGAGTACTTGAAATCTTATCTTCAGAAAAGGTAATCCCAAAAGATGCCGTTTCAATTGAGTTCGATATTTTCCCAGGAAATCCGGCAGTCCTCGTTGCCTATGGTCTCGATGGGGACTATAAAACTTACCTTGAAGAAGGAAGTAATATATATAACCTTCAGCCCTTTCGAGACAAGTTACCGGAGCAAGCACCTCTAGGACCTAATGAAGTGTTCTCAAAGAGAGAGTTCTTAGAAACAAAAAGATTTGTCATGCCAGACGGAGAGATCCTTCGTTACCACAGAACAGATCTACTCATTCAGTCTAAAAACAGATACATTTTAATAGATGAAAATACGCTAAAGGATACTGTCACTTCCTTAACTTGGGGAGCAGATGATGAATCCGGCTATTTTAAATCTGGAAATGAAACATTAGCTCCAGGTTATTATGTCTTAACAGGTTTTAAAAACTTCACAAGCCTGTTCTCTGACAATCGACTAAATTCGAATTTCTTTAAAGTTTTACTATGGACTTTGGGATGGTCATTCTTAAGTGTTTTATTTACTTTTTCTTTTGGAACTTTTTTGGCCATTGTCATTAATGATAAAGGGCTTAAATTAAAATCTATATATCGAGTACTTTTTATTATTCCTTATTCGATTCCATTCTTTATTTCTGTTTTAATTTTCAAAGGTATGATGAATAAGGATTTCGGTGCAATCAACCAAGTTTTAGTAGAGTTAGGTTTTTCAAAGGTCCCTTGGCTAGAGACTCCGATTATGGCCAAAGTTTCTTGTTTGGTTGTAAACCTATGGCTAGGCTTCCCTTACATGTTTTTAGTCATCACTGGAATTTTACAAAGCATTCCAGAGTCCCTTTATGAAGCCGCCAAACTAGACGGTGCAGGAAGATTTTCAACATTCAAAAATATTACGCTACCTCTCATCATGAGTGCTGTTGGACCATTACTTGTTGGGTCCTTTGCTTTCAACCTTAATAATTTTGTAGGTATATACCTTCTCACCGGAGGAGGACCTCCTATTCCTGGAGCAACGACTGCCGTAGGAGAAACTGATATTCTTATAAGTTATACTTACCGACTTGCATTTGAAGGTGGTCAAGGTCAAAACTTTGGACTCGCGAGCTCAATCGCTCTCTTTATTTTTGCCATCGTTTCAGTTTTAACATTAATTAATTTTAAACTTACTGGAATGGGTTCTGACAATCAGGAGGCAACATGAGTGAAATTGCCTTGAAAAAACAACAATCAAAATCTACCGGTTTTCAGTTTAAGAAAAAGCAAATGGAGTCTCTCGCAAAACATCTACTTCTCTGTAGCTTGTTGATGATTGTACTTTTCCCAATTGTTTATATTATCTCCATTTCATTTAACGCATCTGGATCGATTGGTTCAAAGTTAATTCCCGAAAGCTTCACCTTAAACCACTGGAAGTATATTTTAGGGATACCTTATCTTGATTCTGCAACAGGAAAAGAAGTTCTCTCACCTTTTCCAATATTACTTTGGCTCTGGAACTCAATTAAAATTAGCTCTATTTCAGCTGTTATGATGTTGCTCCTTTCAACAACCTCGGCCTATGCACTTTCTCGCTTTAGATTCAGAGGGAGACAGTCTTCACTACTCGTTTTAATGATTATTCAAATGTTTCCCAATATTATGGCCATGGTTGCTTTTTATTTTATGCTCGATTTTCTAGGAGGATATTTTCCATCTCTTGGAACTGATAGCCATGGCGGTCTCATTTTAGTTTACCTTGGGGGTACTCCATTCAATATTTGGTTGATCAAAGGGTATTTTGACACGATACCCAAATCTATCGAAGAATCTGCAATCATGGACGGATGCACTAAATTTCAGGCCTTTTGGAAGATCGTTTTACCTCTTTCCACCCCAATATTGGCCGTTGTTGGACTTTTAACGTTTATAAACACTTTTAGTGATTTTATTTTGCCTTCAATTTTACTAAAATCAGGAGACAAACTGACATTTGCTGTAGGTATTCAAATTTTTATTTCGGATGCTTTCAGCGGAAGATGGGGACCGTTTGCTGCGGCCTGCTTCTTAGGAGCATTTCCAATATCAGCGATATTTTTTACCATACACAAGTATATCATTTCAGGTCTCGCCATGGGCGGCACCAAAGGATGAGGACATAATCCACGGGAGGACACACATGAAAAAACTTATCGCCACACTGGCCTTTGTACTTGTTTCGACAAATGCACACGCTATCTTTTTACAGTCTTGTTACAATCACACATTTGGTGACGAAGCCGTAAGTTACAGCTATCAAAGTTGTTCCAATTCAAATTTCAGAGAAATTGAAAGAAATATTGAAGAGCCAATGTTTCTTCAACATTGTTCCAACTTTGGAGATCAAGTTCAATACTCATATACGAGCTGTATGAATAGAAATTTCAGAGAAATTGAAAGAAAACTTGAGCAACCAGTATTCTTAAGCCACTGCTCAAACTTCAGACCTGACACTCTTGATTTTTCTTTTGAGTCTTGCGTGAGAAGAAATTACTCAGAAATTGAAAGAAAACTTAGAAACTAAAATTTAATCATCAGACCGGGAGCATCGTTCCCGGTCACCCTTTAAAATCAGACACATACGAAAGCATCATTAAAAATCCTAACCAAATCCTAATATGAATTTAATGGTCTTTGATTATATAGTAAGCGTAATCATATTTAATAAACTCACCAACTCAAAGCATCAAAGGTAAGTCTTGGAAGCATTTAAAATCATTTATTCTGTTCTCGGTGGTCTAGGAATTTTCTTTTTTGGAATGCAGTCCATGAGTGAGGCCCTTCAGTCAGTGGCCGGCGACATGGTTAGAAAAACGATTGCAAC
>JAGSHI010000076.1 GCA_023954635.1 Bacteriovoracaceae bacterium
CAACAAGAGGAAAGTGCCCTATTATCAGATGTGTGCTCTTCCGATCTCAACAAGAGGAAAGTGCCCTATTATCAGATGTTTGTGCAGCAATGGCCGAAAAGAAAATTGGCTCTGTTCTGGTCATGAGCGGTGGTAAATTAGCGGGTATTTTTACTTGGATCGACGCGTTATTATATATCTCTAAAAACAAGTAATTCTTTAGAAAATCTCTATCATTTTTTACCTCGTCCATGTTAAATCTTGGATGAGGTAAATATGACATTACAACCTAGAAGACCTGATTGGTTAAAGGTCAAAATCCCCCATTCTCCAAATTATATAAAAATGAAAAGCATGTTTTCTGAGCTCAATTTGGCGACTGTTTGCCAAGAGGCCATGTGTCCAAACATGGAAGAATGTTGGAGTGGTGGAACTGCCACAGTCATGTTGATGGGAGATACTTGTACGAGGGCCTGTAGATTCTGTGGAGTAAATACAGGAAACCCAAAAGGAATTCTAGATCGGGATGAACCTCAAAAAGTAGGATTTGCGATTTCTGAAATGAATCTTGAGTATGTCGTCTTAACTTCTGTTGATAGAGATGATCTTGCTGACCAAGGTGCTAATCATTTTGCAGAAACGATTGAAGTTATTAAAAAAAATAATCCCAAAATAATTGTAGAAGTTCTGACTCCAGACTTCAGTGCAAAAGCGCCACTTTTAAAAAGAGTTCTAGACGCCAAACCAGATGTCTTCGCACATAATATTGAAACTGTTGAAGAACTCACTCCCGATGTCCGAGATAGAAGAAGTGGTTACAGGCAAAGTTTAAAAGTTCTTAAAACAGTTAAAGAGTTAAACCCAAAACAGTATACAAAAACTTCGATTATGTTAGGGCTTGGAGAAAAAGATCATCAAGTTGAACAGGCCTTAAGAGACTTAAGAGAGGTTGGTTGTGACATTGTCACTTTTGGACAATACCTCTCTCCTACCAAGTTCCATGAAAGACACCTTCCCGTTCTAGAATATATTCATCCAGACAAGTTTGAGCATTGGAAGAAGGTTGCCGAGGAGATGGGTTTTCTATATGTCGCCTCAGGCCCTCTTGTTAGAAGCAGCTACAAGGCCGGTGAATTTTTCATGAAAGGTGTTATAGAAAAACAAAGAAGTGAAAATTCTTCAAAGGTATTTCCAACGATTGAGGACATCATCCAATGATTGTTGAAGATTGGGGTCTCATTAATTATCAAGAGGCACAAAAAAAGCAACATCAATATGTAGAAGAAGTTCTTCAAGGTAAGAGAGATGAAACTCTTGTTATTTGTTCTCACTACCCTGTAGTGACATTAGGAAAAAAAGCTCTTCAAAAAGGCATTTTAGATTGGTCAGGTGACATCGTTGAAACGAAACGTGGTGGCCAAGCGACATACCATGGACCTGGCCAAATCATTTCCTATCCAATTTTAAATCTAAATATGAGAAACAAAGATATTTACCATTATTTGCGCCAGCTCGAGAAGGCCATGTCCCTATCTCTTGAAGAGTGTGGTCTCAAAAGCTTTGGTAATCCTGAAAATACTGGATTATGGGTTGGGGAACAGAAGATCGCCTCAATTGGCGTGGCCATCAAAAGATGGGTGACCTATCACGGATTGGCCATCAACATCGAAAAAGACCCTTTGGCCTTCAAAGGAATTAACCCTTGTGGCATGAGTCAAAATACCATGACATGCCTTGAGGACTTCCCAGAGGCCTTTTTAGACCGCCCTAGCTTCCAGAGGTCTCTTACAGCTAACCTTTTGGACTGTCTGCATCCTAAGGCCTTTCCTATTTGCCAAGAAGTACAGTCTATATCACAATAATACCGATACTTTATCAGAGAAAAGGAGTTCTCCTAATGAGCGTAATCGATTACATCCGTCAGGGTGGTCCCATCATGTACATCCTACTTATCCTAAACATCATTGGGTTCGCGATTATGATTTCGAAACTTTTGGTCTTCAATCAAGAGAAAAAGAAGATAGAACAAACAGCAGAGAGATTAGGAGCAAGAGTTAAAGACGAGTCAAAAAATCAAGATGCTGGTTCTGTTATTGAACTCGCAAAACAAGAAGTATCTTTTGAAGTCAGCTCCCTTGAAAAAGGACTTAATACAGTAAAAATTATTGCGACAGTAAGCCCACTACTAGGACTTCTTGGAACTGTGATTGGTGTTTTAGTGGCCTTCAGAGTTATGAGTCAGACTGGATTAAATAACCCTGCGAGTTTTGCTCAAGGTATATCCATGGCACTCATCACAACAGTTGGTGGTATGATCGTAGCCATTCCTCACTATATTGGACATAGTTACTTACTTGGTGTGATTGATCATCTTGAAGTTAATCTCGAAAAGAAAATAATTCATAAGGTTCTTTAATGAAAAGAAGAACACGAGAAAGTAGCCAGCCAGATATTACACCGCTTATTGATGTTGTCTTCTTGCTACTCATCTTTTTTATGGTTTCAACAGTTTTTAAAAAAGACGAGTTAGCTCTTTTACTGAATCTTCCTAAGACCAGTAAGGGTGAAGAAATCTCAAAAGCAAAACAAATTGTTATCATCGAGCTTAGCGAAACGGAAGTTGCCTTCAATGGAAATAAAACAACTCTCCAAGAGCTAAAAAAATACCTACAACCTATTTCTGATAAAACGACACCATTAGAGTTAAGAATTGATAAAAATGTAAGGTATGATCGTGTCGTAACATTATTGGATAATTTAAAGAAATTTGAGCTCACTAATCTTTCTCTAATAACAGATAAGTAAAACTAAAGAATAGATTTATAAAACTCCATAAGATTTTTAGAAGTTGTTTCAATTTTAAATTGTTCGGAGTGTTTAATCCCCTTCTCAATCATTTCCTGTCTTAAAGTTTCACTCGACAGAACAGACGAAATGGCATCTCTGATCTCTTCAGGACTATCTGGATCAATATAAATTGTTCCTTCCCCTCCTGATTCAGGAAAAACACTCCCTTTAGAAGTTATAACAGGACAATGGCTAAATAGTGATTCGACAATCGGCAGACCGAATCCTTCAAAATAAGAAGGCCAGACAAAAACGCTTGCGGATTGATAGAAACCTGGAAGGTCTTCAAAAGAAACTTTGCTGATAATTCGAATTCTATCACCCATTCCAAGTTCTTTAATTCTTCTTTCAACTTTATCTTTATAAGACTTACCGTTACCTACAAGAACAAGATCATAGTCCTTATTTTCATCCAAGAAAGCGTAAGCACTGATAAGGCTGAGTGCATTTTTTCTTTCTTCAAGCGCTCCAACATGCAAAATAAAAGGTTTCTCTAACTTATATTTTTCTTTTAACTTTTGAAGTCTCTTCGCTTCCCAAAGATTATAAAAACTAGGATCTACTGATTGATAAAGAACTTGTATCTTCTCTTCTTCGACATCTAAAAAGTTTATTAAGTCTTTTTTAGTTTGATTACATATAGCAATAATTTTGTCTGCTTTTTCACAACTGTGCTTAAATTTCCATTTGTAAACTTTTCTATCAATCCATGGGAAAAACTTAGGGAACCTCAAAAAAATTAGATCGTGAATAGTAACAACTGATTTTAAATCTAGTCTTTCAATGCCAGGAGGTAGCTCATGACTGAGCCCATGGTAAATATCGAGGCTTGATTTTTCAAGGTCTTTGGAAAGCATCACACTTCTCCACAGCGAAGGAAGTTTTTTCATCATTCCTTCAGTAGGACTAAAGATTTCAATATCACCATCTTTAGACAACTCTTGGCCCCATTTCTCGTATTCAAAACTTTTAATAGGAGGAGTAAAGAGATTGTAGTGATGATCAGGAAAAGATGAGACTAATCCACTAATAAGTGTTCGTGAGAAATTCCCCAGACCTCTGGAGTTGTGAAATGCTCGTTTTGCATCAAATCCAATTTTCAAAAATCATCACCCCTTGGAGGGAACTTTTAATTTTTGCCTTGGGAAAATCCTTTTAGATTTTAAAGAGTTAATGGCAAGAATTTTTCTAATTGAAGTTCCAAACCTTCTTGCAATCTTTGTAAGATTGTCTCCTCTTTTTACAGTATAGATTCGAGTCTGAATACTAGGAATTCTAATCTTTTCACGTGCCCACAACCCTCTTTTCTTAAGCTTAGGATTAAGCATTTTTAATTGAGAGACTGTTGTTTTAAATTTAGAAGCAATTCGGTAAAGGTTATCACCATTTCTAACTCGATAAGAAGATGTTCTTCGAGTGTTACTAATTGTTCTGGCCCTCTTAACATATCTACTTTTAAGAGTTGGGTATATCTTTGCAAGAGTTCGAATTTTTTTCTTAGGAACGACAATTCTAACAGGTCTTCTTTTGGTGGCCCTGACTGATCGATACTTCACATCTGGATTTAACTTTCTCAATGTCTGGTAAGACATTCCTAACTTTTTAGAGATTGATTTCAAATCAAAGCTTTTCGTCATCTTGTAAAGATCACTATTAGTATAAAAAGCGCCTGAGCTTCTCTTAACATTTATCCCATACTTTTTAGAGTTTTTGGCAAGCTCTCTTGCTGCAACAACCTTTGGTACATAATAAATTGTTTCTTTAGGAAGAAGTTTTTTTCGAACCAACTGAATATAGTCTCTAGTATTCCCTCTTCTTATTGCACCAATGATTCTATATTCTCCGGCGTTATAAGCGCAGAGTGCAAGCTCCCAAGAGCCAAAAATATTATAAAGATCTTTAAAGTATGAAGCAGCAGACTCAGTGGCCTTATGGATATTTCGTCGCTCATCTAAACGGCTATTAACCTTCATACCATATCTTGTGGCGGTACCTTTTATAAATTGCCAAGGACCAACTGCTCCAGCATGGCTTCTTATTCTCGTGTTGTAACCACTTTCAATCAGTCCAACATAATATAAGTCTTCAGGTAATCCATGTTTTCTAAACACTTTCTGAATTAACGACCGATATTTTTCACCATTTCTCATATGCCTAAGAAATCGTTTCTTTTCTCTCTTGGAAAAATACTTAATCCAAAAGTTATAAAGCTTTGGAATATAAGTTAAGTGTAAGTCTGATTTTAAATCGACTGTTGGATCACTCTGAGCTTGTCTCTTCTTAACTTGCTTATTTTTTTGGGTTGAACTCTGTACATGTTTTACTGTTTGAACTTCATAATCCTCAATAACATCGACCACAGTTCTTATTTGAATAACTTCAATTTTATTGTTCTCTTTTATCTCAAGTCTTTGCTTCTTTGTAGTCTCCAACTGACTAGGGATACCGTTTGAGGTCCTTAGTGGTACCACTGAAGAGCATCCGGTAAAAATAAAGAACATTAGTAAAGCTGACTTTTTCAATTTGACCTCATCGTAGTAGATAATTCCCTGTAATTACTATGATATAGAGAATTGCAACAACTTCAAGAGCGCAAATTTTACGGTGTTAAGATGGACTAAAGAAGTCCGGGATTTAGACCAACACTGAAACGGATGTGTCCATCAAGCTTTAGAGACTCTTTTGGAACTTGTTCGATAAATAGCTTCACTTTGATAGTAAATTTTCTGTTAGACATAAGAATTTTTTTCCAGTTCAAATTATGAACTTTCATATTAATACAATCACCAGTGCAGGCCCCACTATCTTTTTTCTTGTTATAACTTAAAACAAGAAGGTTGTTGGGGTTTCTAGGTTGTGCATTGTCATTAGAAGCTTCATTTACTGTATTTCTATTCTCAGATCGAATATCTGTTACATTTCGATGAACTGTCGTATCAGAATCTAACTCATCATTGTTATTTCTATTATCAACAGTTCCATTATAGATATCGAAAATTTCTTCTTCGTCTTCATCAGCTTGATCGTCATTTACTGATCCAGAAACAACTCTATTGTCGGTCTCATCACTTACTCTATCGACTTCATCCTGGTTATCTGGAGCTTGATCAACTTCCATAAAGATCTGGATCTTGTTGATAAAGTTCAAACCTTTAAGAGTTTCATCATCGACCGATTCTGACTCATTAAGAGTGTCAGCAACGATAAGCCGGACACCTTCTAAAGAGATTGATTTAATGTAATCGAAATCGACTTCATCCAATTCAGCAACATTAAAGACTTGAGGCTCAATTGGAACCTCCATTCCGTCAATTCCAGAATCTGTTTCAATTGAAATATCGGCCAAGACTTCTGCCAATCGCTGGAATACTCCACCTACTACTGGCACATCACCAATATCATTTCCAACTCTATCTACTTCTAAATTCCTAATGGGATAATCAATTACAATGGGCTTTCCGCCTCTTTGGTCAACATAGCTTACAGGAGCAGCTAAAGGTTGAATCTCTTCTTTCGCACAAGAAGCGAAGATTAAGACTAAAATAAGAAGAGTACTAAGATGTTTCATTAATTTAATTTTTTCCTAAGAATAGTATGTATAAGACCGTGCCAATTAAGTATCAATTTTCCATGTAAAAAAAAAGGGAACATGTAGTTTTTACCTTCCCCTTCACATTGGCCGGCAAAATAACATAGAGGAATTGATCCGAATATATAAAGATTCCATTTTACTTAAGTTTTACATAGGTAAGTACTCGATTTTACTATATGAATAAATTTCGGAAGTTGGAATTTAAGTCTGTAAATTTTTCTAAACTAGAGATCATATTATTAAAACCATGTACTATGACGCCATGCATCATTCGACAAAACTACTTAAAGCTCTATTCATGTTCCTCATCATTCCAGCTGCATTTGGATCATATTATGACACTCTTCCAGAGGGTGTGAGGACTTTTGGATTTGGTTATGTTCACTCTGGCTCTATCAATTCTAGCTACGGGACAGACAGAGATCAGTTTGACTACCTAATAAGACAAGACCTTAATGCTGC
Organism: Bacteriovoracaceae bacterium; assembly: GCA_023954635.1. GTDB lineage: Bacteria > Bdellovibrionota > Bacteriovoracia > Bacteriovoracales > Bacteriovoracaceae > M0603. The sequence goes on from JAGSHI010000076.1 coordinate 6,881, forward strand.
AGCCGTTTCTGGTGCGCACCCTGCCCTAAAGTCATACTTTGACGAGTTAAAAAGAATAGATCCTAGCGCCTATGACTCTTTTAGTTTTGGAGAATATGAAGGATCAGGAGAGGCCGAGGTAAATGTAAAGGGTCTCGGTTTTGGCTACGGTATTTCAAAGAAGTTAACCGTTTTTGGAATTGTTCCAATCTATTCAGCTGAAGTTAAAATGAATGTTAACAGAACAGCTGGAAATAATTATCAACATGTTCAATCTCTTCTCAGTCAACAAGGTAACTCAAGTGATACAGCCTATCTCATGTCTCAAATTACTGGGATTTTTCCAGACGCTAATCCAGAGTTACTTCAATCAATTATAGTTAATAATTTTGGATACCAACCGGTTGGAAATTGGTCTGCTTCAGGACTTGGCGATATTGAGCTTGGAGCAATGTACAGACTCACTGAAGAGACAGATTACGGAATTGCAATTGCCGGAGGAATTATTCTTCCAACAGGTAGAGTTGATAATCCAGATATACTTCAAGACACTGGTTTTGGTGATGGTCAGACAGATCTCTATGCTGAAATTGGCGGTGGAATTTCTTTCTTTAAAGGAAAGCTCGATATTGATTCTTCAGTTAGGTATGCATACCAACTTTCTTCAACAAAAACATTGAGAGTTCCAGAGGATGAAGTATTCAGACTGTCTCCTAATAAAGGTGAGTTTACTGAAAAATTAGGAAATAGAATAGAGTATATGGCCAAGTCAACTTGGCACTGGAATGACTGGATATCTTCTTATGGACTGTATAACTATACTTATATCGGTTCTGCAGAATACGATTCAGAGTTCACTGAAGCGAATAGAATTTTAGCTATTAATTCAGACTCTGAAACACAACTACTTGGAGCAGGTGTTACGCTTTCAACAACGACTCTATTTAAAAAAGGAATTTTAGCGGTTCCAGCGTCAGTTGACCTAGTTGCGAAAAAGATGGTCGCAGGAAGAAACACTCCAAAGTATTCACGCTATGAGATTCAATTTAAGATTTTCTTCTAAGACTACCTTCTGATTCTGTAACTAATTGAAATGGATCACTCTTAAGTAGAAGAAATCCGTCTAAGTCAAACCAACGTACATCTTCACCGACAAGAAATGCATAACTTATTCCTAAACTAGTTTCTACCATACACCCCAACATTACAGAGAGACCAAGTTTTAAGGCCTGTTCTTTTTGCTCAATTGCTTTTATTAAACTTCCCGATTTCATTAACTTAATATTAATGCCATCAAATTGATCTTTAAGTTCTTTTGTAATATTCCCATTTGTTAGACTTTCGTCTGCCACAAGAGGAAAGGGAAGACTCCCCTTAAGCTTAAGCTGTTCTTTTACGTTATCAGATGCCAATGGTTGCTCTAAAAACTCAATGCGAGAATGATCAATCCCTTGAAAAAACTCCTCTACTTCATCAGAAGTTTGAAACCCTTCATTTCCATCGATTCGTATTTTTCCCTTATATGATTCAATTAAATGTACTAAAAGTGGACGAGATTCAATTCCTGATACTTTTAATTTAAGAGATTGAAAACGACTCAAGTTATGATCACTTAGATACTGTTCAATAGAATCACAGTCCATAATAGGAATACTAAAACAAGTTAAGATCTCAAGCGGTGGGCTTACAGAAAGTAGGTCTTCAAGAGTTGTCTTTTCTGACTGGGCCTTCCAGTCTAACCACGCACACTCCACACCGAAACGTAAAGAGTTGGGGAGTTTCAATTGTTCCAAAAGATTATTTAACTCTTGAACTGAGTTAATTTTTTTATCTTTGCTAAAATCTATAAGTTTCGAGAACATATTTTGGAGAAGAGTATCGGACTCTCCATATCTAGTATTGTAAGCAGCTTCTCCCCTTCCACTAAGACCATCTCTAGAATACTGGACCAAGAAGTTTGTTTTACTTGATGAGCTATTTCTTGAAATTTTCCAAGTCACTTTTAAGGGAAGCTCTAATTTTGAGAGGGACCATTTACCCATGGTTGACCACCTTTTGTAATGTTAAAATTTAACCATATTTTTAATCTTTCATAAAGCGGTGAAACTATTAAATTAAACTATGAAGTTGCATTAAAATCTATTGGTTATACAATTGCACTTTATTTCGGCATTAAAATCATCATTCCCATAGTTAAAGATTTCTTCCAAGAAAAAGTTTTAGATAGAAATAAGGGAAAAGGTGGAAACCTAGACTCCATGATCAGGGCCAAAGAAGCTATGCTTAGACGAGGAAACCCTAGTGCGACAGGCAAAGCTGTGGGTCCTTCGAAATCTGACGGTCGTCGATTTAAAAACAAAACTGAAGAACTATACACTCTCGAATTTGAATCACTCTCTAAGTCTGGCGCCTCTAAAGAAAGAAAAGAAAGTGCAAAGAAAATGATCGAGCTAATTTCAAGTGGACAATGGGGAGAGGGACCACTTTTTAAAGAGATTAATACAATTTGCTCCCAAAAGATTGGACGCCACTTAGAGCTTTCTTTTATTTCAAAACATATCAATTCATTTATGAATCGTGAAATACCATTAGTCCTTGAAACTAAAGATCTCCCTCTATATGAAGAAGTTCGAGATGCCATTATTACAAAAATTGTAATTCAAGTTTTAATTGATGAAGCTAAGTTAGGAGATGGTGCATTTTTGAAAAAGATCGCTTCAAGGTTAAAAGTAAGCCCTTCTGCTGTCATTCATTCAATTGACTTCTTAGTTACGACATCGGCCAAAGGAGGAAAAAAAGATCTCGTTAAAAAAATTATTGAATCTAAAGTTCCTAAGATTTCCCAGCTCTCAAGTGTAGATCTAGAGAAAGGGAGCAATATGTTAACAGTCGGAGCAGATGGTCAGAGGTTTATAAATCCTCCAACCTTAAATAAGCTCTTAGAAGATCAAGCAAATATGTTTGAAAGTCTGACAAGGATACCTCCTCTTAAAAATAAAAAGGATCTTAGAGGAGCTCTTAAAATTTTTGGAATGAGTAAAAATCCTGAAAAAGATGATGTAAAAAAAAGATACAAAAAGCTCGCTCAAGCAAAGCACCCTGACAGACTGGCCTCAAAGGGACTTCCTAAAGAAATGGAAAAGATTGCCAGTGAAAATTTTGCAGTGATTCAGGAGGCTTACCATATTATACTTGATCATATAGACAGGAAATAATCATGCCAAAGCAAAGACAAGAATTATGTGAGCAGTTAAAGTATGAACTTATTCATATTATAAGTGAGACAAATGGGATCAATCTCGATGACACACTTGAGCTACTTAGTTTATCTCCACGAATCAAAGAAAATCACACACTAGAAAAATCAATTCATGAATTTCAAAACTTAGTTTCTTCATTTCAAAGAGACGAAGCAGATATCAGTACATTACTTAACCATCCAATGAGTGAAGCTTTTTTTCATTTCTTTAAGAAGTTTCCACTTCCCTATCATGAAGAACATATTCACCTGACAGGAAGTTTGTCTGCAGAGTTTATTTACCCAAGATTGAAAAAGTTACTCGCTGGAAAAAACAAAAAAGTATACGAGAAAAAAATTATCGAAGTTTATGGGAAAGAGGCAATCCCGATTACATGTGTTGAAGATGTTGATAATCTGATTCGATTAAAAGATGGCGAAGAATTTATGACTTATCTTCGTATCCTATATTTGGCCAAACTGATACTAGTTGATAAGAAGTCACATATAGATGCTGCCTACCACATGGCAAATGAACTCTTTGAAAAATACAATGTTGGAAAAATTCGACTAAAGTTCACATTAAGTCGTGCCAGTAATGACTCTAAAGAACAAATTCCTGGAGCCGAGTCTGTCTCAGAAGAAGATGTTGTCTATGGGCTCTACGAAGGCTTTATGAAATTCAAAAAAAATCATCCTTTTTTTGATTTTGTTTTATCACCTAGTTTTAGAAAGGAAGCTAGTTTTTTTGATGGCGATAACTATTCTAGTAAAGAAGAACACTTCATAGATCAAGTTAATAAGATTTTAGAAATAAAAGAAAAGCGTCCAGAAGTTGGTAATTATATTAAAGAAGTTGATACCGTAGGAGATGAGAAAGGACTTTATAGAAAAGCTCATTTTCAAGAAATGAAGTCAGGGCTTCGTCGTCTTCAATACAATGGCTTTAGAATTAGATCACACCATGGTGAGACTTGGAAGTGCCTACGTAAAGGTGTTCAATCTGTAGATAATGCTATGAACATTTGGCATATAGACACTCTTGAGCATGGACTTTCCCTTGGGATAAATCCAAATTACTATTACCACAGGCTTTACCAAAGAGCTATGAACTACAATCTTCATAAAGAACCTGTGCCAACTAAAACACAACTCCATGATGAGCTCTCAGATATGGATTGGCATGATTCACATGTAAAAGAAAAGCTACTCAAAGGTAAAAAACTTAATGACTCCGAAGAAAAAAGTTTTATTAAAACTAAATTTCATACGGCGAGAGAAGTTGAACACTACCAACATGATGTTTTAAATAGAATGATTAACAAGAATGTAAGTTTGGTCGCCCTCCCCTCATCAAACCTGAAACTCACAGGTTGTTTTCCTGATTACAAAGACCATCCTTTTAGTTGGTGGGAAAAGAAGGGTGTGAAGCTAGGAATTGGTACGGATAATTACATCACTTTAAATACAAACTATATTCAAGAGTTAATGATTCTCTTATACTCAGATGCATCTAATTTAAAAATTACGAAACTTCTTATGGTTGCGACAAGAGAGAAAAGGCGACCTTTTATATCTCATCTCCTATGGGAAATGAGAAAAGAAGTTCATGACAAGAATTAAATTATAAGTTAGCAATTACAGTTTCAGGTCGGATATCTACCATACATTTTTGCCAGACAGCTTGAGAACAATTCCCTCTTCCATCTTTTGAACAAGGACGACAGGAGAGGTCGACCTCCAATGTTTTTATATTTTTGTTTGTAGAGAAACCAAACGCCGTTGGTCCTACTAGTGAGATTCCTTTGATTCCAAGAATATCTGCAACATGAATAAGTCCAGTATCAGCAGAAACCAATGTCTTAGATTTACTAACGGTATAACAACTCTCAATAAGTGAAAGATGTCCGGCCAGGTTAACTACCCTTTTTGAATCAATTTCTGACAACTCTTCACAAAAGGTGTCAGCGGGCCCACCTAACACCACAAAGTTTTCATTTGGGAGAAGTCGGATCAAGTTTTTCCAATGATCAAGCGGCCATCTTTTCATTTCCCAAGCTGCTGAGGGCGCAATTGCAATAAAGTCTTCAAATGGTAAAGTTCCATCTATTTTTAAAGTGACATCTTTTGGAAACTCCCACTCTTGAATAAGATTTTCATCATTGAGACTAAGTGGAGATAAGTAACTTTTCATCCCTTTAAAAGGCCAAGGAAATTTATTAATTCTAAGCTTAAAAAGAAGAAATCGTTTCCATCTACTTTTCGGCCTGATAACTTTATTCACTCCTAAGAGGAGTAGCCTAAGAATAAAAGATCTTGTATTTTTATGAGCATCAAAGACAAATTTATAACCTTCTTTTCGAAGAGAAAGTCCTAATTTGATTAGGCCTATAAAGCCTTTAGACTTATCAAACGAAATAATTTTATCGGTATAACTTGAAAGACCGACCAAAGAGCTAAATTCACTCCGCGTCAACCAATGAATTTCAACATCAGGATTTCTAACCTTAAGAGGTTTGAGTACAGACATGGCCTGTACGATGTCACCAAAGCTTGAAAATCTAATAATAAGAATCTTTTGTTTCACTCCTCTAATATAGAGTATCTTTATCAGTTTTAAAACATGGCCTACACCATGCACCATCTCTTTATTTGTCTTTGAAAAGAGGATAAAATCCCAAGACACCAACTTGAAAGTGAAACACCATGAAAACCTTGATTATTTATTTATTATTCCAATTACCATTGGCCCAGGCCTTAACTACTGTTCAGCCGGCAGGAGGGAAAGATTTAGGGGACAAAGGGAAAATAATCATTAATTCACTTTGGGAAGGTGCCGGCCATGAAGAAATGGCACCTATACCTACTCCAAAACCAATACCTTCTCCAGTTGCTATTAAAACACCAAAGCCGGTTCGTACCGTAAAACCTATCCGAACGGTAAAGCCTATTCGAACAGTTAAACCAATTAGAACTGTAAGGCCAATTGCGACTTTAAGTAAGGGCCAACGATTTATCCAAGAGCAATTAAAAAAGAATCGTGCGCTAATCAAAAAGCGAAACGATCAATCCAAAGCGGACAATCCAGTTGTTTCAAAAGATGAACAAGATTCTGATCAATTCGATAATACTTCAATGAAAGGTAAATACCTTAATCAATTATCAAAACTAAAGCAGAGAAGAAATCAAAACTTAAAAGGCTGGAAAAATAAAATAGAAAGTACATATGCTCGCTGGGCGAAGGCCCGTGAAAAGTTTAATAAAAACCTTCCTAAGTATAAGGAGAATACATTTAATTTCGAATCTCCTATCGTTAATATTCCAGACAAAAAACTAAAGATGCCACTCTCAAAAGCAGTTAAGAAAGACTATCACGTCATTCCCTATAGTTTAGATGTTGAAGTAAGAGACCAAGGTAGAAGACCTACATGTGCTTCTTTTGCAGGAGTTAGGGCCATGGAGGTTTTGCTGTCTTCAGTGAATAAGGGAATGGATTTATCTGAACAGTATTTTTACTTTGCAAGTAAACCTGAGTGTCAGTCTTCACCTTGTCGCAACCGCGGAAGCTGGGTAAGAAAAGGCTTTGATAGAAGTAAAAGAAGTTCCTCTCCTGACATTCCTTTAGAATCTTCTTGTCCCTATGTTCGAACGAGTGTCTCTGGAAATGAAACTCAAATTCCATTAAAGCTACCTTGCCAACAAGGTGTGATAAAAGTTTCTTCATATTCAAAGCTTCAAACAATTGATGGAATTTATAATGCTCTTTCAAAAAATAGACCCGTAATAGTGGGACTAAAGCTCTCTCCAAATTTTTATAAGAACGATGGTCTTATAACATGGAAAGATTCTTTTAAGTCAGGGGATACAGACTCTCATGCTGGAGGACATGCTGTTGTCCTCTTGGGTTATATGAAATTACCTAAAGAACAACAGTCAGAAGGAAAGGTTTGCTTTATTACTGCAAATAGCTGGGGAGAAGGCTGGGGCCGTGGTGGTCATAGTTGTCTAACAGAAAAATGGATTAGAAGTTATAGAGTCAAAAATGCCTTTATAAGCCTAGACCGTGTCCAAATCAGATAGGAGATTTGAATGGCGTTTCAAGAAAAACATCTCACAAGCTTGGTAAAAGTTGGGCTTGAACATGGTGCCAGTGATATCCATATAAGAACCGGAGAGCCACCTTGTTTAAGAATACGTGGTGATTTAGTCCCAGTTCAAACAAGAGATTTTAGTATTAATGATGTTTTAGATGTCGCTAGAATTTTAACAAAAACGAATAAAGAAACTATTCACGATTACAATGAACAAGATGGAAGCTTTGAAATTCCTGGTTTTTGTCGATTAAGATTTAATACCTTCGTTTACAATAAAAGTATTGGGATTATTTTAAGAATCGTAAATACAAAAGTCCCTTCGTTTGAAGATCTTGGTTTTAGTACTGTTTTAAAAAAGATCGCCTTAAGCCAACGTGGACTAGTCATGGTCACCGGAGCTACAGGGTCTGGAAAAAGTACGACTCTTGCAGCTATGATTCATTATATTAATAGGAAGAGACACTGCCATATTGTAACCATTGAAGATCCAATAGAGTATGTTCACCAACAGGAGTATTCTAGAGTTACTCAAAGAGAAATTGGCATTGATACTCCGAATTTTACATCTGCCCTAAGAGCGGCCATGAGGCAAGACCCTGACGTCATCCTCATTGGTGAAATGAGAGACCCAGAAACGATCAGTATCGCCTTAAAAGCAGCTGAAACTGGTCACCTTGTTCTCTCAACCGTCCATACAACTGACGCCATCACTACCATCGGTAGAGTAATTTCAATGTTCCCTCCCAAGGAGCAAGAAGACGTCAGAAAAAGATTGGCTGAAAATTTAACAGCAACTGTCAGTCAAAGAATGCTTAAAGGGATCAAGAAATCTAATATTGTTATTGCTCAAGAAATAATGATTAATACTCCAGGAGTCAGGGAGTGTATATTAGGTGAAGAATCGATTAGCCGGATTAATACAATTATCATGCAGGGAAGAGGCAAAGAAGGAAGTGGAAGTCAGTCTTTCGACCAACATATCACTGAGCTCTATCAAAAAGGAAAAATTAGTAAAGAGACAGCTATTGAAGCTGCCACTAGTGAATCTGACTTTATTCAGAAATTACTTATTGAATAAGAAATTAGTCTTTTGCGACAAGAGTGCCGCCAAACTTATCATGAAATGATTGATTGTCTTCATCAGTAAAGGGAAGGATAAATCCTACGAGAAAGGCGACTCCAATGGGTTTCATTATCATTTCTCTTTTTATCGCCTGAAAAAGTCCTACTTTATCCGCATCAAAAGAAACAAGGTGAGTACCACTTACCATCTTGCCGATACTTTTTTGAAAAAAAGTAGTCACTAAAACTTGAGCAACAAAATAAAGAATACAGAAATTAATTGCAATCAAACCATAATCAAGAATGGTATCAGAAAGTTCTAACTCTACCCCTGCTATTTCTGTAACTTTAAAATATAGCTCTTCAGTCTTATAGGTAAAGCTTTCTTTAGAGGCCACGAAGTAAAGTCCAAGACAGATTCCGAGATCAACAGCTCCACCTTTTATACGGTCAGCATAGCTAGCCATCTTCATTTGATCGGAGTGTTTTTCTTCTACTTTTGCCTTTCTTCTCTCACCAGCAAGAGTTTGCGTTTCAAGAGCAAGTCCTCCAGATTTACGTTTTAAAAGAGCATCTGGAGAAGCGACCTTTGCTTTTGTACGTCTTCCCTTCTCTTCTCTTTCAGCTAAATCACTTGAATCTACTTCAAATTTTCGGGTCGTGTCTTTTTTGACTTTTGACATTTAAAATCCTTTTTAAAGTCGATCAATTTTTTCTAAGATCTCATCAACCTTTTCTTTA
>JAGSHI010000202.1 GCA_023954635.1 Bacteriovoracaceae bacterium
AACACCATATAATTTTTCATAGTACTTAATCTTAACATATCCCATTTCATCTAAGGTATAATACCAATTAAGGTTCAGAGGACTTTATTAAAAAGGTTATTAATCTGTCCTATACTTAACTTCAGCTGCATTTTCCTAGTGCTTTGGCCAAAGAAAGAGGGGCATTAAATCGCTCAAGCGAGTCAGGGCCCAAAAGATCCCTTTTTTCAAAACCTGAAATGAGACTAACAATTTCACCACTCAGATTAGAGTTTTTATGAATGACTAAAGTTGAGAGAACATCACCTATGTGGGCAAAGCAGTGGATCCATCCTAATTTCTCATCTTTTTCGATAAGACATTCTTCATTATTTATATAGTCTTTAATCACTTCAAAGACGTCTTTAAGTTCACTTGAGCTTAAATTTCCAAATCTTTTATGATCTTCAAAGATCACCACACTTAAGACTAGGGCACAGAAGCTTCTTTTAAGAATGTGTTCAATGCTTTTTCCTTTTTGCTCAATTTCTTTTAATAATTGGCCATAAAGAAGGCTATTGCTCTCAGCATCATTATCTTCAGACTTAATAAATTTCTCTAAACTCACATACGCCCCATCATCTCTAATGACGGGGTCTTTATCACCTAATTGTTCAATTAATTTTTCCATAAACCTACTCCTTCATAGTACTTAATCTTAACATATCCCATTTCATCTAAGGTATAATACCAATTAAGATTCAGAGGACTTTATTAAAAAGGTTATTAATCTGTCCTATACTTTACTTTTCTAAGTGGGAAGATGACATGAAAACTAAAGCTATTTTTCAAGTTAAGAGTGGTTTAATTCTTGATAATCTCGCGAAGAAATACAATGTTGAGTCTACTGATGCAGATCTTGAAAAGAAAATTGCTGAAACTGCTGATGGGACAGGTGCAGACATTGAGCAAATCAAAAAGTACTACACTTCAAATGAGCAAGTTAAAAAGAACATGATGTACGCCATCAGAGAAGAAAAGACTTTTGACAAGATCAAAGAAGAAGTTACGATCGCTTAATTTCAATTAAAATTTTGATAAGAAAAAGCCGCTATTTTAGCGGCTTTTTTTATGCCACCAAAAAAGACCTAAGCCGGCCAAGAGTAATAGAATCAACCACACCGAATGAATAGGCTCTTCAATACCAAGAAGTGGAATAAATGCTTTTTTCTTTTTATTGTTAGAAGTTCCATTGCCTGTGCTTGGAATCTCAGACTTATCAACTCCTTCTGGAGTGACAGATTCAATACCCACGGAATGTGAATTTCCAGTATTGAGCAGATGATCCTGAGGCCCTATCTGACTCGAGTCTTCCTTTTTGATGTTTTTCACTGGAAATGTGACAGTAGGCCTTGGGGCCAGTCCACTGTGTGGAGTCTCTACATCAGGGGAGATTTGCTGATTAGTGGTTGGTACTTTGATTTGTTTTGTTGATGGTCCATTCTTGTTTTTACTTGTCCCTTGCATTTGAGATGGAGCAAGGCTTGGAACGGCATACGGCATCTTGGTCGGGACTGCCATTTGTGGAGGCGTTGGAGTTACAGAAACAGGTAGTGTCGGAACCAAGCTTGGAACGGCATAAGGCATCTTGGTCGGAACTGCCATTTGTGGAGGTGTTGGAGTTGCAGAAACAGGTAGTGTCGGAACCAAGCTTGGAACGGCATAAGGCATCTTGGTCGGGACTGCAATCTGTGGTTGTGTTGGTGTTAATGCTGGTGCTGGTGTTGGTGTTAATGCTGGTGCTGGTGTTTGCAAAGGGGTGTTTGCAGGTTTTGGAACTATGGTTCTAGTCGGTTGTGGAGTCGGAATTGGAGTAACTGTAGGCCTTGGCGTTTGCACCGGTGTGGGAAGAGAAGTTGGAACAGGGGCAATTGTTGGCTGAATTCCACAAGCTTGATAAGCAGCACTATTGTGAGCAGCTCTTGGGTTGCATCTAGCAGCGGCTATAAGATTAGTTGATGAAAGAGAAAAAGAAAAGAGTAAAAAAAACTTTAAAATCATAATTAAACTTCAGTTGATAAGTGCTGAAAAAAGAAATACTTTCTGTTAGCATTACTCCAAAAGGGTTTCACATAATGAGCAAGTTCATAGCGTACATAATTCTATTCGTATTTCCCACTATTATTATAGGCTCGGAAGTCAATATGATTCGAGTACAAAAGCTTTATCAAGAGGGTAAATATAAACAAGCTTTAGAAAAACTGAAGTCAATCTCTGAAACCTATGTAAGTGCTGAAATTTATTATGATATTGGACTACTAAATCTTGCCCTAGGTAAGAGGTCAGAAGCTGAGAAAAGCTTTGAAAGATCCATTGTTCTTCAAAAGAGATTTTATCCTGCTTATGAATCACTTCTGGAAATATATATTCAAAATGACAATTATACTAAAGCACAAGATTTAGTAACAACGTCCAAGAATGTGTTGGTACGTAAAGATTATCTGACTCTAGAGGGCATGATTGCCCAATATCAAAGCAGGAGAGAGGCAGGCAAGCTGACTGAAGCTTATACATTGATCCAAAAGAATAAATTCAAAAACGTAATCGTACTTTTGAAAGATATCGAAGACTCATTTCTAAAAAATTATTATGCAGGATTCTGTTATTCCAAGTTGGGTCAGCGTGAGTCAGCAATAAATGAATTTGAAAAAGCCTATTCTATGAATAGTGAGTCCAAAGAGGTTGTGATTTTTCTAGCGAACCTCTACGAGGGGAAGGGCGATGTCAATAAAGCTATTTCGTATTTGCAAAGGATTCATAATCACTGGGGGAGTGATCTGAGCCTTTCTTTGCATCTAGTTAGGCTTTATGAATCTCAAAAGAAGTATGAAGAAGCATTAAAAGTTGCTCGTGAAATTGAACACGATTATTCACACAATAAAGAAATTGTAGATCTAGTTGCTGGTCTCTATATGAAAAGTGGTGAATATAAGAAGTCACTTCAGAAATACTTAAAAAGTATAAATATTCAAAAAAATGACATCCATTCTTATTTCATGGCTGAGCTACTCTATCTGAAAAATAAGAATCGAGATAAAGCCATAGGGATATTAGAAAAGGCTAGAACTCATTTTCCCCAAAATACAAATTTGTTGAATACCTTATCGAGTCTTTATCTAGAAGATGCTAAGTATAAAAAATCAATTACCGTAGCAAAAGAATCTTATTCAATTGATTCTAATCAAGATTCCAAAGCTTTAATTGAGAGAATTGAGAATCTTGAAGGAGTTGTCGTAGACATCAATGTAAGTCGCGATGATTTTTTGAATATTGAAAAAGTGAGTCATAGACACTTGTATGATTTCGAAACAGTTTCAGAACAAATAATGATCTCCAAGCCTCACAGTGATAAATTTAAGTATTTTGTTACTGCAAGAAATGAAACAACAAAAAATAAAAATATCACAACTGGTGTAGAAACCTTTGCCGTTGATAAGATGAGTGCCACCACTGGAGCAAATTACACGGCAATTGGTTACTATCTTCAGTTTCAAGTTTCATATGTTGATTTTGAGGGTAAAGCGCAAGGTATAGCTTCAAGAGTTGAAGATTCTGCTTTCGACGCATCTCTTTATGGTCAATACAGTTTTAGCAATCTGACGACGGCCTTAGGCTTAAGTGATAGTCATTACTTTCAACAAGAAGGGACTTCGTTTGCGATGAAAGATTTGAAAAGTATTTTTCTTTCCCAGTCGTATAAGTTTAATGAGGATATAGCTATTAATGTAAGCGAAACGTTATACGATTATGAAGTTGGTTATGATTATAATCAATTCCAACTTGGAATGGGATATCAATTCTCCAGTGATTTATTCATATCTAATTCATTTGCCAGGAAAAATAGTTATGAAGACACATGGAACTATCATCTTCATTTTCTAAAGGATTTTCATTTAAGAGAAAAAATCGTTTTGGGTGTTGGTTATGACTACGATCAGGATTTTTCCTATGATGTATTATCACATCGAGTAGAACTACATGGACGTTACATAAGTCATAACTGGAACTTAAGTATTTCAACTTATGGTCAGAAATTTTTCAACAAGATTGATGACGAAGATTTTGGTATCAATCTTAATCTCTCTACTTCAACAGGCATTTTTTGAGTTTTTAAAGCCTATTTCTGAATCTGTGCCTGCATTTTTCTTTCGAGCTGAATGAGGTCTGTACATTTAATCCAGTCATTACCGGCACCTCTACCAACCGGCTTAAAGGCCTCTGTACTGATTCTTCCTGAGTCGTAGAGCTCCTCTGAAACATGAACTTTAACGACTTCTCCAGTGATGATCTGACCTGCTCCAGGTCCATCTTCATAGTACTTAATCTTAACATATCCCATTTCATCTAAGGTATAATACCAATTAAGATTCAGAGGACTTTATTAAAAAGGTTATTAATCTGTCCTATACTT
>JAGSHI010000164.1 GCA_023954635.1 Bacteriovoracaceae bacterium
CTTTAGCAAAATCTCCCATATCGAGCATAGTAAATGAATATCGATCAGCTCCATTGCTCTGCTTGCTTACATATTGAATTAGGATCGAAGGACCGGTTTTAGTCACTGCTGAAACTGCTTTGATTGAATAATTCTCAAGTACAGGATTTGGTGTTTCAACTTTTACTACTTTTCCATTCGACTTTCTAATATAGAGGTCTCTATTCTGTACGAAAGCGACATTTAACTCACCCATGGCCTCAAAAGCAGAAAAACGATTTGTTCTAATCGTCGAACCTCTATTGTCTTTTAGAGTTTGAGATGAACTCCATTTGTTCTTGTTTGGCTTTCCTGTTGGTCTACCAGTATAAGTTTTCATTTTTATAGCTGAGTTATTGCTTTTTGATTTGTAGAAAAGGTGCATCTTCTCTGGAAGAACGACTGATTGAGCAGCTGTCTTTGAACTTACCTTTTCATTTAAAAAAGAATGTCCGAAGCCATCACAATATCTAAGACCAATCATTGTAGAATGAGTTAACCAGCTAAAAGATAAACTAGAGTCATTTTCTCTTCTTTGATCTCTAACTTCATGATTAAAATAAAGGTAGTCACCACATTGGTAAACTAACCATAAATGATCTGCATAGAATTGCATGTGAAGGTTGGCCATGTTCCAAGATGCCGCCACAACATGACTTGAAAACAAAAATGCCATTACGGCAAAAAGCTGTCTCATTTTTCTCATTAATCTCTCCCAATAATTCTCTCAAAACGACGATAGGAGTCAGCGCACAATATCTCAAATGGATTGTAAAAAATATAAGCTTTGACTTATCGCGTTCATTAGATAGAGCTAATAATATGTAGTCACTTCTTATGAAATTTATCTTTAATCAGTTAGTTAAGTGTATAACTTGTAAAAACTATGCCGTAGCTCATATTGACGGATACACTCCGAAATGATGAAAATCCTATTGAACTTTTTTAAAACATATAAAGATACAAAATAGAGGAGGACTTTATGTCCAAAAAAGAAAAAATTGCACACACAATGGAGTTTCCACCGGAGACCGAGCAACCAAATATCTTTCCCTTAGATTGGAGAAGAGAAACAACTAAGATGGAAGAAATTTGGGAAGCCTCTCAAAAAGAATATTGGGATCCAGCAAAACTCCCATGGGATACTTTTGATCCAAGCAGATATACTTGGGAAGAAAGAGAATGTATCGCTTATTGGTGGACTATTCTTTCTGTCTTCGATGCATCTGCTCCTCCTGTCTTTGCTGAGGCCCTCATTAAAACTTATGAAGTTCACGAAGAAGATCCTGTTAGAAGATGTTTCTTCTCTGTCCTTCGTGATGAGCAAAATCATGAGCAACTTTGTGGGTTGGTTATTACAAAAATGCTTGATCACACAGACCCACTTACTTACGAGCCTAAAACTGAAATAGGAAAGAAAGCTCAAAAGAATGCAAAATGGCTTTACTTCAATGGAGCTAGATATTGGGAAGGTTATAAAAGAGCAGTTCCAAAATACTCACTCGCTGTACTTTTCTCATCATTTTTAATGGGAGAAATGGCCGCTGCAACAATCTTTCACCAAATGGCGACAGGTTGTACTGAGCCTGTTTTTCAAGAAGGCTTTAAGAATATTGGTAGGGACGAAGGTCGTCATATGGCCATTTGTATGAGCCTTATGGAGAGAGATTACCCAGGTCTTGAGGGTGAAGATAGAGAAATTATCACAAAGCAAATTAGAGCTGGTTACCTGTTCTTATCTGCAGTACTTTTTGAGCCACCACTAGAATTTTGGGATGTTCCATCTGATTTTATTGATATTCAAAGAGAATGTGAGGAAGTTTCCCGTGGAGCTGGTTTTAATATACCATCTTATGACGCAAAGAAAGAAAACTGGAGAAATGCAATTCTTAACCTGAAAGGCGTTCTCGATAAGTTCGATATTCCATTTCCAGCGATCCCTGAAGTTGGAATTGATGGAAAAGAGATTCTAGATATAGATATGGACGACATCATACCGGTTTTCTGATAATCTTTTTTAAATTATTTTATGCAAGGCGGAGCTTGGCTCCGCTTTTTTTTTAGGAAGAATAATGAAAACAATCAAACTTCAACCTTCAGGTAAAGAAATAAAAGTAGAGGACGGGCAGACTGTATTGGCCGCCCTTGAAAAGCACGGACTAGCTCTTCCAAATAACTGCAGAGCTGGTGCCTGCGGTGAATGTAAAGTTAAAGTATCTGCGGGAGAAATTGATCAAGGTTTCATTTTAGATATGGCCCTTCCTGCTTCTGAAAGAGAACAAGGTTTTGGTCTTATGTGTATGGCAAAACCTAAAACTGATGTTGTTGAAATTGAATGGGGTAATGAAGACGCTCTTCCTAAGTTGTTTCCGCCAAAAGAAAATATGCCTTATGTCGTTACTGAAAAGTCTCTAGTTACTCCCACTATCGCAAAATTAAGACTACGATCACTAGGTGAGAGTTTAAGGTTTTGGCCTGGCCAATACATTACTCTTGGAGACAAAGACAGGGGTGTTCCTGAACGATGTTACTCTATAGCTAATATTCCAAATAATGAGGGAGAGTTAATTCTCTATGTTACAAGAGTTCCAGACGGTCAAACGAGTCAATGGATTCACGAAAGTCTAGAAGCTGGTGATAGAATCAAAGTTAATGGAGCATATGGAACATTCATTGGTGATCCATCTGTTGAAAAACCTGTTTTATGTCTTGCGGCCGGATCAGGTTTAGCTCCAATACTTTCTCTTGCATCGGGGGCCTTACTTCGTGGTGGTTTTCGTTATCCTGCAACAGTCCTCTTTTCTGCTAAAAATGAAGAACATGTCTTTGATAAAGGATTTTTTACTTTTCTTGAATCAAAGTTTAGAAACTTCCGATTCAATATAACTTATACTCAAGATAAAGTTGAAGGTAAGAAGCATGGGCGTATACCAGAAGTTCTTGAGGGAGATCTTTCAGAAACAAGTATATATATTGCTGGAAGCAATGAGTTCGTTGATGCTTGTAAAGAAAAAGTTAAAGCTCTAGGAGCGAAAGAAGACTTTATTCACACTGAAGGCTTTATGTCTCAACATGTAAATTAAAAGAGACTCTCTCTAATTTTAGTTTCAACATCTCCTAACTTATCTGGGGTAACAGAGCCTTGGGCCATATCAGGCTTTCCGCCACCTCTTCCACCGACAGCATCAAAAGCAGACTTTAAGATATTAGAACAATTTATTTCTTTATTACCTTTGAAAGTTTTAAGAAGTACTGATGCTTTATCACCCTTAACTGCAGTGATGAGAACAACTCCCTTAGGATTTTTGTCTATAAAGAGATCTCCAAGCTTTCTCACATCACTTCCTTCTGGAGCATTTACAGATTTAAATACCATCTCTCCTTTAAGTGTTTCAGGATTTGAGAAAAGGTCACCTGATGCTTGGGATTGAAGCTTTTCTTTTAGTTCTGTGATCTCTTTTTGTTTTTCTCTAATGTCTTTAATGTATTGATCAGCTCTCGTTAAGACTTCTTCGCCTTTAACTTTGAACTTATTCTCTATCTCTTCGAGAATTTGCATTCTCGTTGAAACTCGCTCAAATGCGCCGTTACTTGCAACTGCTTCAATTCTTCTAATTCCTGCTGCTAATGATGATTCGGAAGTAATAGAAAAGAGTCCTATTTCGGAAGTATTTTTCACGTGAGTCCCACCACAAAACTCAACTGAGAAGCCAGGGACATCAATCACCCTTACTTCATTTCCATATTTTTCCCCAAATAATGCCATGGCACCTTTTTGCATGGCCTTCTCTTTTGACATGACTTCAGCATTAACATCAGAACCTTTTAATATTTGTTCATTTACGATTTGTTCAATTCTTCTAAGCTCAGACTTTTTTACTGATTCAGGATGAGTAAAATCAAAGCGAAGTCTTTCTTGATCAACCGCCGAACCGGCCTGTTTGATATGATCACCTAGAACTTCAATTAATGCTGACTGTAATAGGTGAGTTGCCGTATGATTCCTTGTCGTGAGGTCCCTCCTATGTCCATTAACTTTAAGAACATATTCATGATCAATTTTAAGTGCATCTGCATCTTTTGAATAATGCACAAATAAATCATCAACAGGTTTTTGAGTATCAATGATAGACGCTAAAATGGAATCACCTCCAAGGATTTCTCCTGAGTCTCCAGATTGCCCTCCACTTTCAGCATAGAAAGGAGTTTTATCAAAGGTTAAAGCAAAGTGATCTCCAACTTTTTCTTTCGAAAGCAGTTTGGCTTTATGAGTTAGTGACTGATATCCGAGAAACTCAGTCACACCGTGTTTCTTTTTGATGTCATGAAAGATTTTTTGATTATCTTCTGCAGCAGAAAAATCTGATGCTTTTCTAGATCTTTCTTTTTGCTCTTCCATACTTTTTTCAAAGCCGGCGATATCTAATTTAAGATTTTTTTCTCTTAGGATGACTTCTGTTAAATCCATAGGGAATCCATACGTATCATAAAATTTAAAAGCAAGTTCTCCTGGGAGAGTATCAGTTTTTAACTTTGCAATCTCTTTATTAAGAAGCTCAAGACCTGTTGAAAGAGTTCTTCTGAAATTTTCTTCCTCTAGTTTTAAATACTTTTCTGCAAGAGATGAATTTCTTTTATTTTCTGGATACTCATCTCCTAAAATTTCCCATACTTTTGGAATTAATTTATAGAGAGTGACTTCATTAAGCCCTAACTCTTCTAGTTGCCTAGTCGCTCTTCGAATAATTCTTCTAAGGACATAACCTCGCCCTTCATTAGAAGGGATGACTCCATCTGTAATAAGCATAGTTGAAGCTCGTATATGGTCAGCTATAACCCTCATATAAGCGAGATTCTCTTTATATTTTTTCCCAGTTAGTTTTTCAATTTCTTTAATGATTGGCTGAAAAAGAGATGTTTCATAATTGTTATAATTACCGGTCATCGCAGCTGCGACTCTCTCTAAACCAGCCCCAGTATCAACACTAGGTTTTGGGAGATCTCTCCTCTTTATCTTTCCATCTTCCTTGTATTTTTCGAATTGCATAAAAACGAGATTCCAAATTTCAACATAGCGAACCTCATCATTTAAGATACAATCTGAAATATCAGCATTTGGATCAGTGTTTTCAGGGCCATGGTCGTAAAAAATTTCTGAACATGGACCACAAGGTCCGACTTCACCCATTTCCCAGAAATTGTCTTTGTCTCCTAGGAAAAAAATATTCTCCCTAGGTACATTTTCTTGATTGTGCCAAATATCAGCAGCTTCCTGGTCACTTGTGTGGACAGTGACATAGAGTTTACTTTTATCTATACCAAGTTCTTTTGTAAGGAATTCCCATGCAAAAGAAATGGCCTCTTTTTTAAAGTAATCACCAAAAGAAAAATTTCCAAGCATTTCAAAGAAAGTATGATGTCTAGCGGTGAAACCGACATTTTCTAAATCGTTATGTTTTCCACCTGCACGAACACATTTTTGGACAGTCACAGCTTTTCGATTATTAGGAGTTGAAGCTCCAGTAAAATAGTCTTTGAATTGATTCATTCCCGCATTAGCGAATAAAAGAGTCGGGTCATTTTGTGGAATCAAGGAACTCGATTCTAATTTCTCATGACCTTTGGAGACAAAAAACTCTGTAAATTTACTTCGGATTTCACTGGACTTCATTTATACCTCTGTACGACTTTAAAAACGCTTTATACCTTACCAGAAAAGTGTGAAGCTCCCAATGGCCAAGTGTTTATTTTTATAGATTACAAGAAGCGTTAAGTCTATGAAACTTTATGAGGTACTGAATCCTTGGAGCCGTTAATTAGAGGCTCAAGGAGTTGTTTGCTGTCAATAACGGCGCCTAAGTGCTTTAGAACGTGGAAGACACCAGCAACTTTTCGGTCAATAAAAACAGTGTCTCCAGGTGGTCTCCCTATGTCTAAATCAGTAGCTAGCTTCTGACTCATCTCCAAAATTTTGTCCGGGATGTCTGAAACTCCCCAATTATAAGGATGCTGATTGAAAGGTTCTGAGATCAGCTCACAATACTCCCAAAGAGTATCGTAGTTTGTTTTATTCGACTCTGTAAGATATCCCATTTCCTTGATCACAGAGAGGAATTTATCCCTGTCGCGATAGGCGCAAGCAGAAATTAGATTTTTGTAGTTTTCGCATTCTGACTGAGAGGCAAACTTAGTCGCACCAAAGTCAATAAGTATCCACTTTTTGAAGTCTTTAGAAATCATAAAATTTCCAAAATGAGCATCTGTTTGGATGACTCCCCATTGATATATTTCTCTTAGAAAAAGGTCCATAAAGTTTTTCCCAAGCTCATTTCTGGAAGACTGTGGGAGAGTTAAAACAGCTTCTGATCGAAGCTCAATTCCTTCAAGCCAAGTTGTTGTGAGAACAGTATCAGTTGAATATTCATCAATAACTTCTGGAGTTATACACCAATCAAAATCTTTAACAAGTTCAGCATATTTTTTTGTGGCCTCGGCCTCTTGGGTGTAATCCGTTTCTCTATGGAGCATCTCTTTAATTTCTTCAAAAACGAGAGAGAGATCAATATCCTTAGGAAGAAGGTTTAACATCTTGAGGAGCATCCTTAGTGCTTTTACATCTTGTTCAATTGCTTTTTTTACACCTTTATATTGAATCTTCATTGCATATTTTTCACCAGTCTCTTTATCGATTGCAATATGAACTTGTCCTAAACTTGCGGCTGCAACAGGTTCGTGATCAATATCTAATGAATTATGCCACTCTGCAGGGATCTGAGATTTAATTTGATCCCACTCAAGATAATAAGTATTATTTTCAAGGGTCTTTAAAACATTTCGAGCTTCCTCAGGTAAGAATTCACCAGCATGAAGAGAAAGCATTTGACCTGCCTTCATAATACTTCCTTTCATTAACCCTAACTCATGAACAATATCTTCTACTTGGCCTTCAAATCCTGACTTGAGTTTTTCCTTAAGGGTTTTGTCGTCACTTGA
>JAGSHI010000197.1 GCA_023954635.1 Bacteriovoracaceae bacterium
ACTTGCTCCTAGGTTCATTCTAATTTTATGAAGTGAACATATGCTACCACAATCGAAACAGGTTAATAATTTCAACAACTTAAAGAATCACAGTCGTTCCGACCATTCGTTTCTAGGTTGCCACCTGAATGAGACAGGTCACTATCGAAGTTTTTCAGATTCTTTCAAGACGTAAGTAATTATTAACAAATAGACACCTCAAAGGAAACATCTACTCCTACTCTAAAACAAACCTTAACAAAGACAAAAGCTATTTTAAGCCTATCTTATTTCGATCTTCGGGAAGTAATGGAACTGTAATCTCGAGCTGATCAAATTTATCGAAGACAAACTTAAAGATCTTTTTCATCTCGTCGCTATCGAGCTCCAGTTTACTCACTCTATCAACCAAAGAGTCGTCTTCCCTTATTACATGACGTAGCCTTACAAAAGTACGCATTATTTCCACATTCACATTAATGGCGTCTTTGCTTTGCAGTACAGAAGAAAGCATTGCTATTCCCTGCTCAGTAAAGACATATGGTAAGTACTTTCTTTTAGCTGTTGATTCTTTAAAGGTCGCAAATTGCGACCTTAAGAGGTCCTTCTCTTCTCTCGTCAGCTAGTAAACGAAGTCAGTAGGGAATCTATCAGGATTACGTTTCACTTGTTCATTTAGCCTTTTCGTTGTTACTCCATATAACTCTGCTAAATCACTATCGAGCATTACTCTAAGTCCTCTTATAACGTAAATTATTCTCTCAATCCTATCAATTGTTATATCTGACATCTTGCCTCCAAGTTAACCTTGAAGCATTATCAAAGAGCCCTATCAAGCTCAATGATTTGTAGTTTTGATTTCCAATTTATTTCATTTTTGAAACAAAAGATGTCATTTAAGATCATTCTAGATCACTAGAAATCGATGTGGTGGAGGTGGTGATAGCCACATAACTTCTTTATTTTACTAACACATAATTGAAAGTAACTACAAACTACTACAAAGCCTGGCTAAACCTAATGAATTCTATTATACCTCAATATCAGAAAGTGGTTCGTGGGGATATTCCGACTGTCGTTTTTGAAAAGTTAAAATTAAAGGATGCTTGATCACACCTTTATCTAAAACTATAGCTCGCCTAATAGTTTCATTTTGTTGCCAGCTCTCAGGGCCATCCATAACAGCTCTTAAATAGATAATAAGTGCGGCTGATATTGAACGGGAAGCACTTTCCCATAAATAGGAAGGGGTATGGTCAACACCGTAATATTCAATAGTCCCTACCTTAAACATTGGATCGTCAAAAGTTGTTGGCCTTGCAAATGGAAAGCCCATGCCTTCATCGCAGCTAACATCAATGATAAGACTGTTTGGCTTAAGTAATGGAACTTCTTCAGGAATAACATACATATAGGGACAATCGGGATCTTGAAAACTTCCATTAACAATTATATCTGCCTCTCCAATTAAATCAGTAAATGGCCGGACACTCCCATCATGCTCTACTACTAATAATCTTGGTTCATTCTCCCCACCATTTCTAATTCGGACATAATGGCAGTCGAGCACTTCCTCTCGAACTTCATGATCTGGTCTTTGAATACAAATAGTAATATCCCTGTAGCCTCTGGCCTTTAGTGCGTAAATGGCGCCTCTGCTTACGGCTCCAAAACTAAAGATAAGAACTTTTCGTTGATCACCGTAATGCCCGTCAATTCCCTTTAAATCCAGCGCGTGAATGATTGCGCAATAACCAGCAAGTTCATTATTTTTGTAAAAGGTATGGCGTCCAATAGTTCCCTTAGGTCCCCAAACGAACATCTCCTCAAAAGCAATAAGGGTTAGCTTTCGATCAATTGCCATTTGGGTAATATCACGTCCTTGAGTACAGTGTGGGTATCCCCATAACATTCCACCTTTCTTCAATTCCTCTAAATCGGATAAAACAGGCTTAGCAATAATCACATTTCCAATTTCTGAAAGTAATTCTTCTCTTGGTAACGTCTCGCTACCAGACAGTTCAGAAATTTCTTCGTCAGTCATGGAAAATGGTATGCCGTAACCTCGTTCAAAAACCAGTTGGTTACGAACCTCTTTAGGAATTCGTTTTAAATGTTCAGGATGTATCGGTACACGCCGTTCATTTTTCTTTTTGGAAGTTCCAATAACGCCAATTTTTAACATGATAATCCTAAGTTGAAGTTAAGTAAGAAGGCTCAAAGCAGGTGGAATAGGCAATTTGACAGGTACCCTGCGGATTCCTTGCCCTATAATTAACTTTATAACTTGATCATAAGACATTCCTAAATCAATATTAAAGGCCCTTGGAAAGTAACTCGTAGCGGCCGTCATTCCTGGTACTAAGTTTGCTTCCATAAAACAACAGTCATTATTATCGTTTAATTTAATATCAAAACGCCCAAAATCCCGTACTCCGAGACTCTTAAATGCGTTAACTGCAATTTCTTTAACTTTCTTGATTAAACTAATATCCAGTATTTTCATTAAAACTTCTGAATTATCGTTCTTCGTTTTCGCTCCCAATATCCTAATACCATTTGCTGAGACAGGAGGTACTATTTCAATTGCTGAAACAATCAAATCACAGTTAGCATCTTCTATTATTGCTACTGTAAATTCCTTGCCTCCCATATACTCTTCAACCAGGACGGGCTGTTTGTACAAATTATGCAAAGACAAAACTTTGCTCTCAAAATCCTTAAAGTTTGACACATATGAGAAATCATCGACTCCATTTCCATTCGCAGCATCGCCAGGTTTCAAAAACAAGGGAAAAGAGAAAGGCAATAAACTTTCATTCCGATATTCTCCTGGTAGCGCAGTAAAATATTTTGATGTTTTTATATTGTCCTTATTCACTTGAACTTTTGCAGAAACTTTATCCGAATCAAACTGTAATACATCTTTTAGTGAGCCGCTAAAATTGATACCATGAGAACTAAAGAAATCTGACAACCAAATATTTTCTTCCATTTCAATCAACATATACTTCACACCCAAGACGACTAGATCAGGTTTTCTCTTTACCACCAACTCCAAATCATACTTAGTACGACATAAATTGAGGGAGCACGTATGACCTGCTTCTGTGATTGATGCCATAACATGCCCACACGATTGTAGAGAACCAAATCCTGTTTCTTTTAAATTGGAATTCGGGGTTGTCACAATTATAATATTCATTCAATTATCTCCAAGTTGATTTTTTTGAGTGTTTCGCTTCCGTACACTAAAGTTGAGTCGCAATAACTAAAGGACGTCAATAAAGTGATTAAAAGAATGTTTTTAAATGACACGATTACTGACATACCAATTCCTTACCTTCTAAAGAAAGTTTCAAGCGACTAAAAGTCTAGGATTGATTATAAGTCAGGGTGATTGTCCACGGTGAGCTATAAAAAAGCTTCGAAATATCAAAGTATCCCACATCGCCACCAATAGCAAGGATTGAGACATAACGAGCAATTCTCCCAACTTAGAAAACTGCCTCAAGATAAAAAGCTTTTGTTCTGGCTCTTGATCTTATTACCTGTTAGTTTGAATATCTAAGCTTTCATATGGCCCACATCTTTTTTGATCTGCTCTGTATTTAATCCTAGACGTCTTAGGGAAGAATTACAGAGGGGCCCAATTTACATCATCAATAGAAAATAAACCACTTCGCTACCGATATCAAAGTCTTGAGCTTGGAGATTATGATATTCACCTCAAAACTTTGAAGAATGTAAATCAATTTTCCGATGCAAAAGGTATCGCCAAGAATCTTGGTATTAACTCTGCAACATGGTCATTGTTTGGAGTTATTTGGCCTTCAAGCGAAGCCCTTGCACAAATTATGTTAACTTCCCCAATTAAAAACAAAACTATCTTAGAGGTAGGTTGTGGGATGGCCCTTCCAAGCTTACTTTTAAACAAGCGTAAAGCTGACATAACGGCAACTGATCACCATCCTGATGCAGAATTATTTCTTGAAAAGAATCTAAAGTTGAACAACGACACTGGTTTTCCTTTTATTCGTGCAGATTGGAAGGATGAAAGTAATTTGTTAAAAAAGTATGACCTCATTATCGCAAGTGATTTGCTATACCAGATAGGTAATCCAAAATTATTATCAAAATTCATAAATAATCATCTTAATCCAAATGGTGATGTTTTCCTTGTCGATCCGGGCCGTGGGAACACAAATCGCTTCATCAAAGAAATGAAAATACATGGCTTCAAATGTGATCAAAATAATCACAAATTTTCTACACACTTGAAGCAAGAAGTTAATCTGAAAGTTTTAAAATTTTGTAAAGGTTAACTGAAAAAGGAGCCTTTTAAATCATCAATTTTGGTGGAGGTGGAAATCACCTCGTAACTAACCAAATTTATTCATTGATTTTTAAAAGTAACTACATAGTACTACAAAAGCTTAATTTTTAACGACATAGATGCTTATAGCCTATACGGCACTGAAAACTTCCAGCATCATTAACGCCGCAATTACATTCTGTGAAAGATGTACTCACATATGTCATACCATTTCTCAGTTTCTCACAATGCTTTTTTCCGCGAAGTTTAAAGTCTTCAGCATGTCTTTTTTTATGACCTGAACAATCACTAACTCCCTTGCGAGGTTGAAAGTGTTCACAGTAGGGACCACCAGCAGCAACTGAGCCACCACTTAGTATGGAAAAACCATGAAAGCCCTTAACATCTTTTGCATAAGGACTAACACATGAGATTTTAGATAAATTTGAAGACTTTGCCATAGTATTTGTATTAGCACTACCTATAAACTTATTTACTCTTTTACTGGCCGAAGGACTTGAGTATTTTTTTACATTTGAGCGAGAACTTCT
>JAGSHI010000038.1 GCA_023954635.1 Bacteriovoracaceae bacterium
CTAGTCGCCTGTGACAATCAATGGGGAATGGTAAAGATAAATCAACAATTTGCTCTTAAGCCAATTAAGACAATGATTAAAAAGTCACTTGATGAATCAGAAACAATTAATGCTGACTTTAGTAATACACGTTGGGATCTCTTTGCTGAATCTATGGGAGCTAACGGTGAAAGAGCTGCTTCTCCATCTGAACTGACTCAAGCGATAAAAAATGCGATAGCTTCTAGAAAATGTACAGTCATCCATATTGACGTCGATCCTGTTAAGCATATGTGGGCACCTGGCTTGTTAGCTTTTAAGAAAATGCACGAAGAGCCAGCGGGGAAATAAAGATGATAGGAATAGATCAGGCTGAACTCAATTTTAATCAAGAAACAGTGATGTACATTAATTATGCCATTGGTTTAATGATGTACGGTGTAGCGATGGATATTGACTACAAGGACTTCAAAAAAGTTTTCTCCGTCCCAAAAGCTCCTCTCATTGGACTTTTTTGCCAATTCTTATTCCTACCTGCAATTGCAGCATTTATTATCTTTTTAATTAAGCCCGAACCGAGTATCGGTTTGGGCCTACTTCTTGTTTCCTGCTGCCCAGGTGGAAACTTTTCTAACTTTCTGACAAACTACTCGAAGGGGAACACAGCTCTTTCAGTTTCTATGTCAACAGTCTCTACTTTGGCTGCAAGTGTTCTTCTCCCTCTAAACTTTTCTTTTTGGGGAAGCGTTAACTCAACAACTGCAATTCTTCTTAAAGAAGTTTCTTTAGATTTTTTTGCGATAATGCAAACCATCTTGACGATTTTGATCTTGCCAACGGTATTGGGAATGCTTACCTCGCATTATTTCCCAACTCTAACAAACAAAATTAAAAAAGGGTTTCTCTACGGAACATTTGCCTTGATCTCATCTCTTATTTTTGGAGCTTTGGGGGCAAATATGAAGCACTTCTTCACATACTTCAGTTCTTTTTTCTTTATTGTTCTTTTAACAAATACAGCAGCACTCGTCCTCGGTTACGGAATGGGGAAATTATCAGGCCTTAGTCGAAGAGATCGGAAAGCAATAACTTTTGAGATTGGAATTCAAAATGCAGCTTTTGGTTTAGTTATAGTTTTTAACTTTTTTAATGGACTTGGTGGAATGGCGATCATCTGCGCCTGGTGGGGAGTTTGGCATTTAGTTTCAGGCTCACTGCTTTCAAAGTACTGGTCATTGAGAACGAGTAAAGAAGACATTCTTGTAATGGAACAACAACCACAGAGTTAAAGGTAAATAATGGAAAAGAGAAAAGTTTTAATTACTGGTGCTGGTGGATATCTTGGTAGTGAAACAATCAAGATTATTTCAACTGATGAAAGATTTGAAACGATCATTGGTTTAGATATTCGAGACAAACCTGTTTATTTGGAAGGTTTGAACTTTAATTATATAAAGTCAGATATTAGATCGGAGTCTTTAACAGAGATACTAAAAGAGAATGAAATTGATACAGTTGTCCACCTTGCATCTATCGTGACACCTGGAAAGAACTCTAGTCGTGAATTCGAATATGAAGTTGATGTTCTTGGAACAAAGAATGTTCTCGATTGTTGTATAAAGGCTGGAGTGAAACGTTTTATAAACACAAGTAGTGGCGCAGCTTATGGCTATCACAAAGACAATGCTGAGTGGATTGATGAAGATGATAGCATTAGAGGAAATTATGAATTTGCCTACTCTCATCATAAAAAACTTGTTGAGGAAATGCTGAGTGAATACAGAGAAAATTTTCCTGGACTCAAACAGCTAATTTTTCGCCCAGGCACAATATTGGGCGACAATACCAATAATCAGATAACCGACTTGTTTAAGAAATCAATTGTCCCTGGAGTTATGGGTGCAAAAACTCCATTTGTCATTATTTGGGACAGAGATATGGTTAATTGTCTTGTCAAAGGTATCGTTGAAGATGCTGAAGGTATATACAATGTAGCAGGAGATGGCGCAGTACCTCTAGAATACATCGCTAAAATTCAAGGAAATTATTTTCTCCCTCTTCCCTCTTGGCTTCTTGGAGGAGTCCTGTACTCACTTAAGAAACTTGGACTAAGTCAGTATGGACCGGAGCAAGTCAATTTTATTCGCTACCGTCCCGTTTTAAGTAATAAAAAACTTAAAGAAGTTTTTGGCTATACTCCTCAAAAATCATCAGAAGAAGTTTTGAAATATTATTTAAAAGATAAGAAAAATGTCTTGATAACTGGTGGAACTTCAGGACTTGGCCTTGAAACAGCAAACCATTACTTAAGAGATGGTCATACAGTGGCTGTTACTTCTTTTGAAGATGAAAAAGTCGCAAGACAAACAATTTCAGATTCCATTATCTATTATCAAGCTGATGTAAACGATACAGAAGCTATGAAAGAAATTATTTACGACTTTAAAAAGAAAGTCGGTCGGGTTGATGTGGTTGTTGCAAATGCTGGTATTTCAATGGACAAATCCAAAGTACCAGATTTTGATCGAGGACGAAAAGTAATACAAACAAATGTAATAGGAGTTCTAAATACTTTTGAGCCAGCTATTGAAATTATGAAGAGTCAAAAAAGTGGTCAACTTGCGGCCTTAAGTTCAATTGCTGGAACTATAGGTGGTCTTCCTGGCATGGCAATTTATGGAGCTTCTAAATCTGCCGTTTATACTCTTTGTGAATCTCTTGAAATTGATCTTCATGAATTTGGAATTAAGGTGACGACGCTAGCTCCTGGCTTTATCGATACCCCTATGACGAAACACTTAACCCATGCAATGCCTTTTAAGATGACTCAAAAGCGTGCAGGGGAGCATATTTATCATGCTCTAAGTGAGAGAAAAGGACTCTATTTGTTCCCTCTTCCCATGAAATTTGTCTCGGCAGTGCTTCGAAGATTACCGAGAAAAACATATAAATTTTTAATGCGCTCAAATCCCATAGGAACGGCCGATTAGAGTAGGTCGAGACGCGACGCGCAGAGTGACAATTCCTAAAGCAAAATATATCTTAGAGAGATGTACAAACTTCGAAGTTACCAACAAGAAGCGGTAGAGAATACCCTTAACTTTTTTAGAAAAAAAAGAGATCCAGCGGTTATCGTTTTACCTACAGGTGCTGGGAAAAGTTTGGTCATTGCAGAGCTGGCCAAGATAGCAAAAGGTCGAGTTCTCGTTCTCGCTCATGTCAAAGAACTAGTTGAACAAAACCATGAAAAATATGAAAGTTATGATCTTAGGGCCGGAATCTATTCAGCAGGTTTAAACAAAAAAGAAACTTCCAATAAAGTTATTTTTGGAAGTATTCAATCAGTCGCCAGAGCACCAAAGAGTTTCTTCAAAGACTTTAATTTATTGATTATTGATGAATGTCATAGAGTTAATTCTGAAGATGATACCCAGTATGGGGCCGTTATAAAACAACTCCAAACGAATAACCCTGAGATTTGTATTTTGGGGCTTACTGCAACTCCTTATCGGCTTGGGCTTGGTTGGATCTATGAATATAACTTTCAAGGAGAGCTCAAGAGTGAAGAGAAACGTTTCTTTAAGCAATGTGTCTTCGAGCTTTCTCTTGAGTACATGATTAGAAATAAGTTCTTAACCCAGCCTGTAAAAGTCGATATCCCTGTTACCAGTTATGACTTTTCTGAACTTACTGAATCCGGAAAAATGTATACAACTTCTCAGGTTGAAGAACTTTTAAAACAACAAAAACGCCTTACTCCATTAATCATAAAAAATATTATTGATATTACAGAAAATTATAATCGTCAGGGAGTGATGATTTTTAGCTCTACTGTAAAGCATGCAAAAGAGATTCTCGAGCATCTCCCGGAAGGTGAAGCAAAAGTTATTCTTGGAGATACTGCCGATCTCGAAAGAGATAAAATTATCCAGGAATTTAAAGACAAAGAATTTAAATATCTTGTGAATGTATCAGTACTGACAACAGGATTTGATGCTCCCCATGTGGATGTCATTGCAATCTTGAGACCTACAGAATCAGTTAGCCTCTATCAGCAAATTATTGGAAGGGGATTGAGACTAAATCAGAATAAGAAAGACTGCTTTATATTAGACTATACGGGAATGGGACATGATATTTACAGTCCTGAAATTAGTGACAAGCGTCCCTCAAAGGATACTGTTGCTGTTCAAGTAACCTGCCCTGAGTGTGAATTTGAAAATAACTTCTGGGGAAGCGTTGATTGTGATGGAAACTTGATTGAGCATTATGGGCGAAAGTGTAGAGGTGCTGAACAAGACTCTGAGACTTTGAAGATCAACAAATGCGGGTATCGCTTTCGCTTTAAAATATGTAATAAGTGCGGAACTGAAAACGATGTGACAGCTAGAGAGTGTAATGAGTGTCAAAATGTATTAATTGATGCTGATTCAAAGCTAAAGCAGGCCAAACTTTCTAAAAATGCACATATCATTACTCCCGACTCTATTAAATTTGAGGAAAGAGTAGATAAGAATGGAAACGAGTTTTTAGATATAAAGTATTTTGATTATGATGCGAAATACTTTTCAGAAATTCATTATTTAAATAATTCAACAAGTCTCAAGAAATTTAATATTAATTTTTTGAGATCACACCTAAAGAGACCTGAACTTCATGAACATTTCACAGATGTTGATGATGTCATCAAGTATCAAAAACTTCTTAGAATGCCGAAATTTATCATTGCTAGAAAACAGGAAAAATTTTGGAAAATAACTGAGAAGATTTTTTCTGAAGAACTAAATTTTTAGATTATTGAGGAGAAAAAATGGAAATTGTCACAATCATTGTTTGTGTAGCGCTTTTAGAGTACGTATTCTTTTCAATCAAAGTTGGATCAATGCGATCTAAACTTGGAGTGAAAGCGCCATTTGTAGCAGGTAATGAAAAATGGGAAAGGTATTATCGAGTACAACAAAATACAATTGAGCAATATATCGTTTTCATACCATCAATCTATGGCTTTGCTTATTATATAAATCCTCTCTGGGCGAGCGGAATCGGAGCCTTAGTTTTGATTGGGCGTTTTCTTTATTATGTTGGTTATACGAACCCAGAAAAAAGTAGAGGCACCGGGTTTATTCTGACATTCGTACCAAGTATGGTTTTACTTTTAGGGACTTTGGTTGGATGTATAATCAAGTTAGTTTAAAGAGTAACCTTTTTCTATTGCAAGAGACTCTTCTTTAGACGGATTGGCCAAGAGGCAAGGCAGTATTACTACATCACAAAGAAGTGCTATCAATAAAATAAACATAGTGAGCATTCCAAAATTTGTATTTAATGAAACGTCTCCTAGAGTGAAAGTAAAGAAACTTAAAATTAAGATGATTGTCGTTGAGACAAGTGCTGGACCTGTTGTTAAAAGAACATTTGAAAGAGCGAGATTAGAGTCTTTTGTAAGATCAAATTGCTTTTTATAATTGTAGAGAAAATGAATAGTGTCATCTATAGCAATACCCAAACAAACTGAGGCCACTAAAACAGTTCCAAAGTCTATGTGAATCCCAAAATATTTCATAGCTCCCATTCCAATTAAAGGTGGAATTACATTTGGTAAAAGAGAAAGCGCAGCTAGGGTTGGAGACTTTAAAAAGATCAACATAATAAAAGCAATAAAGATTACTGCAACTAGCATTGATTGAAAAAAGACTTTAACTAGGTACGTATTTACACCTTTGAGAAGAGCCGTTTTTCCTGCGGCCTTCACATCCAAGTTCATCGATGCTGCTTTTGCCTCAATACGATTAATTATTTCATCAGCTTCTTTACTTCCGTTGGCTGACCAAATAATACTCGCCCTCAACTTCTTATCATTCATTTTCTTCCATTGAGTAATATCATTTGCGGATAGTTCATAGAGGAAGAGTTGCTCCGCAATGCTTTTATTATTATCTGGAATAGATAAATGCTTAGGATCTTGATTATTGAGGACATAGTTTATTTCTTTGATAATACTATTGAGAGAAATAACATGATGAATGTTTTTTTGTCCTCTTATCCACTGTAATAATGACTCTAAGTCCTTTAGAAATGTTGGATCAGTTATCGTTTTTCCATCTCTTGCCTTGATCACAAGTTCAATCCCATTTGCTCCACCAAACTTCTTGGCCATAAAAATATCGGCATTTCTTAGAGGAGTTCCTTTCTTAAGCATGTTTACAGATTTTGAATCGACTGTATTTTCTTTGTTGTTTTGGTAACTAATAAAACAAACGATTATGAGTGGTAAGATAATGAGACTTTTCCAATTTCCTAGAAAGGAAATATACTTTCTAATTGTTTGAAAATGATTATTTTGGTCACTCTTTTTCTTTATATATTTTGAGCCATCTGTTTTAATTTTTAAAATTAACTGTGGGAGCAGAAGGTATGTCATGGCCCAAGCAACCATCGTCCCAATCCCAGCAAAGGCCCCAAGTTGTTTCACAGGTAAAATGTCTGTGAAGAGTAATCCAAAAAAACCGAAAGTAGTCGTTATACTAGTTAGCACAGTAGGGACAAAGTTCTTGTGAAGAGTTTTTTCGAGGGCTTCTCTTTTTTCATAACCACGACTTAAAAATATAGTATAGGTGGATAAAATATGGATAGTATCTGCAGTACAGATAGCAATAAGTATATGAGGGATCATTGAAGTGATTGGATTATAGGTCAGTCCAAATAATGATGCTACTCCGGTTGTTATGAAAAGTGTTGAAGTAATGACGACCAAAGGGAGAAAAGTCAGAGCGATATTCTTATAAAGAATCTGCATAACTATAAGCATGATCAATAGTAGTGATGGGATAATAATTAAAATATCTGAATTGATAGAGTTTTTTAATGTTTCTATTATTGCAACTGTTCCAAGAATATGAAATTTTACACCTGAACCATTTGCTCTTAATTCGTATTTCTTTACGATATTTTGAACTTCATTGTGGATAGTTTTATAATCAGACTTTCCATTAAAGACTGGCTTTATCCTTCCATAGAGAACAGAGACTGTCGTATCTTGATTGATGAGATACTTTTGAATTAACCTTGACTCACTAGCTCGATCCCTCAAGTAATTAAGCTCATCACTAGATAAGTTTATTTTCTGATTAGTATCTTCAAGCAGAGGTTCAATGATAATGTCATCATCCTTTCCTTGAATCATATTAAATGTCATAAGTGAGTCGACTTTAATGATTCCTGTAGCATTCTGAAGGTCATCATTAATATCTTTAATAATATTTAATGTTTGATTATTGAAAATACCTTTTTCATTGTGAACTACGATTGAAATATAGTCTTCGTTCCCAAAATCTCTTTCAAATTGATTATAGATTTTTAGATAAGGGTCGTTTTTTTGGAACCAAACCCTATGGGAAAAATCAGATTGGATTGTTGAGATACCAAAAATTGAAAGTACAGAGCACAAGACAATCAAAAACCATATGGTCTTAGGTCTATTCATAATGAATGAGATGAGTGATTGTTTGCCTTTCATGTGCAGGATATTACAATGGATAGTGCACTGTTGCAACGCATTGCGTAATAACTACATGACCCCGCTACATCACTTAAGTAATTGATATTAATGGCTTTATGGTAGCCGGAATTTCTTGTTTAATTAAATAAATAGATGTTACGATTTATCTCAAAAATTGAAGTACGAAAAAAGGATTTTGAGTATGGAAACGTCGAGCAATCAACGGCTAGTCAAGCAGCCTCATGTAGGGATAAACAATGAGGAGGCTCGAAAAGATCGAGTAGAATTTCTAAAGTCTCTTGGCCATGAATTTGAGTCATATAACGAAACTCAGTTAACGGCCCATCAAGTAAAATCAAACGTAGAGTCATTTATAGGTACTATGTCCATCCCAGTTGGGTTGGTTGGTCCACTTCTCTATAAAAATGCAGAAGGGAAACAGGAGCAAGTTTTTACCGCAGCGGCCACTACTGAAGGGGCCTTAATCGCCAGTATGAATCGTGGTGTGAGTGTCATGAATCAGGCTGGAGGTTTTTCAGCACATGTAAATCAACAAAGAATGCTTAGAGCACCAATGTTTTGCTTCGATAGTATGGCAGATGCAGCTGAATTTAGTGAATGGCTATTGAATCAAATAGAAACTATTAAAAGTTATATAAAGCAATATTCAAAACGAGCTGAATTAGTAGAAGTTAAAACTGAATTGATGGGAAGAAATCTCATGTGTCAGTTTTATTATGAAACTGGTGATGCTTCCGGGCAAAACATGACAACTATTTGTACATGGCAGACCTGTCTTCTTATTGAAAGAGAATATAACAAACTGTACCCAGGGAAAATATTAGATTATGTCCTCGACTGTAACGGGTCTTCAGATAAGAAAGTAACACATGATTCGATGTTGAATGGACGTGGAGTTAATGTCGTTGCTGAATGTGTAATAGATGAAGAGATTCTTAAAAAGAAATTGAAAGTAAGCTCTGAGCACTTGCTTGATTGGTTTAACAAATCAACTTATGCTGCACAGGTAGGTGGAATGATTGGATACAATGTGAATATTGCAAATCCAATTGCGGCCATATTTGCAGCGACGGGACAAGATCTAGCTTGTATTCATGAGTCTTCAGTTGGGCATCTTTTTTTCGAAAAGCATCCTAGAGGAATTTATGCATGTTTAAAACTGCCACGGCTAGTTGTTGCTACAGTAGGGGGCGGGACATCTCTTCCGTCACAGAACGAAAACTTGAAGTTAATGGGGTGTCAGGGGTCTGGAACTGTAAATAGGTTTGCAGAACTTATCGCAGGATACTGTCTTGGGCTTGAGCTCTCTACATTTTCAGCAATGGCCAACGGACAATTTGCAATTGCACATGAGAGGCTAGGGAGAAATAAACCTGTAAATTTCATCACCGAGAAAGACAATCTCTCCTCTTTAATTCAAGAGCAAGTGTTACTTAATAAAAAAGTACATGTAGCGAAAATAGATGATCTAAGTGAAAGTAACGGTATCATTACAGAAATTACATCGCAGACGACTAATAAAATGATTGGTCTTTCTATTTGGGAACTCTCTTCTGAGAGTGAAAGAAATTTAGCTTTATTAAAGTCAAAACCGACTGATAAAGACTTATTAAACTGTATGTATATTTTGACGGGGTTAATTGACCCAAAACTTGCGAGAACTTTTGACGAGTACAAAGACAAATCCGATTTTCTAAATTCTCATATTAAAGAAATACTTATCTATGAAAAGTTGAATTCAATTCATATGCCTAAGGTATATGGAACGATGAAAAATCCTGATCGGGAAGCTTATTTCATAATGATGGATCTTCTCTTGAAGCCTGACTATAAGGTTATGAATTCTGAGTTGGAGCCTGACCTTTGGACAGATGACTATCTGAAAAAAGCTATTAAAGCCTCAGTTTCAATACAGGAATCTCTCTCTGAATTAAAAGAGAATGAAGAATTCACCTATTCTCCCGTAGAAGATTATTTGAAGTTTGCAGAACAATCTTACCAAGTCTTAATGGATGAATATGGAACAAAATTTTCTGAGTTCATGAATCTTTATAAAAACTCTCTAGAATATTTAAAAACAGTTAATGAAGAGAGTTTACATAAGACAATTATTCATAACGATTATAACCCTAGGAATATCGCACTATCTAATGA
The DNA here is from genome assembly GCA_023954635.1 of Bacteriovoracaceae bacterium. Taxonomy (GTDB): domain Bacteria; phylum Bdellovibrionota; class Bacteriovoracia; order Bacteriovoracales; family Bacteriovoracaceae; genus M0603. Next base: position 9,653 of record JAGSHI010000038.1, read on the forward strand.
CGAAAAAGTTGTTGTTTACGATTATGAGTTAGCTCGAGTCGATGTCCCACAGCGTGATGTGATTGAGTTCTTATCTTTTATGCTTGGCAGTGAAAGACTAAATATGTCACTTTCTGAAATTATGGAATTTTATCGTAATGAATTGGCAGATGAAGATGAGAATTGGAATGAATCACTAAAGTTTGCTCTTGCAAAATATATAGCGACTCGAGTGAATCTCTATATGTTAGGAAATAAGATAACAAGATATCCATTTCTTAAATACGTTGTTTCTAATTGTATTACTTTAGGTCGGGAGTTCGGCTTATGTTAAAAATAGGAATGGAATTATTTATTCCAATCATTATTAGTAATATTGCTCATATGTTTGTTGTTAAAAAAGATCTCTTCAAGTTTTTGAAGATACCAGTTTTTACAAATGCATTTGGTGAAAATAAAACCTATCGAGGATTTGTCTTTGTTGGTCTTCTTACGGGGATTTTACAATTTATCTTTAATGGACTTTTATATAAAAGTTTCGCTGCTGAGTCATTTGGTCTCGGGCTAATCCTCGGCCTTACTTATATGTTTAGTGAGCTACCAAATTCCTTTTTAAAGAGAAGGCTTGGTATTCGATCTGGTGAAAAACCACAACGTAACTCCTGGTTATTTACCATTTTGGATAAAACGGACTCAACTTTTGGAGTGTGTTTGGTCTTTATACTTTATAAAAATTTACCAAGCGTTTACTTTTTAAAGTTTTTTACCATGGCCTTTCTAACGCATCTTTTTCTATCAAAAGTACTACATCAACTTAGAATCAAAGAGAGTTTATGAAACTTACTTATTCTTTAAATGAATATTCCGAAAATGTAAGAAAAGAATTCATTGGTGAGAAGGCCTACAACCTTATGGCGATGATGAATAAGGGGATAAATATTCCGGAAGGTTTTGTGTTATCTACTGAATCTTGGAATAAAAAAGATTCAGTAGATTTGGCAAGCTTGATTGATAGTGAATTAGAAAATATTAAATCTACTTATGTTATGGTGAGATCTTCAGCGATAGGCGAAGATGGCGAGGACTTTTCATTTGCCGGCCAACTAGATTCATTTCAGGTTAAAAATGACAAGAAAGAGATTATTTCAGGAATAAAGAAATGTTGGGACTCCCTAGGAAATAACAGAAGTGAAACCTATGGGGAGTTTAATGGGAAAAAACTATCAAAAATGGGTGTTGTCGTACAAGCGATGATTGAGCCAGAGTATGCTGGTGTGATGTTTACTTCCTCACCTCAAAACCCAAATTTAAAACTCATTGAATATGTAGAAGGTCATTGTGAAAAACTTGTTTCAGGTCAGGTCACACCGGATTCAGTTACATTGCCATTTGAGGGAGAAAAGAAACCTCCATTCTTAGATAAGCTCAGCAAAGAAACTGAGAATATATTGGAGTTCTATAAAGAACATCAAGACATAGAATGGGCCTACAAAGACAACGAGATATATATTGTTCAGTCTCGTCCGATTACTACAATAAGTAATAAAACACACTGGTCTAGTACTAACGTTAATGAAAATTATCCTGAGAAACTTTCCCCGCTACTTTATTCAATAGCTCGAAGGTCGTACTACTTTTACTTTAAAAACCTGTGTCGAGAATTCAAAATTAAATTGAATTCAGAAAGTGAAAGTGATTTTTATAATATTATCGGTCTCTGGGGAGATCGAATGTATTACAATATGACTAGTATTCATCATGTTATAGCACTGACACCTTTTAAATCTTTATTAAAAAAATCATTTGATAATTTCGTAGGATATCAAAAAGAGTTCAACTCAAAAGATAGACTGAGTGGTCACATCGATAAATTACTCTTTGTTCTAAGGGCCATCAAACATGGAGTTTTTCTTAAGTCGTATGTAGAAAGAGTTGAGAATAGAGTTTCAAAATTTACCAGCAAAGAAAACAATAAGAATTTGAAATCATTATTTCATGACTTTTTAGACATCAGGTTTAACTTCTGGGTAAATGCTTCCTACTCTGATTTTTATGCAATGTTGTCCCATGGAGCCTTAGGGAAATATTTAGAATTAATAAAAGTAGAAAATGCTTCTGGATTACAGAACTCATTAGTCCAGTCAATCCCAAACCTTATTAGCAATAAACCAATCTTTGAATTATGGAAAATTAAGAAATTTATTTCAGAAAAAAACCATACGGAGTTATTTAGCGAAAATTCGAGTGCTGATATTTATTCAGAACTTACTCAAAATGGAAAATACAGCGATCTTAATCAGATGATTCAAGTTTATCTAAAAGATTGGGGATTTCGATGTTCAGGAGAGTTAACTTTTTTAAGTGAGAATTACATTGAAAATCCAGCGTCTTTTATCGAAATGCTTAAAGGATACTTGAAAGCAGAAAATCAAGACCCAAAAATTCAGTTTGATAAAAAGCAAAAAGAACAACAAGTAGAGCTTGGAAAAGTAACTAAAAAATTACCTCTTTTAAAATCTCTAACGTTGAAATTTCTAGTGAAATTTACGATGTTTAGTATTTCTTGTCGTGAGCGAGTTCGATTAAAACAGGCCCATGCTTATTCTCAATTTAAAGCGGTTTGCTTAAATTTCGGAAAGCAGTTAGTCAAAAATGAAATTCTCAAAACTCAGTCTGATATCTTTTATTTAGAATATGATGAAATTTCTCGTTTATTAAACCAAGAGTTCTACGATAAAGAATATCTTAACTCTCTAATAGATTTAAGAAAGTCAAAAATTGAAAAATCGATCGAGTACCCCGAAAGTTTTCACTCCGATAATGTAAACTCAAAAAATAGTTACGTTGATCAAGATGAAACGATAAGCCTTTCAGAAAATGCCTACAAAGGGTTACCGGCATGCGGCGGAGTGATAAAAGCCAGAGCAGTCGTTTTGGACTCTATTCATGAGATCGGAAAGCTTAAAAAAGGTGATATTTTAATTACTAAACAAACCGATCCAGGTTGGATTTGTGCTTTTCCTTTGATTTCTGGACTCGTTGTAGAAAGAGGCGGAATGCTTTCTCATGGAGCGATTGTTGCTCGAGAGTTTGGAATTCCTGCAGTCGTAGGTCTTAAAGACATAACAAAAATTATAAATACAGATGACATAATTACAATTGATGGAAATCAAGGGATAGTTGAATGCCAGACAGTTTAACTTCTATCCATTTATATATTAAAGAAAGGCTAAAGCTGTTCCCATGGCTACTTATGCCCTTTGTCTTATTTTTTATTGGCCATGGACCTGCTAAGTATCAATTTACTTTAATCATCAGCTTGGTATTCGCCATTGTTTTCTTCAGAGCACTCGATGATTATTTTTGTTTTAGTTATGATCTTATTAAAAAGAAATCAGATTATTTAAATAATGGACCTAGGCCAATCTTATTTTTAGCGCTCACTTCTGGGGTTATATATTTACTGACTGTTAATTACTTTTACGATGCAAAAACTTTGCTTTTAAACATTTTTCTCATTGTTATTAGTTGCGCCTTTTATATCAAATCAAAGAGAAATAAGCTTATTACAATCGTTTCTATCTTAAAATACCCTGTGCTTTTATATGCCGTTGGATCTATCACTAATGAATCAAATTTTCTTTGGATAATCCTGGCCTCCGTCTTTTTTCTAGCGAGAGAGATTCTTGAAGAGTTTTTTGATCTTAAAAATAAGAAAATCGAAATAGCTATATTAATAATATTACTAAATACAAAACTTATACTGAGGTACATATGAATACGACTGAAGAATTTTCAAAACTAAATAACCCTTCACACTATCAGTTTGAATCTGTTGATTGCTACTTATGTGGGGAAGACGACAACGAATTTCTTTTGGTTGGAGAAGAAGACTTAACAGGGAAGGAAGGGGAATTCCAATATGTAACCTGTAAGAGCTGTGGACTTGCTTACCAAAACCCTAGAGTCGCACCTGAGCAGATTAAAGACTTTTATGACAGTGAATATATTGCTCATAGAAAGAAAAAAGATTGGGGTGTATTAACTCCTTTATATGAAAAAGCTATGAGCAAACATGATCGCGATAAAGATAAGTTGATCAGTAAATATGTGAAATTGAATAGCAATTCAAAAGTGCTCGATATTGGTTGTGCTGTTGGAACTTTTTTACTTCACTTGAAAGATAAGTATAACTGCAAGATTAGTGGCGTAGACTTTAAAGATGATCTTTCTTTTCCTCGTTTTAATGAAATCGATTTTCATTGTGGGTTATTGTATGAGCAAGAAAATATTGAAGAAAATAGTTATGATTTAATTACAATGTGGCACTTCCTAGAGCATTGCTATAGCCCAATGGAGTCTCTCAAAAAGGCGAGAACATTATTGAATGATGGTGGGAAACTAATCATAGAAGTTCCAAGGCTTGACTCTCTCTCTTACAAAATTTTTAAGGAAAAGTGGCCAGGCGTTCAGGCTCCTCAGCATACAGTGATGTTTGATAAAGAACACTTTGTCTCAATGGCAGAAAAGGCAGGCTTTAAGGTTACAAAATATTTACCTTATGGAGCATTTCCTCCTTACTTCTACCTTTTTGCAGGGGCCTATTTTAAGATTTTCGGAAAAGGTATGGACCTTGATAAAGTATTGGCCCCATATTTTATTGGTCAATTGATTATGAAGCCTTTTTTACTTTTCGAAAATAAATTGAACTTAGCAATGCAAACAATAGTGTGTGAGAAAGCATAAATGAATTTGTTGGGACTCTATAGAAAGATAGTTGGACTTATCGGTATGACAGTAATGGGTTCGGTCATGACTATCATAAGGTTTACTACTTTCGGTTATGGTGTCGATTTTAATCGCAATATTTTAGCTCCAATCGCAAGTCGGTTGATACTTCTGTTTTTGGGTGTGAGAGTTAAGAATTATATTGTTCAACCTGATTTAAATGTTATTTATATGTTTAATCACAATTCATTTCTTGATTTATTTTTGATTCCACTTTTAGGTTTAAAGAAGACACGGTTTATTATCTCAGAGGATGTGAAAAGTGTGCTTCCCTTACATTTTTGTAACTTAGGAATTGATGTCCTTTATATTCCAACAAAAAAGGATCCGGAAAGGCGACTGGCGTTCTTTAAACATGTTACTTCGGAGTTGAGTGAGAATAAATACAATGTGATATGTTCTCCTGAAGGACAGCATACTTTTAATCATGGTATTTCCAAGTTTAATGATGGTGTCTTTCATATGGCGCTTGCTTCAAAAACTCCGATACAATGTCTGTTTTTTGATATTCCAGTTCAAGCAAACCCTTTAGAAAGCTTTGATATGAAATCTTGTGTAATAAAAATCTATGCAAAAGATTTGATAGAAACTAGAGACTGGGAAGTTGAAAACCTAACTACACATAAGAATGAAACTCGTTTTAAATTTTTACACTACTACAAAGAAACGTATGGAGACTATGGTGACTCAGACACTCGATGTTAATCAGCTTAAATCCCTGAGGAAAAGTGACATCTCAGCTTTTAAGTATTTAGTACTGCCATTTTTGTTTTGTCTGTTCATGATATTTACTTTAGATGAATCATTATGGACCTATATGTTAGGACAAGTCTTTGGAGCAATCTTTTTTGCTCAGGCCTTTATCCTTTTACATGAAACAGGGCATAGATCTTTTTTTAAGACCAACTCACTTAATACTTTATTTGGACACTTCTTCTCATTTTTAGTTTTTATTCCTTATTATAATTGGCTAGAAATTCACGATCTACACCATAAGTGGACAGGCTGGAGAGATAAGGATCCAACAACAGAAAAAACTTTTGCTGATAGATTCTCTGGTAAACAAGAGAAGATTATTAATACATGTTGGAAGTACTATATTCCTTTGTTCACTATAGGCTATCGATTTGGAATCTACTGGAAAGCTGAAAAGCTAAAAAGACACTTACCCGAAAAAAACTATAAACGATGTCTACTCGAAATGTATTTATATGCAGCTTTTTATTTAATTACAATTGTTCTTTTTCCGAAGTTTTATTTGCTAATACTTCCGGCCCTCTACATTAGCTTTATCATTACAGATCATATTAGTTTGAGTCAGCATTCTCATATCAAAATGCCTGTTTCTGAAGGGAAGGATGTTGAGCCATTGAAGTTTAAGGACCAAGCTCAATACTCTCGTTCGCTAATCTTCCCTAAAGTGATTAGCGAGTATTTTCTCTTTAATTTTAATCACCATGAGGCCCACCATGTATATCCTGGGCTACCTTGCTATATGTTAGATAAGATGAATGGGGACTATTATAACTCTTATCAAGTGTTACCGTGGCTGAAGAGGGTCAAGTCTATGTCAGGTGTGGACTTTATTTTCAGGTCCTCAAGTGATAGAAAAGACTTTTAATTAATTATTTGAGTAAAGGAAGAGATAATGGACAAGTCTGCTGTAGGTAAATGGGTAGAGATTGAGCTCGTAAATGGAAAAATTTGGGTTGGTTTCCTTGAGGAATGGGATGAGGACGCAGTTTTTATAACAAATGGTATAAAGTTTGGTGAAACTGATTTTAAAGGTGCTGAATGTGCTCCTGAAGAAGTGACAAAAGTTGAAGAAACTGAAAAACGAGATTTTGTCATTGAATAATTAGGTATTAATAAGAAACTACCTTCGTCTTTTCTTATTATGTTTTCGATGTTGTTTTCTTTTTGGAGCTTCTTCCATCTCAATATAATCTTTCTTAGGCTTTTTCTTTTTTATTTGCTGCTTTTTCTGAGCAGTCTTTTTTGCTTCAGAAGAAGAACCTTCTATCAATTTAAAAAGAGTTTTAATCTCAGACTCAGAAAAGTCTCTCCAGTCCCCATCAGCCAAGTTCTTCATATTAATATTCATTATTCTTGTGCGAACTAGCTTTGTGACTTCATATTCAAAATGTTCACACATCCTTCGAATTTGGCGATTAAGACCTTGAACAAGAGTAATATTAAATACGTTTGTGGATACTTGTTCAACTTTACATTTCTTTGTCATAGCTCCAAGTATTGGGACACCAGAGCTCATTCTTTTTATAAAGCTTTCTGTAATTGGTTTTTTTACAGTAACTAGGTATTCCTTTTCATGATTATTTCCGGCCCTAAGGATCTTGTTTACGAGATCCCCGTTATTGGTCAAAAATATTAACCCTTGTGAGTCCTTATCGAGTCGACCTATTGGAAAAATTCTAGTTGGGTGTCCTATGAAGTCGACAATATTACTTCTCTCGCTTCCTTCTGTGGTACTAACAATTCCAACAGGCTTATTCAGGGCTATCAGAATAAGGGCCTCATTTTCACCTGGGTCAATTAAGTTTCCATTAACTTCAACTTTATCACCAGGGTAGACTTGCCCACCAACGCCGACCTTCTTTCCATTGATGAAAACCTTGCCTTGCTCAATATATCGATCTGCTTCCCTTCGGGAACACATACCGCTTTGGCTTATGTATTTGTTAAGTCTTACTGAAATTTCGCTCAAATGATCTCCATAATTTGGTCAATTATTATCATAATTATGTTAGGTTGTGCCATGGCAAAGAAAAAACTGCAATCGGGTACCAAACTTAAAGGAATAGCTCCGAATATTCTCTTAAAACATGTTGAAAATACAGCACCTTATCTCTTTGCGGGAGATCTTGATACCAAGTCAAAAGGATGCGAATATTTAGAGAAATTAAGGTTCTACAAAAAGAATCTCAAACTTTTAAAAAATATAGACCTGGCTGAATATTTTCACATCTGTCTCAGTGCACACTGGGCGACTGCAGGCTCCTTTGTCCCAACAGATGTCGACAACCAAATACGTGAAACTCTCTGGAAATATGACTCCATTCAAAAGTACATCGATAAAATGGCAAAACTGACCATTGAATCTTGGAAGTGGGACTATTCGGAAGTTACTAATAGAAAGTCTTACAATCGTTCTAATGATCAAGTCATGAGTACTCATGAGGGAACTTGGTTAAGTGTAGCGATTGGAGCTTATTGTGCTTTGGTGAAGAACCGAAAACCAGAGCTCAGTGAACAAGTAGCTGAAGTCATACTTGCTGAAATTAAAAAAGAAGAAACGATTCTTTTGGAGTTAAGGGAAGATAGAGATCATATCAATTTTCTGAGGTCTGCTCCTCTCATGGCGCATAATTTTGGAGACCTTGATAGAGTTATTGTTCAATGGGGAATGGAGGACGCAAATCCATTTCTAAAGAAGATTTTTAAACTTGGTCACAATCTTAACTCTGATTTCGACCCAATCCTTGTTTATACAGGAAAAGTTAATAAAGAGTTTTGCTCAAAAGAAAACCATCGGCATATGTCTATGAGACAACCCAAATGTCTTAGGCGCTCTCATAAGTTCTTAATTCCTGTTGGCCCTTTTATGGACGACTGGGGGAAAACCTTAGGAGGAAGTCCATTACTTTCTCTAGAGGAGAAGTCTGAGATCGTTAGTGCCTTTTATGAAGGGTATAAAAGACAAGATCAGGCCTTCGGTTATATTAGGGCCTATCGTTCTTTCTTAAATGAGCTTGATGATGGACTCAGATCTTTAGAGCAAAGTATTCCATACGATCTTATATCTGAAATTCAAAAATCTGAGTTCTCGAGACTTGCTGAAATTCCAAGGGAAGAGTTTGAAGCAAGTTACATTGAAAACTTATCAAACTTTGTTTGCCCTGTTACAGAAATAAAATTTTAGATTGAAGTAAAGAAGGGGACCAAAAGGTCCCCCGTAGAATTATTTTTCGATGTTTGCACCAACAACAGCTGCCATTTGCATCATGTCGATGGTTTCTCCCTCTTTTAATCCTGTGAGGTCAGTTAATTTTCCAGACTTACTAGTCGATTTAGTATTCTTGAAAATTGTAAGAAGAGTTGCGTCTGCAACAATGTACTTACCAGCATTTTCTGGTTTTCCATTTTCTGTTTTTGTTTGAAGCTTGTTTGCTTTGATGTAATCCCAAAGCTTCTTTGTAATCTCTGTACGTGGAAGTTCTGTTTCACCAAGCATTGTCGCTAAGTCAGCTTTAAGTTTTACAGGTTTTTTAAGACCCTTTGCTTCTGCCATAATATTTCCTTTGTTAATTATAAAAACGTTTATTAAAAAATTTGGTTTGCGTTATTATATTAAGCACTAATAGACGTAATTTAAATACAAAAATAACAATTTAGGCCTGTTTAGAGATGACTCAACGCAAACTACGGCCTTTTTTAATGTGCTAATCTTAAAAGATGAAGATACCTATCGCAGAATTTGATTTCTCTTTTTCACGTTCCTCTGGAGCGGGCGGGCAAAATGTAAACAAAGTTAATACTAAAGTTACACTTGCGTGGAATATTAAGAAATCGAAATCAATCAGTGAGGCCCAGAAAAAAAGGTTTGTTGAAAAATATAAAAGATTTATTAAAGCTGAAGGGATCGTCAAAATTATAAGCCAGCGATTTCGAAATCAATCACGAAATATTGCAGATTGTACTGAGAAGTTACATGCTATGCTAGAGAGTATATCGAAACCGACAAAAAAAAGAGTAAATACAAAACCTCCAAAAAGTTCAAAGTTAAAAAGGCTGGATAATAAAAAGAACAAATCTGATATTAAGAAATCCCGTCAAAAAGTTAAATACTAATGCAAAAAAAACAAACGACAGACAAGCATGCCCTTTATCTCTCCTCTGTTCAAGATCCCGTTTCTGATGTTGAGAGAATTTCAAAAATATATTCAGAACTTTTTTCAAAGTCTGCCAAGAGTTTTAGGGAAGACTTCAGTGGAACATTTGCTCTTAGCTGCTGCTGGGTACAGTCGGGTGATACCAGGACTGCCATTGCGATTGATATAGATAAAGAAACGATTGAGTATGGGGTAAATAACTACTTAAAAAACTTAAGTTCAAAAGAGCAAAGCCGATTAAAAACAGTCGTAGGTAATGCCATCACCGAAACGAGCCTGGTCGATATCATAGGTGTCTTTAATTTTTCTTATTGTTTGATACATAAGCGAGAACAACTTTTAGATTATTTTAAGAAATGTTTGAGTTCTCTAAATGAACAGGGAATGATTATTCTTGATATCTTTGGTGGGAGTGATAGCGAGATCCTAGAGATTCAAGAAAAAGACATTGATCATCATCCTGCGATATCTCCATTCCTATTTCAATTTGAAAGAAAGTCTTTTAACCCAATAACTAGAATATCCAATTATGGAATTCATTTTATTTATCCAGATGGAACCAAGCTCATGGATTCATTTACATATGAATTTAGAATGTGGACCATCACAGAAATTCGCGACCTTTTAGAAGAGGCGGGGTTTTCAAAATCACTTGTTTATTGGGAAGACTTCGATGATGAAGGTTTTGGAAATGGAGAGTTCTATCAAACTGAGAAGGAAGAGAATTCAATCAATTGGAATGCCTATATCGTAGGGGTTCGTTAAGTCTGCATCGCACCCCGAGTAATATTCTCTGTTAAAGCCAAATTAATTCAATATATTCGCCTCCTAGTGCCTTGATAATGGAAGAAAAGCTTCTAGAATAGATGCAATTCTAATAGAGGAGAATACTTGAATAACCCATCAGATAAGAAGGACGCCCAAGATTTGAATACCTACGAGGGTATTGCTGAGTTTTACGATGAACTCATGACTAAGGGTTATTACAACTACGATGAAATCTCTAGGGCCTTGCATGAAATCATGTCACCTAAGACTCAGTTGATGGAATTAGGCGTTGGAACTGGTTTAGTTGCTGAACTGCTATTGGAACACAACAGTGACTATTCCATTACAGGAATCGACAATACTGAAAAAATGATGTCTCAAGCTAAAGAGAGACTTGGAAATCGAATTAATTACGAACTTCAAGATATCACTAAGCTTGACCTTGAAAATAAATTTGAAGCAGCATTCTCTGTCGGAGGTTGTTGGTACTTTATTGATAACGGCAAAGATCATGATTTAGAACTCTGTAGCCATATCGATGACCTTGAAGCTTCAAAAGAAGGACTGCGTAGAGTTGTTGATCACCTTGAATCAGGAGGAGTTCTTGCCCTCGCTCTTCAAGCCGCTCACACGAACTATTCAAAAAAGCTAGATGAGGAACTCACTTACTCTCAAGAAATTTTCAAAGAAGGCGAGATCTTTACCAAAAGATATCTTTTTACAAAACCAAGTGGTGTCGTTGCAGAACAATTTTATCGATACTTAGTTCTTCCCTCTGAAACAGCACATTCATTTTTTGATGAATTGGGTTGTGATCCAGTTGGTCTAAACCCTACTAGACATTTCTTTGTTTATAAAAAGCGGTAATGGTATGAGTGTAATTAATTCGAACATAAAAATTTGTTTTGTTGGTGTTGGCAATATGGGAAATCCTATGGCCAAAAATCTTATTAAGGCCGGTTTTGATGTCACTATTTATGACTTAGATAAAACAAAGGCTGAAAACTTAATTGAGATGGGGGCTAAATGGTCAGACAGTTTATCTCAAGGTGTATCGATTGCTGATATAGTTATCTCTTCACTTCCTGGACCTCCTCAAGTTGCAGAAGTTCTGCTTGGTGAAAATGGTATTATCGCAAGTGCAAGGCCGGAAACAATAGTTATCGAAACTTCTACTAGCTCTGTTGAGCTGGCCCAGCAAATTTATAGTGAAGCTCAAAATAAAAAAGTGAGATTTCTAGAAGCTCCATTAACAAATGCAGTCGATGGAGCGGCCCTCGGGGAACTCGCGATTTTTGTCGGTGGTGACAAAGATTGTTTTGATGACAGCCAAATTGTATTTGATGTTATTGCTAGTGATGTGATCTATGTTGGAAAACCTGGGAATGGTTCTATAACAAAACTTGTGACTAACTTGCTTTGGTTTGTGAATGCGGCTGCTATTGGTGAAGGATTAATGATTGGAGCCAAGGCCGAAATTCCTCTCGAAACAGTTTGGAAAGCAATAAAAAATAGTGCAGGTAATAGTTGGGTAGCAGAGCATGATGTTCCATCTATTTTTGCCGGACATTACGATCCTAGTTTCTCTCTTGGTTTGTGTTGTAAAGATTTAGGATTGGTAAATGAGATTGCCAAGGAGCAAGGGTTCGAATTACCTATGGGCTCTCTTGCTCAAAAACTATTTGAACAAGCAAAATCAAAATACGGGGCTGAAGCTCCTGAGCTCTCTGTCGTTAAAATTCTAGAAGAGAGTGAAGGTATTCTACTTCGTCCAACGGAAGTAGAAACTCAAAAGATAGAAGTTCAAAAACAGTCAGAATTAATGAACGAGGCCCATAAACATATGCCTCAAGGTGTTGCTGAAAATTATCGCTATTGGGGTGATGAAAGAACAGTTTTTGTGGACAACGCTAAAGGTTGTAAATTTACTGACTGTGAAGGAAAGTCATATGTTGATTTTCGTTTAGGTTATGGTCCCATCATTCTCGGTTACGGAGATGTGAGGGTAGACAATGCAGTTATAAATCAAATATCTCGTGGGGGAACATTAACAGGGTTCTCTACGGCGCTTGATACAGAAGTTGTTAAGCAAATAAAAGCTATGTGCCCTCATATCGAAAAGATGCGATTTGCAAACTCAGGAACAGAAGCTGTTATGGGTGCAGTGAGAACTGCGCGTGGTTATACAAAAAGAAATAGGATTGCAATTGTAGAAGGTGGTTTTCACGGGCTCTACGATGAAATGATGTGGAAGTCAGAAGTTGAAAACTGGGACCCAAAGGGGAGTACTCCTCCTTCAGTTATTCCTTTTGGTGGAGGAATACCTAATCAAACTAGAGGTCTAACTGATCTTTTGCCTTTAAATAATTTTGAAGCTCTTGAGAATCTCTTTAAAACACATGGGACAGAATTGGCCTGTATTGTTCTTGAACCGATCATCGGTAATTGCGGAAGTATTTCTTCTTCAAAAGAGTGGCTTAAGAAATTGAAAGACCTTTGTGTAAGTCACGGAACATTACTCATCATGGATGAAGTTAAAACCGGCTTTAGAGTCGCAAAAGGCGGAGCTCAAGAACTCTATGGAATTAATGCTGATCTGACGACTTATGCCAAGGCGATGGGAAATGGTTATCCTGTTGCTGCATTTGGAGGGCGCGCAGATGTGATGGATGTTATTGGTTCTCATGCTGGTGGAGTTGTTCACGGTGGAACTTATACAGCAAACTTAATTGGCCTTGCGGCTGCTCACAAAACTTTAGATATTTTAGAAAATACAAATGCCTTACAAACAGTCGATAGCGTAGGACTTGAAATTCAAAAAGTTCTTGGAAAAGTTTTTTCAAGTTTTGGAATTGAACATACTTTTGCAGGACCTCCTTCTATGTTCGGTATTCATTTTTCCTCTATTGTTCCTACAAATTATAGAGATTGGAGAGTAACAGATAGTGCTCTTTATGAGGCCTTTGCTTGGAATCTGATTGATGGTGGAGTCATGCTAGAGCCAGATTCCAGAGAGCCTTGGTTTATCTGTGAATCACATCGAAATCTCGATCTTTCTTGGCTTTTTGAAGTCGCCCAAAAGGCAATGAAAAAGGCCCTTGAGGCCAAATCCTAGGGAAATCTTGTAAGAGTTTGAATTTATAGGCTTCAATTCATTTTAGAGATGTTGCGCCGCATACAAAATGTGAAAAAATAGTAAAATAAAGACAAATTCTTTATTTACTCTGATTTCATTCTTGATTAATATAGGGTTTCTCCAAGAGAGAATTTTTATTATTTAGAATGAGGAAAGATTATGAGTACAGGTACAGTAAAGTTTTTTAATGATTCAAAAGGTTTTGGTTTTATTACTCCTGATGACGGTGGTTCAGATTTATTTGTTCACGTTTCAGCTGTTGAGAGTGATCAACTAAGAGAAAATGACAAAGTAGAATACGAAGTTGGTGAAGGTCAAAAAGGACCATGTGCCATCCAAGTTAAAAAAATATAATTACTAAAATATATTTTTGATTACTGAAGGGAGCTTTTTAGCTCCCTTTTTTTATACAAAATATTCTTTCTTTTCTTTAAACCAGCCGATTAAAAATTGTTGAAATTGTTTTTGTACTTTAGTTCGATATCCTCCGTGAGGGTAAACGAGATAAAGTGGATGAGTTGAAATTGTGTATTGATCAAATATCCTTATGAGTTTTCCTTTTTCAATATCATCTTTAACATCAACAAGAGGGAGGCGAGCGGCACCATTTCCCTGCAAGCATAGAAGACGTGTTGCTGTATAACTTGAACACGCGTATCTGCCTTGAATACTAATATTGATATCTTTTTTTCCTTTTTTGAAATTCCAGGTATTCCATTTCTTTTGATGAGAGTGAATAAGACATTCAACTGACTCAAGCTCTAATGGATTAACTCCTTTTAGTACTTTCTTATTCTCGCTTAGAAACTTTTTGGAAACCACAACCACATCTTTAATATGTCCAATAAAACGTGCAATCATATCTGGGTTTGTTTCAACCATCGCGCGAAGGGCAAAATCTATTTTATCTTCAACTAAGTCTCTCTTTGCATTATTGAGATCTACTTCAAGACTAATGTCAGGATATTCCTCACTAAGGATGGATACTATTTCAGGAATAAACCAGTTTCCAAAACTCCCTGGGGAAGTAATTTTAATCAGACCTCCCACATTATTTACTAATTGATTAATTGATTTTGCTGCTACCTCTGATAGCTCTACGAGCTTTTGAGAATATTGTAAGAGGTGTTCTCCTTCTCTCGTTAAGGTCACTTTTCTTGTGGTTCTGTGGAGTAGCTTTGCGCCGATAAATGTCTCAAGTCTAAGAATATCTTTAGAGACTTGGCCTTTCGAAATATTCAAAGACTCTGAGGCCTTCGTGAAGCTACTTAGTTTTGCCACATGGTGGAAGCTAAGGACTTCATTTAAGTACTTATCTATTGTTTCCATATAGAAACATTATGTGTCAGATTGATTATTTATTCAAGTCGGCATAATAAGTAAGATGGCTCCAACAGAAAACATCTGACTAAGGAGTCATCATGAAAGTATTAGTATTTGGAGCAACAGGAACAATTGGAACAAAAGTAAGTGACCTTTTGAGTGAAAATCATGAAGTCATTAAAGTAGGAAAAACCCGAGGTGATTACCAAGCAGATATCTCAAGCTTGGACTCTTTAAAGGCCCTTTTCGAAAAGACAGGAAAAGTTGATGCCATTATCTCAACCACGGGAGATATTACCTTTGCACCCGTTAATGACCTTACTAAAGAGCAATGGGATGTTGGTTATAACTCAAAATTTCTTGGACAGGTAAACCTTGTCCAGTTTGGAAAAAAATTCTTGAATGAGGGAGGTTCAATTACCTTAACAACGGGAATTTTATCTGAGAAATTTATCATGGCTGGAGCTAGTGCAACTGCAATAAACCGAGCCGTTGAAGGTTATGCCCAAGCTGCTGCAAGCGAGTTAAGTGATGTTAGGATCAATGTCGTGAGTCCAACTTTACTTGAGGAATCTACAGATATCTATGGCGATTTCTTTCCTGGGTTTATTCCTGTTCCAGGTAATAAAGTCGCTTACTCTTACAAAAGATCTGTTGAAGGAATCGAAACAGGGAAAATATATACAGTGGTTTAATATGAAAAATTTAAAATTAAATTAATAGTTTGGGGGCATAATCACGAATGGCATCTATTGATTGATCAATGGGCTTTAGTGTGAAAGCGAGATCTGGTGAGGACAAGAAAATTGGATAGACTAGATCTTTGTGCCCTTCCAATACTTTGATTTTTTTATTTTCTAAAATGAGGTGTTTTGGAATTACTGCTTTTCCAAAACCTTTTTCTGTTGCATCTATGATTTGGTAAATATCATCATAGTAATCTCGGACGATTTTATTATTTTTACCTTTTTGAAGTTTAAAAAACTCTTTTGTCGTTGAATCTTCAATGTCGTGATCGAGGAACTTATTTGAAACGTTTTTATACTTTGAACTTTGGCACAAAACATTGGTTTCAATACCGATTTGTTCTGATTTCCAACCTTGTCTTGTAATTGGTTCATAAGAAATGACAATGTCCACTTCTCCAGAGCGAGACATTGGAGCTAGCTCAGATAACTCTTTAGAAAAAATCTCTACATGCAAATTCTCATTATTTCTAATGATGTCACAGAGTGCTGGAAAGACAATCGACCTTGTGATTGTAGAAATCGATCCAATTTTTATCTCACCCTTTAGTGCTGTTTCATCTTCACCCAAAATATTTTGAACAACTTGATTTTCCATTTTTACTTTTGCGGTGACATATTGAAGGAGCTCTTCTCCAGATTCAGTTAAGCGAAGTCCTGTTGTCTCCCTTATGAATAACGACTTTCCAAGTTCATTCTCAAGGTTAAGAACTCTTTGTGATAGTGCTGACTGAGTAATTGCGAGGGCCTTAGAAGCATTGGTGAAAGATCCATTTTGGACCACGGCATAAAAGGCATCTAAATAAAGTGATGAAAGGCTCATGTGTA
>JAGSHI010000044.1 GCA_023954635.1 Bacteriovoracaceae bacterium
CAATATCCACCGGCTGAAATATTCAACTACCCTCTCCATCTGGGTCTGCTGCAGCATGATTTCAGATATCCAGACATGGTAAGGGGTATATGTCCTTCTCCAGGGCAGGTCCCTGGCGTTTTTCTGAAACCATTCAAGGATTTGCTGCTGCAGCCTCTTCATGGCTCATTCACTGGCTGTTTTTCCTGGAGGACTTTGATTATCTTCCTGGTGTTGCTCAGCGCCTGAATTTCCTAAACTCTCATTGAACTCCGTCGACCCCGGCTCGCCTTGGAGAACATAGACCGCGAGAACGAAATTTAACAAAGCAGAAAGAAAGAAAGTGCCTGCTAAAAAGTGATTACATAAACTCATGTTTTTTTCGAATAATTGGTCATGCCCTTTGTTTTTAAAGGCTTCATCCACTTTAGGAATATCCATTATTTGATTAAGAAATAACTTAATAAGAGGTTTACCCATGGCAGCTGATACAAAGACACCAATTCCCATAAGGGCCGGGATAGCGGTCTCTTTAACGATCATCCAAGTTTTGTTCAGCTTTAAAAGCCCGATCCCACCAGTCAACAATACTGAAATCAGTCCAAGGATAGAGAAAAAATTCATCTTTCCTTTTTTAATATAATCCCAAAGTCCGTAACCAAGAGGAAAAGAGAGAGCTGTAACAAGTCCCCATACCGGTCCAAGGTACTCGGGTTTAGAGAACTTTGTCATTATTACGGCAGGGATAACGACATTTAAACCAATGTTTATGAGAGGGTTTTCTTGTTTTTCTTTAGCTTCTTCAGACATGCCCCATAGGATAGTCGTTTCCCCATAGTAGGGCCATCAAAATATTTATCGTATCTATCTACTATGCTATCAAAACAAAAACTTACAGTTCTCTTGAGTTCTGGACAAGGGAAAGTGTCTAAGACTTAATTGTATAAAAGAAATCGTTAACATCTATCAAGGAAGATTCAAATGAAGCGATCAGTAGGATTAATCTTATCCCTTCTATTGTGTGTCAGTGCACAAGCTCAAGACTTTGACGGCTATATCGTTAAGTTAAAAGAAGGAAAAAAACTAAACACAAAAGCATTTACTAGTTCAGAAGAAATTAATACGAGCTTCGGACAGTTTGTTCAATTAAAAGGAACTCAAAAATCAATTGAGCTTTTAAAAAACAATGATGCTGTTGAGTATGTAGAGCCAAATTACATTGTTACAATTGACGACTCTCTCGAGAGAGCAGAGAAGTTAGTAAGTGATCCAAAGTTTTCACAGCAATGGGGACTTAAAAATACAGGGAAGAACTCTGGTGGTTGGTGGTCACCTGGTAAAAAAGGTGAAGACATTAATGCTGAGAATGCATGGAAAGTTTCTAAGGGATCAAAGGATGTCATCGTTGCAGTAATTGACACTGGAATCGATTGGAGACATGCAGACCTTAAGAAAAACCTTTGGGTAAATGAAGAAGAATTGAACGGTGAAGAAGGTGTAGATGACGACGGAAATGGAGTTGTTGATGATCTTTACGGTGCAGACTTTGCCAATAATGATGGTGATCCAATGGACGGACATGGACACGGAACTCACTGTTCAGGTGTTATTGGAGCCTCTCATGACTCTGTAGGAATTGCAGGAGTTATGGCAAACGTTAAGCTTATGGGAATTAAGTTTCTGACTGACAGTGGATCTGGATCAACAGCAAATGCTATTAAGTCTGTAAACTACGCTATTAAGATGGGAGCTCATGTAATGAGTAACTCTTGGGGTGGAGGCGGAAAGTCTGAAGCTCTAAAAGAAGCTATTGTAGCTGCTAATGATCAGGGAATAGCTTTTGTTGCTGCTGCAGGAAACTCAAGAAGTGATAATGATGCTAAAGATACTTATCCAGCAAACTACAAAGTAGACAACGTTATCTCTGTAGGTGCAATGGATGGAACAGGGAAGAAAGCTTCATTCTCTAACTATGGAAAAAAGACAGTTCATGTTTTTGCTCCAGGTGTAAATATTCTTTCAACAGTTAAGGCAGGTGGATATAAGAAGATGAGTGGAACTTCAATGGCCTGTCCACATGTTTCAGGAATTGTAGGATTGTTGATTTCAAATAACAAAAACCTTAATCCATCAGACATTAAAGATAGACTAATGGGGACTGCAATTATGAGTCGTAGTCTTAACAGCTATACTGTATCGGGAAGAACTGATGCTTATAGAGCTCTAACAAATAGAAGAAACTAGTTCAAAGAAATAGGCTAACCTATTGAAAACCCGAGCTTGTCTCGGGTTTTTTTGTTCGAAAATTCCCAATAGGGCCTAGAGAAGGGCTTTGGGCCATAAGATAGAATAAGATTTACCTAAAGTTTTTGATGGAATAACCGACAAGTTTAGTATGAGATACTCCTTGTTGATTATATTCTTCTCTGCAGCTTCGGTCTTCGCTATGGCCAACAAACAGTCCTTAATATTAGAAGGTAAAGTCGAACAAACAGTCACATTGGAAGAGCCAGAAATCAATGAAAATGAAATGAGTTTTTCGCTTGATAAAAATTCTGATCATCCATACAAAGTCTTTGTGAAATCAGGAAACGGAGAATCTTACGAAGTGACTCCTGTTAAAAAATCTGGTCGTGGTCCAGCATCAAACTCGAAAGAAGTATTCAAAATCAAATCACAAAAAGATAAGAGAGTTGTGATTAGCATTCAGGCCTTGTAAAATAAAGCCATTAAGTTTGCATTGTTTCTTCTAGTCTCAATACTTTTCAGTACTCAGATCTATTCCCTCTACAAAACAGGCAATTGTGGCACTCCTTAAAATATGTTTATTCATTAACGTATAATTAACTAATTCTGGAGGAGCTATGAACGTGAAACTGATTTCATCAGTGATATTAATTTATATGATGATTTCTTGCTCGCATATGAGTAAAGATGCAATGTCATTAAATAATGCTATCAAACTAAGCGATTCTAATAGTAGTGGAACTGATTTGCTGCCTTTGATAGTTAAAAGAGGCCATCTCATTTGTGGAGTTAGTGAAGGACTTTATGGTTTCTCATATAAAGCAACAGATGGAGAGTGGTATGGTCTTGATGTTGATATTTGCAGAGGTGTTGCAGTAGCTCTCTTTGGAGATAAAGATAAAGTAACGTTTAAATCATATAATGCTCAATCCAGATTTTCTGCTCTAGAAAAAGGTGAAATAGATATTCTTTCTAGGAATACAACTGTAACCCTTTCTAGAGATACCAGTATGAAATTCGATTTTGGTCCAGTTATCTTTTATGATGGACAGTCTTTTTTAGTTAGAAAATCAAGCGGGGTACTAAGTGCTGAAGAGCTGAATGGAAAATTTATTTGTGCCCAAAAAGGAACATCTAGTGAGAGGGGAGTTAAAGAATATTTTGATTATAAAAAATTAAACTTAAAGCTCAAGTCATATGTCTCTTACAATGAAGCACTTCAAACATTCTTGAATGGAGAATGTGATGCACTAACTGCTGATGCAAGTGGATTAGCAGCAGAAAAATCTTATCAAAAAAACCGTAAAGACTTACATGTCTTATCAGATCTGATTTCAAAAGAACCATTGGCTCCTGTTGTTCGATCAGGAAATGAACCCTTACTTCATATTGTTCGTTGGGTTGTTAATGCACTTATCAATGCTGAAGAGTTAGGAATAAATTCAAAGAATGCAAAGAGGTTATCAATTAATGGAGACCCTCTTACAAAAAGGTTTCTAGGTACAATTCCTGGAAATGGGAAAGCCTTAGGTTTATCTGAGAGATGGGCCTTTAATGTCATTAGTTCTGTTGGAAATTATGAGGAATTGTTTGAAAGAAATGTAGGTTCTCGAAGTCGAATAAAACTAGAAAGGGGACTAAATTCTCTCTGGACGCAAGGAGGAGTTCTTTATGCACCTCCAATGCGCTAAAGAAAAATTCGCATTAGGGGTTATCTTTTTACTTGTTCTAAGTTTTTCAAGCGCTCATGGGAAAGATAAATGTGGAGAACTAGAGGGAGCAGGGATTCCTGATTTTATTACAGGGACAGCTGTTGATACTGATAAAATTATCTGTGCGAATAAATCAACGAGGAACAAATACAGAGCATTAGTTAGTAAATGTAGACGCAAAAAAGGCCTAGTGAGGCATGATGACTTTTTTGGATGTGTAAAAAAAATAATGGTGGATGTACAAAAAGAAAGATTAAGTTTAGCTAAAGCTTCTTTTTTCCATGTACCTGAAAATTTGAGAAAAGAATTATTCGATGCTAATAATGAAACAGAAGAATGTGCCGTACTAAATGAAAATGGAAGTACAATTACTCACTCATTACAGGCAAGTTGTCTCTCTTACTCAGCAGATAGTTTGTTTAAAAGAGGAATAATACCCGTACTAGAAGGGAAAAAACCTCTGGATTTTCTCGACCCAGATCGCTCAGCCTCACTGATGAAAGATTACATGTCCTTATGTAAGAAAAAAGAAATTGATCCCAAAGATCCTTGTACTCTCAAATTTTTAGAAGAAATAAAGCAGGCCACAAAAGGATTTGGTTATTTGGCGACAAAAGCAAATATTGCGAATAGCCTTATCAATATTTGTCGTAGGCAGGCAAACTTAGATTCAAGATGTTATGACATTCATGACGAAGCACTTAAGAAGAGAAAAGGTATTAGTTATAGAACTAGAAGTGAACTCTCTGTAATCCCTTATAAAAATGCCAAGAAAAAAGGGAAAAGAAGAAAGTCTATAGTGAGCAAGAAGTTTGGTAGACAAAGGAAGATTACACCTACAGAACTCAAAAAAATTAAATCTCGAAAAATAAAACTGGACTCAAAGGAGACAGAAGAAGGAAATAAAAAAAGGGAAGAATATAAAGAGTATGTAGAAAAGAGAGAAGAATACAAAAAATGCCTTGAAGAAAATTATCCTGGTCAAAAATTTAGTGCAAATAATTTACCAGGAGATGAAAAGTGTAAAAAACCGAATGTAGCTTTTTTGAAAATTTTTCCAGATCAAGGAGACCCACCTCCTCCTGGAGTGATAACAACAGACGATGAAAGTTTACTTCGTGATGGTGCCACAGATAAAAGATATTACTCAGGACTAGCTGGAGGGAAGGACTCCGAAGTTGATCCTCTGTGGGCATGTGTAAGAGCACAAAAGATGACTACTGGCCCTCATTTAAGGTGGGCACCTGAAAATTTTCATGATGGTTGTTTTGAGGTTGATCTTCTGAATTTTGATAAGCAAATTAAACAATTGTCTCTTGCCCCTAGTGTAAGGGGATGTCTCGAAATTCTCAGGATGGTGGGGCTAAATAAAGTTTTGAAATCTTGGAGAATGCTTAATGGTCGGGACATGCCAAATAATGAGATACCAAAAAGCTGTAAAACAGACTCGAAGGGAAGAGACGTTTTTGGAGAGGCCATCAATAAGTTTAAGCAAACTATGCCGGCAAAGCTAGAAACTGTATTTGACCAGAAAGACTATAGAAAAAGATTTAAAAAGGCAGCCAAGAGGTTTAAGTTTTTAGTCGATCAATCTCATATGATTAATAAATTTAAAAAGCTTCCTCGTTGTTTTAGTGAAAGAGGAGAAGGGGCAAAAGAAATTGAGTGCCATAATAATGCTGTAGTTAAAGGCTCAATTCCAAATAGCAGTCTTTCATCAAATACATTTATTGGAAGTTTGGATTTGTTAAAAACGAAAGATGAATGTCTCATAAGATTTCCCTCTCGTGGGGGAATGACAAAAAGAATGCCATTTGGATACCCAAACAACTGGTATAACGCTGCAAAACGAGCATTAAAGAAGAGTAACAAGGTGAAACCTGACCTCTTTGGACAAATGCTTCCTTCAAATAATATTGGATGCATTAGAGATCATGAAGTAGCTGCTGTTAAGTACTGGGTCAAAACAATTGAATCTCAATTGAGGCCGATGGTTGCAAAGTACCCTTTATTAGACCCATTTCATGATCCAACTAAAAAATTTGGGGATGCTCCGCCTTCAAAGCATTTAGACAAGGTCATAAACTCTAATCCTAAAAACTCAAGAGATATGAGAAGAATTTTAAATAAACCAATTACAAATCTAAATTCAAAAATTAAAAAAGGACTTGATAGGTGGTGTACAAGGAAGGCAGGGTCTTGGAAGGATCTAGTTGGTAGTTCTCATGTCGTAAATGAAGCTTCTAATCATGCTCCAATGTGTAAATCAGCATTCTCTTGTGTTAAGCACGAAATTAAAAGGCGTAAATCAAATAGAGAGTTCTTATCTTCATTCATGAAGACAGTTGGATGTGTCGGTGGGTCACTTATTCCTGTAGTAGGAACTGTTGGAGTGACTGTCGCTTGTTATGCCGTTGATGTCCTTCAAGCCAGGTCAGAGAAGAATAAGGCAAAAGATAAGTTAAAAGATACATTCGACTGTTTATCTACAAATACAGATAGTGATTCTCAAGGGACAAAAATTTGTGATGCTGCCGACTATGAAGCTTTTTATGGGAATTATCAAAAGGCGCTGAGTGAATTTAATAAACTTATTGATGTTAAAACAATGGGAAAAAATTTCATTAAAGCTCAAATGACAAAATATGGTCTCAAAAGTTTAGACTTTCTTACAGACTTACCGTTTCATGCAAGCTTCTCAGAGGTCAAAAAAGCAATGGAAAGGATTGATAAAATTAAAGCCTTTGTTGAGAAAGGGGATAATTCGAGTGCAAAAGACTTGTTTAGTACCTTCATAGATGATGTAAAAGACTATGGAGGAATAGAGGTTAATTAAAACTTTGACCATTTGCGCAAAGTGGAGGGGTCAGATAAATGCATTAAACTGAAATATGTATTTGCGGTATAATAAAGTTTAAATTTCTCGAGGCAATATTTGAAAATTATACTAATTCTAATAATTTTTTTATCCAGCTCTGCAATCGCAGAGGTTAGGGGAGTATTAAAATCGAAGAAAGGTAATCTTGATGATTATTCGAGCTTTGTCATTTATATAAAAGAGGGTAAGTCATTTCCAAAGATTAAAAATAAACTTAAGTCAGCTGAGATGGGGCAAGTTAACAAGAAGTTTACTCCGGCGGTTGTTGGAGTGACGAAAGGTCAAACGATTGACTTTAAAAATCATGATGATGTATTTCATAATGTTTTCAGTCTTGATCAAAAAAATAAATTTGATTTAAAAGTTTATAAAGGTAATGAAAGGTATTCTGACGACCTAAAAACTCCATTAAAGAAAAAAAGCACAAAAGTTAAATTCCAGGGTGTTGGGAAAACTAATGTTTTCTGTAACATCCATGAAGATATGATGGGGACAGTGTACGTTTTTGACCATGGATACTTTGCAATGGCAAAAAAGTCTGGACTTTTTTCATTACCTTCACCACCTCCCGGGAAATATACATTGATTGTTGATGGAGACAGACTCAAAAAACCGATCTCAAAAAAAATAAACTTCAAAAGAAAAATGAAAAGATTGATTATCTCTTTCAATCCAGTTGATGGAAAAAAAGCTGTTAGTCACAAAAATAAAAAAGGTAAAAAATATAAAGAGAAGGAATGGGAGCTAGACGAAGATGACTTCTACTAAGCAAAACAAGGGACAGCTTAAGCAAATAATTGTCATGATAATGACCTCTTGCTTACTTCTTTTTATCTTGTCATTTATGATCTGGCTCTATACTGCGTCTAAAAAGGAAAATAGACAAACTGTAAAAAATAATGTGACAAAAATTCAAACAATGCTAAATGGATTATCTCACTTAAAAGTTAAAGAATTAGATGCTCTTGCTTTAAGCATCGCAAATGGGCCAATTGTGCAAGGAGCACTTTCTTCTAAACACGAGGCAACGATTACAGACGTTCTCGACTCAATCAGGAAAAAAAATAAATTAAAATTTGTTTTAGTACTTAGAAAAAGATCTCTCTTATATAAATCTGTAGATGATCAGTTTTCTGATGCTGGGCTTAAACAAATTGCTTCTGGAAACTTTATCGGTAAATCAAAATTACCAAAGAGATCTGCTGATAATTTAACATTACTTGTCGGACGATCTCTAACTAAAGTCGATCTGGATTTTTGGACAGAAATTACTGGAGCGACCTTCCAAATCTATAGAGATGACGATAAAAATATGATTTCAAATCATAGTGGTAGCACCATGAAGGAAGTTGCTACAGATTCTCTTTTGATGACTTCCGACAATGAATATTACAAGTCGAATAAGGGATTATTAAAAAATACACTTAAAATTGATTTTTATATTTCATCTAAAAAATATAGAGAAAATTTTAAAAGAAGAAGGAATGAACTTATCATTCTAGGAGCGAGCCTATTCTTTTTAGGCCTAATCTTGAGTCTTATCTTATCTGAAGTTTTGTTTCGCTATCTCAATAAAAATATTTCAAATAATCAAAATGAGGGAGACTTTCAATACTTAATAAATGAAATTGAAGAATTAAAGAAAAAACAATATGAACTATAAAAATCTCAAGCGTTATTGGCAGATTGTATTCTCACATCCTTTACATTTTTTTGCAGCTTATATAGCTGCCCTATTATGTAACTTTTTGCTAACTCTACAACCTGGGTTTGTAAAAGTCTTTATCAATGAAGCGAGTAGAGGTGTTGATCGATCACATTTAGTTTCAATCGCTTTATATATGGCCCTTGCTCTTGTTTTAGCTTTTGTTTTCGACACACTGCAAGTGACAACTTCTCTTGCTTTTAAGTTAAAAGTCGAGCAAATATTACGAGATATTCATCACCGACATTGTAAATATCATTCTCAAGGTCAAATCAACTTAACTGTGCAAAAAGGTATATTTGGTTTGATGGAGTTTACAATAATTACTTCGTTAGAAGCAGTCCTTGTCATTAGTAGTATATTAATGGTTACTATCTTTATGATTTTTGAAGATAAATATATGGGAGGAACAGTCTTCTTCTTTGTTTCTCTTGGAGTAATCATAAATCTTAAAATAACTCAACCTTTGGGGCGAATTGCACGTTTTAAAGAAGTGGTAAAAGCACGGATGATCAAAAAGTTTAAACAAAGTGATGAACAATTCGAACATTCAATTTCTCGTCTGCAAAAATATGAATATAAACGATTTTTTCTTGATACCATTTTTGTGTTCAGCTCTTTTGCCACTTTTAGATTACTTCCTTCAGTTATATTAATTGCTGTAGCTTTATATATGGAAAAAAGTATTGGTGGAATTGCTTCACTTTTTCTCTATTTTAATCTCTTACATAAACCTTATATTAGGCTGATAACTTTAGTAAAACAGGCAGTCCTGTATTATTCACAAGCATCACTTTTTAGAGATGGACTAGAAGCAGGTCTTGATTATGAAAACTATTTAGGGAAACTCCCTTTCGGACTGGTCATATCTACTCGAAAAGCATTTGCCGGAGCTCCTCTCTCTGGTGAGATTAATTCTAACTCAGTTATATACTCTGATGAGTTATCGACAGAGGTAGCTTCAGAGGAGACCATCAAAAAATTATTAGATTTGGCTAAAAAAGAAACGGTCCTTCTTTTTACTCAGAATGAAACTTTGATTAAGCAAGGACATTTTCATCTCGATGAGAACGGTGTTTTGAAGACAATTCCTCTTTATCTCGAGGAGTCAAACTATGCTTGATACAGAAAAAGTATTACGTAATTTGTTTTTCGTTTGGATATTAATGATTGCTCTATTTATACTATATTTATATTTTTTATTTGTAGGTTATGAATATGAAGGTAAGACTATTTATGAACTCTTTTCTGCTTAAAATTGTAATACTGTTTGTTATTCCTATAACTACTCTTGCTGGTAATACACCAGAATCAAGTGAGGGCGAGGAGTTTGAAAATCAAGTTATCGTAAGAAAAAGAATTTCTAGAAAACAAACCTTTTTACTAACTTTAGAGAACAAAAATAGACTCAAGAAAAGAAGAACTCAGTCTTTTAATCTCGATTATCAATACAAATTAAATAAATACTTCTCAACTTTTTTAACTTATAAAAGAAAATATGGTGAAAGATTTGATGAAGATTGGATCAACCCGTCAACAGGTGTTTGGACATGGAATGAAACTAATACTAGAGGTGTTAATCACGGTGAACTAGGATTAATTTCAAGAATGAAATTATCTTTCTTACCAGGGAAGTCCTGGATTGGTCAGCTTAATGTAAGATTGAGTCATAACTTTTTTAATAGTCAAAAATCTCTAATACTAGCTCCTGAGCTTAAGTATTTTCATTTTAAAAATGGAAAACCATTCATGACTTGGTTTTTGAAGCACGAGATGTCTAAGGCAATGAATTTTGCAAATGATGAATTCTTTCGCTCATACACATATATAGGAAGTCTTTATCATGCTAATAAAAATGTAGCGATTGGGCCATTCATTGGAGTTACTAGTTATAAGTGGTTCAGTACAAGCTGGTTTGAAAATAAAGTTTCAAAGAGCTATGAAACAGAAAACACATCAACACTCGTAGGGGTAATTGTAAGTACTAGGATTTAGTATTATGTCAAAAACTGATGGTAAAGCAATGCTAGAGTTAAAGTTAAAAGATGCTGAGTTTATTCCTTTGTGTGACCTTTTAAAAACGACTGGTTTATGTGAGTCGGGAGGAGAAGGGAAAGCGGTTGTAGCCGAAGGACTAGTCCTGGTTGATGGGCAGATTGAAACAAGAAAGCGATGTAAAATCAGAAGTGGACAAGTTGTAGAGTATAATGGCCAGCAGATAATAGTCTCTTAAATTCGATTATAAATTTGTACTTAAAGTCACCGAAATAATTTCTTGATGAGTTCCTACCACTTGATTATCAATTCCTAGATATTTATGAGGCCTTTTTTAAGTCGTGTTCTTTTAGCTTGGTATTGAGGCCTTCAATAATTGTATTAGAGTACTTTAACCTTTTGGTAATGAGTCGGGTGACATTGAGAACCATTAAGGCAAATACTTTAGGGCGTTTATTATAAAAGGAATAAAAATCTTCATAACTAATAATTAAGACATCGCATTGCTCATTGGCAATAATATCAGCTGTCCTTTCTGTTTCGTTAATTAGTACAAGCTCGCCAAATAAATCTCCAGAGCCAATATTGGTAATAAAGTGTCTGTCTCCATCTTTGTTGACATAAATTCCAGCAGTACCAGCGAGAAGAATACAAATGTCCGAAGATGTATCACCTTGCTTTATAATAGTATCGTTGGCCTCATAACTGGCTACAAGACAAGTTTGAAGAATTTCTTCTACTTCATCATCATAGATTTCATGAAAAAGTGGACAACCTTTTACTAAGTCAGCAACCGACATCTTTAAGCCCCTTTCTTCTCTTCTTCATCATTTTGAATCTGTTTGTTCATATCTTCTCTCAGTCCTTTTAATTCTTTCAAAAGTTCAGGGAAAACATTTTTCATTTCAATCTCAGCGGATTTATCTCCATGTATTGAGTGCCAGATATTTTCAAAACATTGACTTACTTTTTTAAAAGTCCTCATTCTAAGTCCACGAACTGGAGCTATAGCATTGAGAAGGGTAGTTACAAGTGAAAATAAAATCCCGGCAATAGAGGTCTTCATTGCATAAGTAACATTTAAAACGAACTCAGTTAGGATAGCTCCAGACCCTTCGAGGTTATTAAAGTCCATTTGAGCAATCTTTGGAAGTGCCATTGAAATACCAATAAAAGTTCCAAAAATTCCAAGAACAACAAATAATCCAGGTAAGATATCAATCAATCTTGAAATAGGTCCAATAGGGAAAAATCCAAGAAGTTTGTTCCACTTATCTTCTTTCTCCATAATTCTTTCAGCAAGATCATTAAAGTTTGGAGGAAAATTTGATTTAAAACTACTACTCTCTTGTTTTATGGCCAAAAAGAATGCTCTTTCTCCACTAACATAATCTCTTAGGGAGACTACATTTTTTGCACCTAATTTTTCAGCCTTCTTTTCATTTCTATTTACCTGACCTGAGCGAACGGCCCTCGTCGGTAATTTTTCAACAACTTGATTGAGAAGATTATCAATATATTTATCAACATCTTCTTTATGTTCAACTTCATCTGTTTTTTGGTTGATAATAACTTTTTCAATTTCACTAGTGAAAGTTGAGAAATATGAGTCCTCTTGTAATGAAGAGCGCCAGCTTGCCCATCTAAAACCAAGGCCTACAACCAGAAGAGCTGCCATGAACTCTATCAGGTAGTTAGAAAAAAAGTCGAAAACCAATGTTAGTATCATGGTTGTTTCTCCTGAAGTGTTTGGATTTTATCCCAAACTTCCTTATCGTCTTTCAAAGTAAAGGCTATTTCCACCCTTCTTGATAATTTACAGTCATATTCTCCACAGTAGTCGGGGTGGTTTTTTGGAACCACAGCTGCTGGAGCTCTTTTGATTGGTTGACTAAAGCTTTTCCCAATTGCTTGAACTTTTCTTCTGAATTCTGATTTATGGCTAAACTTTCCGAAGGAATCACCAAATATGTATTTAACAATTTCACTTGCTCTGTCTGAACTGAGATCTAAGTTGAAGTTATAAGCTCTCTCGACTGTAGTATCACTTGGATCAACAAATTTCTGTCTATGTCGAGGTGAAGCGTGTCCTATAATATTGATATTGTGTATTTTGTTTGAAATTTCTGGATCTTTAAATATTTCTTCTGAGTAAAGAGGGATAATCTTTTGAAGAGTCTTCTTAGCAATAGGCTTAAGTTCGGCTGAATTTCTTTTGAATGTAAATGAACCGTCCATTCTTAAGATAACACTTCCTGTCGTAGGATCGACAGTGACATTGAGTCCTTCTTTTGTAAGTCTATCCGCAATTTTCTTACCAATATGTTGTCTTAATGTTTTTTGCTTTAAGGCAATCTGCTTTGACGTCTCTTTAACTTTCTCTATGACCTTAATCTTTTCAATTATGGGTTTAGGCTTGAATTTTAGTTGATTCTCAAGGAAGCGTTGCTTACTTAAAAGCATAGTTATTTGTTCTTCTTTGTCTAAATTTTCTTTTTTAAGGTTATTAACTTCATCATCTATGACTGGAAGTGCTACAAGAGATGCAGGAGCTCGTAGAGCATTCTTTTCTTGTTTGAGTTTGTCGACTTCGGCCATGAGATTTTCTTTTTCAGATTTTTCAGTCTCACATTTGTATTTAAATTTAACCATCTTTTCGTTCATATTATTTATTTGATTTTGAAAATGTGCAACCTTGTTATTAAGCTCTGTATTTGATTCTTTGTTTCCATTTAAATTCTTTTGAAGATCCGCTAAACGATTATGAAGCTGTACTTTTTCTCCATTTAGCTTGTCTATATGTCCATTTAAGTCAGTTAGTTTGTTTTGAAGTCCTTTTCTCTCTCCTAGAGTTTGCTGATATTTTCCTTGTAACTCAGATATCTTTTTATTGAGACTCTCATTGGTATCATCCATTACTCCATTTTTGTTTTGGATCTCTGCTAACTGATTTTTTAAGCTTGTTTCAGAGTCTGACAGCGAACGTACTTTTCCCCGCATGTCATTTACCTGATTCTTAAAATCAGCGATCTTGTCCGTAAGACTTTTTCTTTTTTCTTTTTCTGTCTTGTAACTTGATTTTACAGAGGCGAGGTTTTGATTAAGGATGACTTGTTGGCTTTTATGGCTACCAACTTCTGCTTCTAGTGTACCAATTTGTGACTTTAAGTTCTTAACCATGCTTTTGAGAGAAGAGTTTTTCACAAGACTGGAACTATTGTCTTCCTCCATCTTGGTAAGATCATTCTTAAGCGAAGTTATTTTGTTTTCTTTACTCGTAATTTGTTTTTGTAGGCTATCTACATTGAATCCAAGGTTATTAATCTGTTTTTCAAGGTTAAGGTTGTCAACCTCACTTTGAGTTAATTTTTCTTGAGTGAGTTCGTGTTGCTTTTTCTTATTTTCAAGAAGATTATTTAACTCACTATTTGTGTCGTTTAACTGTGTATTATAGTTTTTTGACTCTATTAGCTTTTGAGAAACTTCAGATAACTTAAATTTTAGCTCTTTATGTTTGATATTCTTGCTTAAGACATTCTTTTTTAAACTAGATATCTCGTTGTTGGCAGTATTTATATCCTTATTGAGGTTTTTTATAACTTCATCTAGCTTGTTATTATTTGTTTTAGATGCTTCTAAGTCTGATTTTAAACTAACAAGCTCTTGAGTTTGCTTAGAAATAGTTTGATCAGAATTGTTAAGTGTGTTTTTAAGCTTCTCTAGATGACTCTTCTTTTCTAAAAGGTTCTTCTCTAGTTGGGCGACTACACTTTTCATATTCAGAACTTTTTGTTCTTCTTGTTCCTTCAACTTACTTGTTTGACTTAACTCCTCTTGGAATTTTTCTTTTTCGCTCTTTATGCTGACAATCTTCTGGTTGAGCTGATTGAGCTCTTCGTCTTTGCTTTTGACAACTTCAGAATTGTCTTCATTCAATTTAGCCATTTGGTTAAGTAGTTTCTCTTTCTCAAATTCACTTTGTTGTTCAAGTAAACGGAGCTCTTCGATTCTCTTTTCTTTTATTAACTTTTCAGATTCGAGATTTTCTGCAAGAAGCTTATTTTCTTCTTGTTTTTGGCTTAAGTCTTTTTGGAATGTATCTATCTTTTGAAGGTTTTCATTGTTTTCCTGAGCAAAATTTTCTTTAAGGTTAACAACTTGCTTTTCCCATTCTTTAATTTGGTTACTTAACTCTTCTTTCCTTATCTTTAGATCCCTATTTCTATTGAGACTTTCCTCTAAATCGACGACTTTAGTGTTAAGGTCATTTTTTAGCTTTCCAACTTCTTGTTGAGTGAGAACAAGTTTATGATCTTTTTTGAGCATGTCCTCTCGTAGGTTCGAAACAATGGCCTCTTTTTCAGCTTGATCTTTTAGTAGATGGTGCATTGACTCTTTGTGGACTTTCATTTTCTTGGAAAATGAGTTGATCTCTGCAAGTTTTTCATTGATGACATTATTGAACTGATCCATTTCTTTAATTGAATCTTCGAGGTTCTTCTTTTTTGCTTCATTGGCCTTTACAGTTTCTTCAGGGATTTTTCCTTTGAGCTTTTCCTGTTGTGCTTTTTTATTTTTAACCATTGTAAGAGTACTAACTCCAGAACGGAGGAGAGCAAAAACAAACATAACGAGAAAGATCACCGCCATTGTGGTGAACATATCCGAGTATGAAGTCCATACAGAACCATCCTCTTTATTTTCGTTATCATCGTCTCTAAAAGACATCCGACTAATCCTCGGGCTAGAGATTTATCTCATAAACCTATCGGATTAGTTGGGTATAAAGTTGAGTAAAAAAGTTAGAGAGGTGGTCTAACCTGTTGAAATTATATTAATGTAATATGTACCAATCAAAATCGAGATTCAATTTCTTCTCATCTAGTAAGATTTGTTGAATCTCTCTTGTCCATATCTTGTCAGAAGGATTCCATTTAAATTTAGATTTTGCGACTCTATTTTTGATCTTATTGAACTTCTTAACCTCTACAGCATTTCTCCAATCGGGTGCATTTAACTTGGCAACGATTGTGATTTTTGGTGACTCGGCCAACTCAACCATTCTTTCTATTGGATAGTGAGAAGCAATTTTTAACATGGCCAAAACGTCTGTTACTGCACGATGTGGAAAAGGATTGATAAAGCCGTGATGGTATTCAAGTCCCATCATACTTCTATTATGCATAGTCTCTGGATATTCAATATCTGTAACTGTGTCGATCCAAGTCTTTTCAGGAAGTGTCATACCATAGCGCTTATACATGGCCTCTAGCATAGGGATATCGTAGTTAGGTCCATTGTGGGCCATTAAGTAATCGGCCTTATTTATATAACCTGTAAGGTTCTTAAGAAAAATTTTAATATGGTCTTCTCTGAGTCCCCAGTCAGTTAACATATCATCGTCGATGCCAGTTAGGGCCTCTACCTCTGGAGAAATAGGCAGGTGATCGGCCTCATTAATTAGCTCGGTTATAATTTGCAACGGTCGCTTTCTTTTAAAGTCCCAAAGGACGGCACCAACTTCTGTGATTCTGTCTTTTTTAAGGTTTAATCCACTGTGAATTAAGTCTTCATTCATACCTTCGAGGTCGATTCCAAGTATTAACGGGTTTTCTTTGCTCATGATTTCTCCAATTTGTGGCAACAACTTAACATCTTTTGAGTGTCCTGTGGTGATGCAAAGCACTAGTCCTTTGATTTGTGTACGATAGGCTACCTGTGGGGCATAATTGTCTGAAACTTTACAAAATAATGACATGGATCATCAGGCCTACTGATAATGTGAAACTCGGATGAGATTATACCTGACTTTGATATTAACTTTGTTGGCGATGGCCTTTGGAACTGGATACTTTTTCTTGTTTGTCCAAGGCTCTTATACGGCAACTGAACAAGACATTATGGAAATCAACAAAATTAAAGTTGAATTCCAAGGCAAAGTTGATCCTACGTCTATCATCAACTTTAATTCTATTTATTATAATCAAAGTCTCTTTCAACTCTTAGATCCAATCTATGTTATGCCACATTCAGATCATCAAAATATTGATTATGAATCATCAGACTCTTGTTTTAAAAATATTAAATCTCTATTGAACCGAGAAAATTTTGAGAAAGTTTGGATTTGGGAAGAATATAGATGTGGAAAAAGAAAAAGTTTACCCAGGGACTTTGTCCTTGAACCTCCTTATATACATCCCTCTGGAAAAAGTTACGCCTGGTTAATGTATAGAAGAAATATTAAACCATATAATAATAGAAATTGGATTATTCCTCATCTCCCATACTTCCACGTAACAGAACTAAGTTCAGTGAAAAGAATGATTGGGAATTTGGGGGGAATTTATGAAATCTTAGAAAGATTTGACTCTGATGCCTTACGAGCAATAGCCAAAGGACAGGGAACTATTCTGACTCGAGATTTCCTTCTCGCACGTTTGAACTATCCTAGTATCTTTTCAATTGTTGAGTATCGCGTTTATCAACGAGATAGCCTTGATGGTTTCTTAAAAGACTCACCATATTTTCTACACAATTTTAGCAAGGGAAGAAGTTGTTTTTATAAGGATGGCCCTCTTTGTTGGGATTACAATGTTAAACACCTTTTTAAACTTGCAAATAAAGGGAGTATTGCTGCTCTCATTCTTTTTTTCTTTCTCTCCTTAATGGTTTTAAAGCTTCTTTTAGCTAAAATTAAGACTCAAAGACGAGAGGATGAGAGAAGAAGGTTGGCACTCCAAGTACTTACTCACGAATTCAGAACTCCTATTACTTCAATGTTACTTACAATGGAAAAAGTTAATAAACATATAGAAGGTCTTGATGACGAGCTACAAGAGTCATTCCTTCGTATTTCAAGTGATGTGTATAGACTACAAAGATTAACGGAGACATCACGAAACTATCTTCGCTCTAAAAAATCTAACAAATTAGTTAATTTTAACTTTGAATATGTACCATCACTCAATCTCTTTGCAGAGGATAACCTCTATACTTACTTAGAAGAGTTTAGTGAGGACAAGTTTAAATTTATACCTCTCGAGAAAGATTCAAACTTTTGCTTGGATCCCTATTGGGTTGGTATTTGTATCAAAAACATTGTGAATAATGCTATTGATCACGGGGAATTTCCAATTGAAGTATCTCTTAATCTAAAAAATAATAATGAATTAGAAATAACTGTTCAAGATAATGGAGAAGTCATCTTTGATGATATCTCAGAAATCACCCAAGAATTTGTAAAAGGAAACAAAAGTACCGGAACAGGGCTAGGTCTTAATATTGTAAAAAATGTAATTAGCGAGATGGAAGGAGAGTTAAGATTAGAAAAAAATCCTACTCGTTTTATCATCCATGTAAAGAATAAGAAAGGAGTCGATAATGAGTAAGATATTAGTTTTAGAAGATGACAAAAACCTTGGTGAAAGCTTGATTGGATTTCTTAAAGGGGAAGGGCATGAAGTCACTCATTGTCAAAATATAAAAGAGGCTGAAGAGGCCTTCAGCGCATCTAAAGAAAACAAGACTCCGTTTGAATTGATGGTATTGGATTGGATGTTACCTGACGGACAAGGAATTGATTTTCTTTCAAATGTGAGAAGAACTGAGAAATCAACACCGATCATAATGCTTACAGCAAGAACAGAACTTATAGACAAGGTTATCGGACTTGAGTCTGGAGCAAATGACTATATGACAAAGCCGTTTGAACCAAGAGAACTTGTCGCAAGGATAAGAGTTCAATTGAGAACAAAAGGACAACAGAAGGTTGATACTAAAGAAAAAATCACTCTTGGTGAATTGGAGATCGATGATATCCAAAGAGAAGTTACGTACCATGGTGTTAAAAAAGAATTTACAAAAATGGAGTATGACTTTTTAAAGTTACTTGCCGAATCTCCTAATAGAGCTTTTAGTCGTGAAGAAATTTTAAATAAAGTCTGGGGTTATGAGAATTACCCGAGCACACGAACAGTCGATACTCATGTACTTCAAATTAGGCAAAAATTGACAGATGAATTGATTGAAACAGTAAGAGGAATCGGTTACCGTTTAAGATTTGACGAGAATTGACAATAAGTTGACAGGGATGTGACGACTCTGTGACCGATGAATACAGTAACTCAGTTAACTTAAGGTTACTTAAAAAATGGTGGCGAATATGAAAAAACAAAATGGAACCCTTTTACTATTACTAACAGCATCTCTTGTGTTTACATCTTGTTCTACAGATAGAAACTTTAAAAAGAATCTAGAGCAAACTTTGTTGGACAATCCCGATATTGTGATGAAAGTTATAGAGAAGAACCCTGAAAAGTTTGTCACAGTTCTCCAAGGAGCTGTTCAAGCAAGTCAAAAGAAAGTTGCGAATCAACGACAGCTTAATGAACAAAAGAAACTTCAAGCTGCTTTTGATAATCCTTTAAAACCTAATATTACAAAAAACGATGTCGTCGTTGGACCAAAAAATGCTCCTATAACATTAGTTGAATACTCAGATTTTGAATGTCCTTTTTGTAAAAGAGGTTACGATACCGTCCAGGCACTTAAAAAGAAGTATAAGGGAAAAATTAGATTTATCTATAAACACTTACCTCTAAGCTTTCATAAGCAGGCCATGATTTCTTCAAAGTACTATGAGGCCATCCGTCTTCAAGGAGAAACAAAGGCTACAAAGTTTCATGATCTCGTTTTTGAAAACCAAAAAGGAATTTCTGGAGGAAAGAAATTTTTAGATAAAATGGCCAAGAAAGCAGGGGCGAATCTCAAAAAACTTACTAAAGATTTAGATAATTCCAAAGTATCTGAAAAAGTAGAAGAAGATATGTTGGAAGCAGCTAAGTTTGGAATTCAGGGGACGCCTGGTTTTATTATAAATGGAATCCCTGTCAAAGGAGCTTATCCTCCAGCGCACTTCACTGGAATCATTAAAGAGTTAGAAAAAAGAGGTAAGTTAAAACTTTAGAAAAAAAACTCCCTTCCTGAGATTCGGGAAGGGAGTTTATATTTTTAGTAACCAGCGCAGGTTCTATTTATTCTTGTAATTTCTTCTCTATCATCACAACCAAATCTTCCAAGTCTATTGCAGGTGTAATCAACACATTGTAGATCATAAAGACCTCTACAACTGTTTACGACCTCTGCCATTTCTTCATTGTCATCGTACTCAAATTGTCCAAGATACTTTTTTGACTTTGTAATACAGTCTCCACCCCAGACTCCACGACATGCTTTTCTTAAAACATTCATTTCATCTTCATCATCACATTCAAAAGTTCCAACGCTATCGCAAGCAACTTTAAAACAAGATGAAGTTGGGTAACAAGTGTCGTGTTTTTGGCCAACAACTTTCATCAATTTTAATGTGTAGTAATCATCAACAATGTTTTGAACATCTGTCTGTGCCATTGTGGACGTTGACATGATCAGAACAGCAATAGCTGCTAAAAAACTTTTCATTTTATTTCTCCTTCGTGTAATTCTTGATTTAGGAGAATTTTATACTTCTTAGTATCTAAAAGTTAAGAAATTGACTCGATGCAGGTGAGGATTCACTGGTTATTGTAAGGAAATGATAGGGAAAGTGGGGGGAAAACGATTATTCTCTTATTTTTTACACTCTTTAAGTGTCTTTAGGATCGCTTCCTTCTCTCGTTCAGTCATTGTGAGCTTCCAGTTTGACTTAATTTTCGTCCAAACTTTTACATATGCACACTTGAACTTTCTTGAAGGTGGCATATAGTCTTCAGGACCAAGCGCACCTTTTTTTCTATTTTCTCTAGCTGATACTGCAAGGAGATGACCTTTATCTCCTAAATAATTTGCATACTCTTTCTTTTTCCAAGCAGGCCATGCCCAACCGCCGCTAGTGTGTGCATTCTTAAGAGGGACAACATGGTCAACGTCTAACTCTTCATCCATATCGAAGGGTTGATTTCTTTCTCCATCAACCAGTTCGATTGAGTCATTATAAGTATAAGGGTCGTACCATTGACCCATTTCTGCTCGACATTCTTTTCTTCTTCCATTGCGATCAATGACTCTTTCAACTTTTGTTTCAACATGAGAGTCCCTAAGTAAAACTTCATTTCTCGTACTCAGGCAATCGTCGTCATCATCACTCCAATGCTGCCAAAGACCTCTGTTGTAATCTTTGTTACATTGATCAGCTAGTTTCAAAATGGCTTCTTTCTCTTCTTTTTTCATACAAAGTTGCCAGTCTTTTTTGATTTTGATCCATGAACCAAGGTATTCACATTTAAACATATGATTCTTAGGAAAATACTCACCAGGGTGTTTTCCACCTCTTTGTAAATTTTCTTGGAATCCAACAACGATATGGTGATGTCTGTCGACAATATTGTTTACATAAAGAGTTCTTTGATCAGAGGACCATTTATGTCCTCCAGACTCGTGAACATTTCTAAGAGAAACTGTATGAGTCACTTGCGCTTGTCGACTTTTCTTAAGATACTTACGACTACTAAACATATCTTCCCAGTGGCCAAACTTAACTTTGCATTTATTTTTATCGGTATAGGAAAGACTTCGATGTTTTTTATGATCTCGAATTAAAACTTTATGTCTGATATCCTGGCAGTCACCAGGTTTCGTTTGCCATTTTTTTACCCAGTCTTTTCTTTGGTAATCTGGAAGAGTCGCATTTTCACTACAAGTTTTAATTCCTTCAAGCATATACTCATGATCACTTTTACTTGCTGGAACTCTTCCTTTTTTATGAGTTGTTTTAATTTCGCTCAACCAATTCATAGTTCGAGTATGTGATGGCGAATTTCTTCCACTAAATTTTTTAAGTGCACTTTTCCATGGAATAGTTTTCTGCTCCTCACCAAAGGTGAGAGGTGTAAACAGGAATGAGACAATAAAAACTAGTATTTTCACACTGTTCTTGTCGGGTATTTGGGAGTTTAACTTTAATGGAGATAACTATTTGAAATTAAATAATATTATTGAGCCAGTCTCGAAGCGCCCTGATCTCATCTAAATCAATTGTGTGACCAATTTCATAGGGAGTGAAGTCTATATTAAAGCCATGATCTTTTAAGGAATTAATAGCTTCAAAAGTTTCTTGATAGGGGATTTGCTCATCGTAGTAACCATGGGCCAAAAACATAGGAGTCTTTAATTTTTTTTCACTGAGTAACTTTTCCCAATCTTCTCTAATTCTAACTCGAGGTGAAAGTGCAACAACTCCAGCAAAAATATTTTTCTGACTTATAAATTGGTCAATGGCCATCAGACCACCTTGACTAAAACCCATTAAAATAATGTCTTTGGAACTGATACCAAAGTCTTTCATCTCTTTGATAAGCTCTGAAATTTTGTCTCTCGCTATTTCAAGACGGTTATAGGCCTTACCTGCTGGAGGTAAGTCGTACCAAGAAAAACCAAAGTAATGACTGAATGGTGCATTGATAAGGAGGTAGTTTAATCCTGTTAGGTTGAGCTCACTACAGAAGTCGGTATAAGAACTAAGGTTGTCACCAAGACCATGCATGACAACCATCCATTTTGAACCATCAGTAGCTCCCTTGTTTACAGCGGGAATAACTTTGTATTCAAATATCTTGCTTTCAAATTCTTTTTGTTCTTCATTCGCCATTTAGGCGTACCCTTTTAAGGTCTCTTATTTCGAAATCTTTTTAATATTCTTTTTGATCTCTTTAAGAAAACCTTCAAACTCACCCTGAAAATCATCTGCAGTAAGATTATATTCTACATCTGGTGTGACTCCAAGGTTTTCAATAGGCTGATCATTAACTCTCTTGGCCAAAGATCCAGTTAAGCTCCATCCAGCAAGTCCCAGTCTGTTTGGGATGCTCATCTCGAGAACGTATCCACCTGCACCTGCTGTTCGAGTTCCCATTACTGTGACTCTTTTGTTGTCTTGCAATATGGCCGGAAAGAAATCTCCACCAGAGAAATCCATTTCATTTATAAGAAGTAGAATTGGTTTTGTGTATCTCACTTCTGGATGAGGATTAATTTTATCAACTCCCCAAATATACCATGGAGTTGTGAGGAAGCGACCAGCATTCCATTCTTCTAAAATGAATTGATAGTAGCCCTTAAGAAAAGCAATGAACGTAAGGTCAACTGGCCATCCATCCATTGTTTCAACTTCCATATACTTTTGAGCTTGCTCTACAGTTTTAATCTTTTCTAATTTTGGGAGGTCTTCGGCCGCTTCTTTAACATCTTCTTGAGTGATGGCCATATGCTCTCTTGCTGTATGAAGAGCTGTATCAGTTAACATTGAAAGAAGAGAATACATGTAAAATACTGAGCCTCCAGGGTTATTGAGTTGATCAATAACGAGGACATCAGTCGTTTTTTCCATTTTCTCAATGATCTTAGCAAATTTAGCAACTTCTTCTTCGCTTGCATCGTAAGTAGGAATTCGTAAATACCCAACTAGTTTTTTTTCTTCACTTAAATAAATGTAAGCATCGTAATGGTTATCTTTATTACTTTCCCAAATCTTTGTTCCAAGCTCAGGGAGAAAGCTTCTTCTGGCCCCTAAATCCCAAGGGTTCTTGGCCTTTCTATTTGTTAAAGCTTTGGCAATAGGAGAAGACATATTAAATCTTGATTTGAATCGACTAAAAGTCTTATTGTTTTTGTTGTTAGTGACAACATCGTAATTGATTAATTCTTTAGTGTGATTCCAGACTAGTTGATGGTCGAACTCTTTGCTTTCCCCGTTCTTTTTAAAGGTCAAAGTCACTGGACCTTTTTTAGGTGTCATGACTCTTTTTCCACTTCTGTAAGTCAAGTAGAGTTGAGCTAGAGACTCATCTGTTTGGGCAACATTACTTCCTATCTCAGACTTAAGTTCAGAAATAACTTCCTTAATAGGTTTAGAATCAAACTTGATAACCTCATCTCCAATTTCAAATGGAAAAGATTCAGTTGTTAATTTCTTTCGATCTATCCAAGCTAGAAAATATCTTTCACCAGTTCCTTTAA
>JAGSHI010000066.1 GCA_023954635.1 Bacteriovoracaceae bacterium
TTAAAAATGATTTTAAATATCCATTCAACACTCGTTATGGGGAGGCTAGAACGTTATGAAAGCAATATCATGACATGGGTAAAATCATCTAATAATAAACTTATAGACCGCTCTGCTAGAAATATTGACTACCTTTTAAAAGAGAAGGGTCTTAGTTTTAGTTATCAAGAGATTGTTTATAAAATATTTGAAAAAAGTGAAGAATTACGACCAAATCAATCTATTGTTTTAGAGTGTGTGAACGCTTTGTCTCTAAAATAACCCGTAAAATCAGCTATATACAGCTTTTAGTATTACGATGTTACCCAAGTATGTAAAATTTTGTCTATTTAAGCATTTGCCTATCTACTAAGTATATTTCGTTATAGTTTTGTGCTTTTCGGGGGAAGCTTGAAACACAATAAAATAATAAAAATTCTAATTTTTGTTGCAACACTTACATTCTCAATAAAGTCTTTTTCTTACGAGACAGATCAGTACAGTCCTATGTTTGTTAATCTTAGTGAGTCTTCGAATAAACTTGATCATTTAGTTAATGAAGGAATTGAGACCGTAGTAAGAAATTGGAAAGGGCCACGTTCGGATATTCAAATCAGTTTAAAAATTGCAGATATCTTTCAACATAGACAGTTAGAAAAATGGGTAAACCAATCTGGAAAAATTGATACATGGTCAAAGATGAGTGAAAGTATCTTCCGAACTGTTCTTTGGAGAAACTCACCAATCATAAGATTTAAAGGGATGGCGGCGAGTTTTAAATTAAATGACGTTATAGTTGGTGCTGATAAAATGAGTCACTTCTTTGGAGTAGGCAGGGAGTACTTCAGAAAATACTCTATTGAATATTCTAAGAAAGACGATGATAAAAAACTCCAAAAGATACTAGATTGGGGAGCTTTTTCAGAGAAAGCATGGTGGGGCAAGTTAACCACTAACGTTTTTTCAAATGCAGATCTTGTTGTTAACTACGAAGGATTTCTTTTCTTGAAAAGTTTAACAGAGGATTTTGTAATCGACAGAAAGCTAGCAATCATTAAGTGGGTAGGGGATATTCCATATGTACAACGAAAATTTAAATTCTCTGACCATGTGACAGACTTTTGGTCTGAAGCTTTACTTCCCAGTTTATTTCAAGTCTCAGTTAAGTCCCGCGTCCTCGGTGTTTTGAGAAAATATTGCACAAGAAAAGGTTTTGTAGATAATCCTGAACGCTTTAAACCAAGAAATGAAGTTTTGTTAATGGATAAGTATAAAAATCTGTCTATGGAACTAGATATAGATACATTTAGGCTGGATAAAGTTTGCGAAGACTTTTCAAGTTGGTCAAAAGAAGAAAAAGATAAGTTTTTAAAGAAGCAAACTCGACTTGAGAATCGGTTATCTGATAGGTTTAATGATGGGCCAGTGATTATTCCTACAAGTCCATTAGAGTTTTTAAAGAAATATCGTTCTTCTATACCTGGTTGTTATAAAGATATTAAAAACTCTCTTCGAGAGTATCAATTGCTAAGCGTTTGGAAGGAAGAGTTAAGCAAAACGACAATTTCTCTCTTGGATAAGTTTTCACAGTACTCAACCACAGATTTTAATTATGATGAGTTAATTGAAGTGGATGAGCTAGAAACGCAATTCAGTATCGATCAAAAAAATGAAACAGACAAAAGATCAATTTGTGTAAAATCAAAATTTCCTTTTGTCTTCAGAAAAAATACTTCTATTTCATTAAGTACTTGTAGGACCTACAAGGGGGATATTTATAGTGAATCTTCTCAATATTTAATGAAAAGAGGTGGATTCGATCTCTATTCCCTTGCTGGATACTACGAATTAGATGATATGGAAGGATACGTTTATAGGGCCATTCCTTATCACTGCAAGTGGTACTAGTTTAGCTTAGGTTTGTCGCTGTGCGTACTTCTTTTAGGTCAAGAGAACTTTCATTTGCTATAAACACCTAGAATTAATATGAATATAGCAATTATTTGTAATTTCAATATGTTGTTGCTACGTTGATTTCGTTAAAATTACCACGGGGCCCGATAATGATTAGAGTATTTTTTCTCTTATTCTCAATTCTTTTTTCTTTTTCATCTCACTCTAAGCTAGTTCAAATTTTACACACAAATGATCTACATGGTTTCTTTGAACACACAGTAGAAGATATTCACAGAGGTGGTTATGCCGCTCTTAAAGCTGAAATTGATCGACAAAAGGAACAAGCATCAAAGAGAAGTATGAAAACATTATTACTCGATGCTGGTGATTTTATGGAGGGAAGTATTTTCTATTTCTCTAGAAATGGACGAAGGAACTTTGAGATTATGAACCTTATGGGTTACGACGCAGTAGCAGTAGGGAATCATGATTGGCTAATGGGGTCTAAAGAGCTTTCTGAAATTATCAAAGATGTAAAACCAAACTTCTCTTATCTTGGTGCCAACTTTAAGCCTAACTTTGCTTTATTTCCTCAGCTTTCAAAGACAGTCAAAGAATATAAGGTATTTGATATCGATGGAGTTAAGCTAGCTATCATGGGTCTCACAACTGATGAACTTTTTTATAAATGGAGATTAGATTTTGGAAAGATCAAAGACCCCATTAAAACTGGAGTAAAGCTAGCTAAGAAATTAAAAAAGTCTGGAACTGCTGATTTTGTTGCCGCCCTTACTCATACGGGTTTCTTCGTTGATAAAAAATTAGCTGAGAGCTCTGCTGATATTGATCTCGTTGTCGGAGGTCATTCTCATACATATTTGTTCAAACCTTTTTTACAAAAAAATAAAAAGAAAACATCAAAAACTCCTATTGTTCAATCTGGTGAACATGCAAAATATCTTGGAAGGTTAGTAGTAGATATCGAAAAAGGTAAACCTTTAAAAGTGATAGAGTATGAATTAATCCCTATTTCTGATTATAAAGATACTGATGAGAAAATCTTGAATTATGTAAAAGAGGCCAGAAAAGATATTGAAGATAAATTTGGAAAAGAATGGTTAGAAACTGAATTAGGCAGATCTGAAATTCAGCTTTCTAATAATGATCAAAGACTAACAACATGGTCTGCATTTATAACAGATGGTATCAAGGATTGTATGGGTGGTAGTCAAATTGCGGCCCACTCCCCAGGCTTTGGTGGTGCAGATATTCCAAAAGGTAACATCAAAAGAGAAGATATCTTTCAAACATATCCTCGTGTTTTTGACTTTGATGATAAATTTGGATGGCATGTTTACCAAGTTGATGCCTACGGAATTTTTATAAAAGTCTTAATAAAGTTTATTTTAAAGCAACAGTATCCAGTTGCATTTTCTGGCATTACCTTTGACTTAATTGATGACAACGATGATGTAATAGTCGTTGAGCCAGGTGATATCGTTTCTGATGGTGAAGTTGATCATCGAAAAAATTGGTTAGGAACAAATAAAAAGTTCAAAGTAAAAAATCTTCATGTAGATGGGAAAAAAATTAAATGGTTTAAAAAATATAAACTAGCTTTTCCTGAAGGTATCGTACGCGGAGGCTATGGTATTAGTCGCTTTGTTAAATACATACTTAGAAACTCAGCTAAAGGTGAAAAAAGTATTTGGTCTTGCCTGAATGAAAAGGTCAAGGAAGAAGAAGTTATAACTAGTAGCTATGGTAGAAGTCGTAGAAAACTTCTCAATGTTCAAAAAACTAAATCAGGCTTCGAGTACGGTAAGTATCAAGATTATATGTTCATACCCGCTCCTTTAAGTCCGAAATCTAAGTTGAAGACTATCCCTGGTCATACTGAGAAAGATTTGCCCTTCAAGTATTAAAAGTGACCAGCTGGTCATTCACATATTGTGAATTCCGTTAAGTAGGTATCTATCTATTTAACGGAGGAACTTTATGAAGAGGTCTTTTTTGGCCATGATGGCCTTGCTACTTTTATCACTGTCGGTACAAGCAGAACTCGTTCAAATTCTGCATACTAATGATATTCATAGTTACTTTGATCATACTGATCACGAAGAAGATAGAGGCGGTTTTGCTAACCTCAAAACCGTGATGGATAGACATGAAGGTATGGCACAAGAGGAAGGAGTTGATACTTTAAGGGTTGATGCTGGTGACTTTATGGAAGGTACAATCTTCTACATGGCCGATTATGGAAGAAAGTCATTCGATATGCATAATAAAATGGGTTACGACATTGCTGTTATTGGTAACCATGATTATTTAATGGGTACAGATGATCTAGATTCTATAGTAGGAGATGTAAACCCTGACTTTGCTTATTTGGGTGCGAATATAAAGGTAGATAAAAGGTTTAAAAATCTTAGAAAACATTTAGTCCCTTATAAAATGGTAAATCATAACGGAGTTAAAGTTGCTTTCCTTGGGATTACAACCAATGAACTTGTGTTTAGCTGGAGACTCTATGATGGAAAAATAGAAAAGCCATTAAAATCTGCTAGAAGATGGGCCAAGAAACTTAAAAATGAATTGGGTGCTGATGTAGTAATAGCAGTTACTCATATAGGTTTTAAGAAAGATAA
Source organism: Bacteriovoracaceae bacterium (assembly GCA_023954635.1). Classification (GTDB taxonomy): domain Bacteria; phylum Bdellovibrionota; class Bacteriovoracia; order Bacteriovoracales; family Bacteriovoracaceae; genus M0603. Next base: position 4,524 of record JAGSHI010000066.1, read on the forward strand.
AAAACTAGCAAAGAAAACTCCTGAAATTGACCTCATCATCGGAGGCCATTCGCATGACGCTCTATTTGAGCCATACTGGCAAAAATCCAAAAAAGGTAAAAAGATACCTATTGTTCAGGCCGGTCATCACGCTGAATATCTAGGGAAGTTATTGATTGATGTCAGTAAAGCTGGAGTTAAAGTTGTTGATTACAACTTAGTTCCTGTTCACCAACAAGAGGATCCTGATCAAGATATTGCAGAATTTGTTGAAGAGTCACTTGATGACTTAAGAGCAATCTATGGTCATGAGTACCTTGAACAAAAAGTAGCTAACTCATATATTGCTCCTACTAATGAAGACGGTGGAGAGTTGTGGTCTCATTTTACGGCAGACGCTATGAGAGAGGCAGTTGATTGCCAGATCTCTATACAGCAAGAGGCCATGAGTGGGCCAAACTTTCCAGTAGGTGAGATAAGTAAGTTTAAATTGTATCAGGCCCATCCACGTTGGTTTGATTTTTCTGATAGAGACGGTTGGCATGTATATCGGGCCAAAGTAAATGGTTTTCTTATCAAAAATATTTTTAGAGCTGTAATGAACTTAGGATTACCTTTGAACATATCAGGGATAACTTTTGATTGGTGGAAAACCCCATGGGGAACTTACTGGATTAAAAAAATGCGTATAAATGGAAAACGGATAAACCCATTTAAAAAATATAGTATTGCTTTACCTGAAGGAATTGTAAGAGGTGGCTATGGAATTTCTCCTCTAGTTGGTTTAATTCTCCAAAAATCTCATAAAACTCCAGTAACTGTCATAAAAGCGATTGAAGAGAAGTTAGTGAGAGAGAAAGGTGTTGGTGATGATTATATTGAATATTCAAATACCATCAACCTTAAATCTTTAGGTAAACCTGTAGATAGAGTTAGCTTTGAAGGTCGTGAGAGATAGGTATAAAACACTACCCAGTAGTTTTTCTACTGGGTTAGTTCTTTGTGCTTGCTAACAATCTTTTGACAAATTTCAGAAATACTCATGGTATCCATTTCCTTAGGGTTAATAAATCCTTCAGGAAGGCTTGGGAGACTAGAGATTGTCCCAGCTAAATTTAAATTCTTATTAGCATCAACTTCATTCACTTTACCAACTGGAGTAAAATGAGGAGCTGTCGTTAATATTTCTGGTGTTTCATTGATAAGGTTAAAGATTGAAGAAACTATCTCACTAAACCTATCTAACTCAGCTTTTGTATAGCTTTCTGTCGGCTCAATCATCATTCCATATATTTCAGGGAAGGCCATTGTAGGAGCATGTAATCCAAAGTCTAAAAACAATTTCCCTATTTTTGCGATGGCCGTAGCTTTAGTTGTGCCACCTTCTGAGATTCTATCAAAACTTTCTTTAGAAAGAGTTAAAATAAATTCATGCATCCTGGGAACATTGTCTGTTTCAGCTGGAAGTATTGGGAATACAGTTTTTAATTTTTTATATAGATATTTTGCAGAGAGAACAGCGACAGCAGACATTTGCTTAACACCATCATCACCTAGTGCTTTGAGATAAGTGTAGGCCCTTACTTTATGAGCAAAGTTTCCAAAGTGACGATGAAAACTGCCGATTGTTTTAGGCGTTTTGAATGTTGAGTAAACTCCGTTTTCTTTTTTTATCTGTACACCAGGAAGAAAATCTACAAGTTTGTCACTCACTGCAACGATAGCATCTCCTGGGCCGCCACCACCATGAGGGATTGTCCATGTTTTATGTAAATTATTATGAACAGCATCGACACCCATTTTATCTAAGTTGATCCAGCCAGCAATGGCATTCATATTGGCACCGTCCATGTAGACTAGCCCTCCTGCCTCATGAATCATTTCGGACATAACTTTAAAGTCTTTTTCAAATATACCTGATGTATTAGGGTTGGTTACCATTATTCCAGAAATATGTTGACCGTAATCAGTTATTAATGACTTCAATTGAACAAGATCAACATTTCCGTTTTCATTGGAATCAATTACAACAATACCAGTTGGTCGGCCGTCTTTTTTTCCTGTTTTATATCCAGCTACTGCAGCAGTTGCTGGATTTGTTCCATGAGCAGTTCGAGGAATTAGTATGATATCTCTCTGCTCAGCTTCACCTTTATCAGCATGGTAGGCCTGAAACATCTTCAAGCCTACTAGTTCTCCTTGGGCCCCTGCTACAGGTTGAGTCGTGACGCCTGGTAAGCCTGTTATGGCCTTAAAGTCTTCTTGGATATGATAAATAATTTGAAGACACCCTTGGATATCTTCTTCAGGAGCTTGAGGATGAGGTTGTGTAAAGCCTTCTAAACCTGCTGCCCAGTCATTGATATGAGGATTATATTTCATGGTACAAGAGCCAAGAGGATAGATATTATCGTCTGGACTTACATTTAGATCGCCAAGTTTATTATAGAAAGTCTTTAATTCACTTACCTCAAAACTTGGTAGTCCTACTGGAGCGCTAGAGAGTTGGGATTGAGGGACTTCTGGCGTCGTACAGCCTGTATTATCTCTAGGTCCATATGTTTTCTCAAAAAGAGTAATAAGCTTTTCAATGTCTGCTTTTTTGTGAACGTCAAAAAGTGATACTAATAATAAATTCTTTCTGTTTTTAACTCGTTTACTTACATCTATACCAACTTGTAATTCATTACTATTAAGTAAATTGTCACCATTGTCGGGTAATTCTAATGTAAATTCGTTATAGAAAGGGACACCTTCGAATGCAGGCTTGATTCCTGGAACACGTGTTAACTCATTGAATGCATAACGTGCATTCTCTCTAGCAATGGAATGACTCTCTTCCATTCCTTTTTCGCCTCTTGCCAGTATACTCGCTCCAGCAATTGTTGCTACAAAACTTTGGTTTGAACAAATATTTGAAGTCGCTTTCTCACGTCTGATATGTTGTTCACGAGTAGAAAGAACCATACATAGGGCTTCATTCCCATGTTCATCTTTACCTTTTCCTACATATCTACCTGCAGAACTTCTTATGGCAGTCTTATTTTTATCATTATATCGAATACCGAAAATCCCAAGGCCTGGGCCACCGCAGTTAGGACCTATTGCTAGATGCTGTCCTTCTCCTACAATTAAGTTACAGCCCTCATTTGAACTACCAAATTCAGAAGGCTTCTTGAGTCCGCCTGTACCAAGTAGCATTGGATCAATAACAGCAATACTTTGAATAGCATGAGTAGAAGAGATATCTGTTAATGTATCAACATTTTCTAAGTTTCCAAAACTGTTTACTTGCGGGAAAACAAACGCTGCTATTTCGTTACCGTGTAAAGAAATCAATTCATTTAAATGATCTATATCAATTGTACCCGTATTAGGGTTTGTGTTTACTGTTACAATTTTAAGGTCAGTAAATTTTGACTGAGTATCTAGTACTTCTATGTCACCAGGGTAAATTGTATTAGCGACAAGGGCGATATCGCCTTTTCTTTTAATTCTTCTCGCTGTTTGAATGGCCTCAAAAATACAAGTTGATCTATCATAAAGACTAGAATTGATGGCCTCAAAACCTGTAAGCATAGATATAGCAGAGCTATATAAATAGAGTGTATGAAGAGTTCCTTGACTTCTTTCTGGTTGATATGGCGTATAAGCAGTTGTAAGCCCACGGATGTTGCAGACATGCTCAACTATTTCAGAAACTTTATAGTTTTTAAGTCCGTCACCAATAAAACTCGTCTTAACCTTATTTTTTTTAGATATGTTCAATAGATCTTCACTTAATTGGTGATATTCTAATTCTTCTCCAATTCCAGTACTAGAATCGAAATGTACATTCTTATCAATATGATCAAATAACTCAGATAGAGAGTTTAGGTTTAGAGATTTTAACATCTCATCGATATCTTGATCTGAGGCGGATATATAATGTCGAGCTAGCTCTCGATTAATTGTTGTTGGGTCGTAAGGTAGATTTGGATACTTAGTTGGCATGGGAAACTCCAAAATAAGTTTGTAATTTTAACACTTTATTTATCATGAAAGAGCTAAGATTTTCTAGTATAATCAGCAAATGTCACACTTCCAATGCTATGCATTTAATGAACATGAAATGCCCTCTGAATTGAAGAAAGAAATTCAAATACTTGGAGGGGAGGTTGTCTTTGGGGATACCCCATCAGGTGACTCTTATTTAATATTTCAAAATAATAAATTAGAGCTTACTCATGGCGTTGCATCTAAGACTCCTTTAACTATTGATTATGAAAAAAAAGTTTCTGAGCTAAGAGGGAAGTTGAAAGAAAAAAAGGGACCCCTTGCCAAGTCCATAGGCCTAGATAAGAGACCAAATCTAACTGTTGTAGATGGTACCTTGGGGATGGGGAATGACTCTCTTTTGATGAATTCATGGGGCGTTAAAATTCAAGGGTATGAAAGAAAGGCCGAGGTCTACTTATTAAATTGGTTCTCGTTGTTTGAATATAATCAAAATAATTCTCCTTCTTTAGAATTTGAAGTTAAATTTGGAGATATACGTAACTCAAATGCCCTTGGAGATGTGCTTTATTTAGACCCTATGTATCCTGAAACCAGAAATAAAAGACTACCCAAGAAGGGCATGCAAGTCTTATCTGAATTGGCCGGGAAAGACTTTGATGAGACTGAAGTTTTTGAGTGGGCGATGTCTCAAGACTTTTCAAGAGTAGTAATCAAAAGACCACCTAAGGCTGAAAAGTTTAAAATGCCTACACATAGCTTTGCTTCCAAAAGCGTGAGGTATGATATGTATTCATTTAAGCAACTATAGTAATGTTAGATCCAACTTTGTGGAGCTTATGTAGTTCACGAACAATTTTTTTAAGTTTAAATTTGTTTATTGAAACTGGAGTATCGTAAACGAACTTTATCCCATAAGATTTTTGTCCACTTCTAAAGTCATCCCGAACTATAAGTCCCTTTACCTGAACTTTGATATCTTGGAACGATATTTCTAAATGGACAAACTCTTTAAGGTCAATGTCTCTATTGAAACGAATTAAGGCACCTGTTTCAGAAAGGTTTAATAAACAGGCCTGCTCTAACTTCTCAGGGTTTGTGTGCCATAGCTTTATTGGAAGTGTGAAAGCATATCTAGTTCTGGTCTCCCACCAGCGATTTGATTTTTCAAAAAAGAGCATTCTAACTTCTGGCAAGCATATATATATTATTAGAATAAAATTCATTATTAGAAGGAATACGGAAGAAAAGAAAGGGACTTCTGCAAAATAAGGCCAAGCAAATCTTTGATAAGTTAAATGTGTAATTATGCTGTAAAATTGTATTGAGATAAAGAAATACCATGCAATTCTTTTTACAGACAATAATGCTAGACCTGCAATTGGAAACACTAACCAAAAGTCGACAAGACCTTTCAGTGACGATATTTCGACATAAGTTAAGTTAGATAGAATAGTGACTAAATCAAAATGTGTTTTTGTTTTGAAGTAGAAGACTTTAAAAATCGGTTCAAGTAGATGTAATACACCTAGTAAGACAATGAGAAGGGGACGGTTCTTCATTTTTTCACCTTAGATTTATGATTCTTCAAATAATAACAATGTCATTGTTTCAAACCAAATCGGCTTTTTTGGACAAAATACTTAATATAATTTCATATACTTACCGTTTAAATGCCTAAAATCTCTGTCATATCTTAGTGAGAAATAGACACAATCATCCCATTAGGTAAAATAATTGTATTCAAGGAGTGATTTATGAATAAACCAAATAAAATTGGTTGGTTAATCTTATTTTTATTGTTTTCATTTGGAAATACACTTAATGCTCAGGAGCGCTTTAGAATTGTAAGGGACCAAAATGGCCATGCAGAAAAAATATTAGACTCCTCCCTTGGCAAAAAAAATAATCTTTTAAGTTTTGTTGCTAGTGTTAGAGAGGACCTCTCTAGGTTAACTCAATCATCCGATTTACAGAATAAGGCCTTGTTAAACGAACTTTTCGGGAACGAATCAGTTAATGAGTTAGAAGAAAAAATTAAAAAGTATCAAAGAAAAATATCAAAACATAATGTTGATTCTTTCTTTGATGACAATAGAATGACTAAAGTTCTCAGCAAGTTTGAGTCAGAATTAGAGTTAATACGTACTGAAAGATATCAAACAGTAGCACATATAACTGATAAATATTTTTTCAGTAAAGAAGAGTTATTTGTCAGAGCTATAAGGGCGACTAAGACTTTAGCTAAGTCTCTTATTGATGGTGGGGTCTTTTTAAATCTCGTATTCTATATTGTAGATCAATATGTTGGAAATATGGTCGAGTCTAAGTCCTATCATCAACATATACTCTTATCTTGGCTAAACTCTAAACAAAGTAACCGATTTAAGTTAACTGAGATGGAGTTAAAAAAGGCAAAGAGCTCTATCATGGAGAGTCGCTTAGACATTTGGAATGTTTTTTCTCTTTTATCAGTGAAATCTGACTTTCCTGGCTTTTACGATAAGGCCATCAAGAAAGTACGTAAAAAAGTTAGAAAGAGAATGAGGAAAAATGCTTGTCATTATGAAGGAAGAGTAGACTTTGTTGATGATTTTCATGGCTGGTGGGTTGATAAGAAAACCGGTAATAGACAAATTCTAAATTTATTTCAAAAGAGAAGTTATTTCTCAAATAAACCATCTGTTGCCTTTGACCAAGAGAGGCCCGAGCTAATAAGAAAGAAGAGAAAATTATTTAAACTTATAAATTTTGCTCAAAACTTAATACCTGTACCTTTTATAGGTAGTTTGATTAAAACTTATAACGACAAACGTTTTGAAAAACAAACAAGAGAGGAAGGACTATTATATGGGTATTATGAAATTATCGATGATGCTTATATGATGGAGATACTTTCTAGGCAAGCAGTTAACCCGCTTTTAAGGCTTTAGAGACAGGTATAAAATGAGAAAATTGTATTTAGTACCTATAATGTTTCTCTTTTTGAGTAAAGCATACAGTACAGAATATAAATGCAGTATAAATCTAATCCCACCAAACAAGGAGATTAGTAAATCACAGTTTAATAAATACATAAAACAGTTTTCTTACAAAATGAAAGAGGGAGCACCTGGTAAGACTTCAACTCTGAAGGATGTTTCTGTGTTTATTTGGGCAAAGGCCTCAAAGATACATCTTGCTATTCAGCGAAAACAAAAAGAAGGGAAGCCGTTAAAATATCAAACAAGCTATCGAATAGATACTGCTGATATCAAAGTGAAAATCACTCCAGATATAGAGGTAAGTTGCTTTACTGCTTCTGCTATCTCAAAAATTAAAGACAAAAGCACAAGGAAAATGCTAGATAAATCAATTTCTGATTCCAGTGACCTTTATTCCTACGGTTCAGATGTTCTGTTTACGACAACCACATTTTTAAAATTTAAATATAGACAGCAAAATGCAACAGGTATGATGCGGCCAATAGTTTTTCAAAAAGGGAATTTGTATACATTAGATGACAATATTAAAAAAGATGAGAATTGGTGTATTTTTAACATTGAAGTAAAGTTAAATGAAGATACTTTTCTGCAGCAAAATACTAAATTTAAACCACACTCTGTAAGCAAAAATTCAAATAATAATACTCAAACTGTGTATTCATATAACTTTGTCGATTTTTCTTCAGGAAAAAAGTCCTATGATACTAGTAGGTACTCACCTTTTAGTTTTGAGTGTAGTTTGGGTAAAAATCAAGGTTTTAAATCAGAAGTAATAAAGGAAGTTACCGGTGGTAGAATTAAAATTATTCCTGCTATTTAGTCTTTTATTCTCAGGCTGTTCGTTGTTCACAACGGAGAGTGAGAAATACAAGGAAAAGGCGACTCTTCTCCAGGAGATAATAAATAGTGGTGACTCAAAAACGCTTTTTGAAAATTTATCACCAGGTTTCCAAAAAGGCTTTCCTAGGCCAATGGTTTCTTCTTTTTTAGGTCGTATTACTGGGTACTGTGGTCGATTATTAGAGTTAGACGAAGGTATTGAGGAAGATGGTAAATATTCATATTATCCAAAATTTTCTACCAATAAGTGTTTTTTAAGATTTTCCTTAAACTCAGATGGACAGTTTAATTATTTACTCATTGATAGACACAAAGAAAGTGTGAGTAAGCTTAGACTTGATCCAGACTTAGATTTTGTAAAAAAAGTGAAATTAATTTCTTCACATTATTTTAAAAATACACAAATGCATGGACTCGCAGTAGGGGTAATAGATAACAATAATGTAAAGTTTTACTTCTTTGGTAATGGAGGAGAAAAGGACATAGTTTTAAATGGAGATTCGCTTTTTCAACTGGGTAGTTTGACAAAAGTATATACTGCTCTGTTGGCACACAAGTTACAAAAAGAAGGGAAAATTGATCTTAATAACCAAATAACTGATTCATTTCCAAAAAGAAACTATCGTTTTTTGTACAAAAAAAAGAAAGTAGCTCCTAAGTTGCATCAGCTTTTGAATCATACTTCTGGTTTACCTAGTCTTCCCTTAAATTTAAAAGGTCCAGCTTTAAATCCTTACTCTAGATATTCTTTTAAAAAGCTTTATAGAGGTATGTCAAAAGTGTATTTGACGTCACTGCCTGGTAATAAATTTAACTATTCAAACTGGGGTGTCACAATTGCTGGTCAACACATGGCCAAGAAATTAAATACATCTTTTAGTCTTTTGTTGAAAAATGAGATTTTAGATGAAATTGGATTATCTGATACCTCTATGGATAAGAGCAGCTATGAAAATTTAGTTTTTGGTTATGATGGGAAAATACGTAGAGATCCTTGGGTGACAGGTGTTTTTGATCCTGCAGGTGGATTGATTTCTTCAATTAGAGATCAAGTAAAATTCATGCAATACTCAATGAAGAATATTGAAAATAAAGACCATTGGATCCATGAAACTTTCGTAATGTCTAAGGCCATCAATTCTCACAATGCTGTAGCTTCTGGTTGGATGATTAGAGAGTTGAAAAAGAGGAGAATATATTGGCACAATGGAGGAACAGGTACATTTTCATCATTTTTAGGCTTTGATAAGAAAGGGACAAGAGGTGTCGTTTTACTGAGCAACTCTTCAAATGTTCCTGTTACAGAACTAGGATTTAAAATCTTAGATGAAAACTAATCTTTAATTGAGCATCCGTATTTTTTTCCTGTATATACGGCCGTAGTACTTTTGAATAAATTACCTACTGTTACATACTTCTTCTCTTCATTTTCTTTTATAGTCCAAGGAGGAAGTATGTTTTCAGCATATTCTTTACATAACTTCTTACTTTGTCCCACTACAAATCTACAACTACAATATTCTTTAGCAAAGCTACTCGAAAAGGCCTTTGTGAAATCACACGATGTACAAAGAAGTAAAACAATTAGTATAGAGATTATTTTCATTTCAAGCTGCTCATTAAAAGTTTAAATATTTCTTTACGGTCAATCTTTTCATCTTTATCTGCACCCATTCGAACGAATATAATATTCTGAGAGGGGAGGACTGCTAATATTTGTCCATGGTGACCAAGTGCCATGTAAATATCATCTGGCGCATGAGGGTGTGAGAGACCGTTTTTTGTCTGGGCATTAAGCCACCACTGAGCACCATACCCTGGTTTTGCAACCTCATCATTTTCTTGCTTTAAAAGCCAGGCCTTATTTGGTGTTGTTGAATATTTAACCCAGTCTTTAGGGAGTATTTGTTCCTTATTCCAGATGCCATTTTGTAAATATAATTGACCGATTTTAGAAAGGTCTCTTGGACTTAAAAATAAATAAGACGATCCCACAAAAACATCTTTACCGTCTCGCTCCCAGGTCGCGGAGGTGATTCCTAGCTTGTTGAAAAGGTGCTTCCAGGGGAAGTTTTCGTAGTCTGAAATACCCATGGATTTTTTGAGCATTCCCATTATTAAATTTGATTCACCACTAGAGTAATAAAACCTTTTTCCTGGATCATAGATTACGGGCCTTGAAGCTGTGTATCCGGCCATATCTTTATATTCATAAACGTATAGCATTTTAATAACATCTGATGAGAAAGGGTTTTCTTCGTAATGCTCTTTCCAGTCTATGCCGCTGGACATTTTCATCAAATGATCAAGAGTCATCGTATCTGATTTATCTCCAGTTAACTGAGGATAAAAATCTTTAACTTTGGCCTGGAGATTTAGAATATTTTTATGAACTGCTATTCCTATTAAGGTGTTCGTTACACTTTTGCTTATACTCCAAGTCCTGTGTGTGTGCTCAAGGCTATAGCCGTTGGAGTATTGTTCCTTGATGAGTTTTCCGTTTCTTATAATGAGGGCTGCGTCGGTATTATGCTTGTATTTTTTATCAAACATATAATTAAATAATTTATCTAGCTTAGCTTTATCAAAGCCTTCTTCTTTTGGAAGGTGTTGTTTCCAGTTAATAACTGAATGAGCATTAGATACTGTCAGGGCAAATATAAAGATAAAGATTAGTGTTCTCATCATTTCTCCATGAGACATTCTATCTCGTAGAATATGGATTAAAAAGATGAGACTTATTTCTTTTTTGTTTTCTTGGCAGTCTTTTTGGCCGTTTTCTTGGCAGTCTTTTTGGCCGTTTTCTTGGCAGTCTTTTTGGCCGTTTTCTTAGTAGTCTTTTTGGCCGTTTTCTTTGCAGTCTTTTTAGCCGTTTTCTTGGCAGTCTTTTTGGCCGTTTTTTTGGCTGTTTTCTTGGCAGTCTTTTTAGCCGTTTTCTTGGCAGTCTTTTTGGCCTCTTCTATTGCTTTTTTTGTTTTCTTTTTAGTTTCTTTGGACACTTTTTTTGCTTCTTTGATTGTTTTGTTTATGGCCTTCTCAGTTTCTTGGATCTTTTTCTCTGCTCTTTGAATTGCTTGTTTTTTAATGTCATTAACTTTTTTCTTAGTCGTTTTTATAACATCGCTTGTTTGATCAGAATAAGATTTCATTTCATTTTTTAACTGAGCATAAAATCCTAAGATTTTCTTTTTTTGGATGTTCGCTTTGTTGTATTGATCATGAAAAACTTTATTCAAATGGTTGTACCGTTCCTCATTTAAGTCTTTTAATCTGGCAAGAAGGATTAAACATTTCTCTCTAAAATCACCTTTGTTTGATTTTTTGAGTTTTTCTTTTTGTTTATTCATCTCTTTTAAAAAACTTGGTATCGCCATAATCTTCTCCAGGAAGTTATTTGTGTCTTTTTATATTATAGGTGAAAGCAAAATATTTTAAAGACCTGTAAGAAAATAACCTTTGAGAGCTGTTTAACGTCAAAATGCATGACATTGGGCGTACTTTTTATTAAAATCACCGAGATTAAACTTAGAGAGGATTTATGAAAAAATATCATGTTTATGGAATTGGAAATGCGCTTGTTGACATGGAGATTGAGGTCACACCTGATTTTTTACTAAAATCTAATGTTGAAAAGGGAGTAATGACCTTAGTAGACCAAAAACGTCAAGACGAGCTATTGTCACATGTCGATGGACATCAACATAAAAGAAGCTGTGGTGGCAGTGCAGCAAATACTATAATAGCTGTTTCTCAGTTTGGTGGAAGTAGTTTCTATTCCTGCAAAGTCGCCAATGACGAACCTGGGGATTTTTACTTCAAAGATTTGGTAGAAAATGGTGTTTCTACAAACTTACATGGTGATAGAGCAGATGGAACAACTGGAAAGTGTATGGTGTTTATTACGCCTGACGCAGATAGAACTATGAACTCATTCTTGGGGATCACAGAAACTTTCTCTGAAAGTGAATTACAAATAGAAGACCTAGCTGATTCTGAGTGGCTATATATTGAAGGTTATCTAGTAACTTCAAACTCTGGACGTTCTGCAGCGCTTAAGTCTAAAGAAATTGCTGAGCAAAATGGTGTAAAAACTGCAATTACTTTGAGTGACCCAGCAATGGCCAATTTTTTTAGAGATGGTCTAAAAGAGATGGTTGGAAAGGGAGTTGATTTACTTTTTTGCAATGAGGAAGAAGCATTGGCCTTTACTGAAAAAGAAGACCTCAAGGATGCGTTTGAAGAACTGAAGAAAGTTGCTAAAAACTTCGCTATTACTCAAGGGCCAAGAGGTGCACTTCTCTATAATGGCGAAAAAGAAATAGACGTTGTTACTAACAAGGTTGAAGCTATAGATACTAATGGTGCTGGTGATTTATTCGCAGGTGCTTTTCTATATGCAATTACTCATGGTCATGACTTTGCAGACGCTGGTCGACTTGCTTGCGCCTCTAGTGGAAAGCTCGTTACACAATTTGGTGCGAGACTTTCAAAAGATGAGCCAAAGAAAATTTATCAAGACACATTGGCTTAATTGGATTGGAGAAAAAAATGTCGAAGAGAACACTCATAAAAGATATATTTCAAAATAAACCCATAGGTGAAAATCTTTGTGTAAAAGGTTGGCTTCGATCGATTCGAAATTCAAAAAACTTTTCTTTTATGGTGTTAAACGATGGGTCTGCTCAATCTACACTTCAGATCGTTTTTGATCCGAATATGTCTAACTATGATGAGGTTTCAAAACTTCTGATAGGCTCTTGTGTTTCTGTTGAGGGTGAAGTTGTTGAAAGCCAAGGCAAAGGTCAATCAGTAGAAATGCAAGCAAAGAATATTGAAATACTGGGAAGTAATGATGAGAGTTATCCTCTTCAGAAAAAGGCCACTAGTCTTGAGTTTCTAAGAGAGCAAGCGCACTTAAGACCACGAACAAACCTTTTCGGTGCCATTTTTCGTATTCGTCATCATATGGCCATGGCCACACATCAATTTTTTGGAGATAGGGGTTTTTATTACTTAAACTCGCCAATACTGACTGCTGTGGATGCTGAAGGTGCTGGTGAGATGTTTAATGTTACTACAATGGATTTAGGTAACATTAAGAAGACCGATAAAGGTGAAGTAGATTTTTCTAAAGAGTATTTTGGAAAACAAACCAGCTTATGCGTTACAGGTCAGCTAGAAGCTGAATGTTTTGCGATGGGGATGGGGGCCGTTTATACATTTGGCCCAACTTTCAGAGCTGAAAATTCAAATACACCAAGGCATTTAAGTGAATTTTGGATGATTGAGCCAGAAATGGCCTTTATGGACTTAGATGGTAATGCTGAATTAGCTGCAGATTATATAAAATTCTTAATTTCATACGTTTTTGAAAAGGCTCCTGACGAAATGCAGGCCATTTCTAATTATCACAAGTTTCAGGCCAAACAAAACAAAGAAGAATTTGTTGATCATATTGCTGTTTTGGAAAAGGTTAAAAATTCAAAGTTTGAAAAGATAACCTATACAGAAGCAATTGATGTTCTTTCTACAAGTGGTAAAAAGTTTGATTTCAAGCCAGAGTGGGGCGTTGAATTACAAACTGAGCATGAAAGGTTTTTGGCTGAAGAACACTTTAATGGACCAGTTATTGTTACTGATTATCCTAAAGACTGTAAGGCATTTTACATGAAGCAGAATGACGATGGTAAAACTGTTCGTGCAATGGATGTTTTAGTACCTGGTGTCGGTGAGATTATCGGTGGATCACAAAGAGAAGAAGATCTTGGAAAGTTGCTGAAGAGAATAGAAGAAATGGGGATGGATAAAGAGCCTCTCTGGTGGTACATAGAACTTCGAAAATTCGGAACAGCTGAGCATAGTGGATTTGGTTTAGGCTTTGAAAGAGCAATTAGATATATAACTGGTATGAAGAATATACGTGATGTTATTCCTTTTGCACGAACGCCAAATAATTGCGATTTTTAATGACTGGAAAACTCTAGGTGGGATTCTCCCATCTGATCTTTTTGAAGTTGGATTCTTATAGGTAGTCTATCAGTAAGTTCTTTTACGTGACTTATTATTCCAATCTGTTTACCTCTTGATCTTATACTCATTAAAATATTCAAAACTTCTTCTAGGCTATCCTGGTCAAGTGTACCAAACCCTTCATCAATAAAAA
>JAGSHI010000160.1 GCA_023954635.1 Bacteriovoracaceae bacterium
AATAATATTTTTTTCTATTTTAAAGTCGTTACTTTTAAACCATCCTACCTTGTCATTACCATAGACAAGTAGCTCAGGAGTCTTTTTTGGTAATTTGATTCTTTCTATCTCTATAAATTCCTTAACTAATTCAGATGAACCAAGAAGTAATATCTCATCTATGTCCGGTTTCCGTATTTTAGTTTTAGTTTCTTTTTTCATTCTTATTCTTTCTGATCTTTCAGGGTAAACCCAGTTTAAAAAAGAAACAGATATAATTATTAAGAATAGAATAATTTTTGATGGCGCCTTAAGACGAGGACTAATTTTTAACATGTCTAGTTCTCATATATTTTGATTTGATTGCCATTGGAGTAATTTCAAATTCTTTTTTAAGACGTTTTGTGATTTTTTCTCTTAACAGCATTAAGTCCTTTTCTAATGCAATTTTTGCAATTGTGGAAATTTCTTGTGCTTCTTTTGGGGATTCTTTACTAGCATTATCAGATAATTTAAATATTTCACGAGAAGCATTTCTTTCAATCTCTATCTCGATCTCAAAAAAACGACCTTCTCCCTTCTCTATATTTTTAAAGTAAACATCATCTAATGTAATAATAAAAGATTGCCAAGGGTTAGGTCCACTGCCCCATGGATGAAATATATTAAGATGAGTACGGAATCTCCTCGTAGTCATCTCCGTTTTAACCTTTAACTTAAGTTCTCTAATAGTTTTCCCTATCTTCTTTTCAAGCATTATTGAAGGAAGCATTAAATAATTTTTGAACTCACCAGCCTGTGCAATATTCAAAAATTTTTTCAATTTCCATGGAGCCCGAGGGGCATTTTTGTTTTTGTTAAATGGCTCGGACTCATTTCTAAATTCAAATCGAGTCTCATTTACTGTTGCAATTCCTGTTTGAGAATTGAAGTTGTATCCCTCCTTAAACTGAACTTCACACCTATCAGGATAGTAAAATTTCAAGAAGGGAAATATCTGAAATCTGTCAAATTTATCCAAAGAACTCCATCGATACCTAAGTCGATAACCAACTTCATTCTTTAAGAGCAACTTGTCTGGAGAATCTAAGTAATAATCTCTAAATACAAATGACTTAAACTGTGGATCTAAAACATAACTTTCAGAAACAATTTTTGGAAATGAGAAAGCTTTAGTGGAGATTAATTGTAGAATTTCTATTTTAATTACATTAGAAATATCTGTTACTTTACGACCTTTTAATTTAAAGGCCATTTTGAATTCTTTTTCAACTCTTGTTGGAGTTCCTGCTAAAGTTTTATCTTTAATTGAACTAAAACAATGATTCGATAAAAAGAGAAGGCCTATAAGCAATACTATTTTCATACAAAAAGAGCAGCTTCCGAATTAACCAGTTCTAGATTCTTTACTCCTGAGATTGATTTAATTTTATTTTCTAATTCGCTAAATTCTTGATCAAGTTTTGCTTCAGCAGAGTAAATATATGCCCTCTCCCCAGATTCAGTTAAGATCATATTTAATCGTTGTACATCTCGAAAATCTTTTTGCATTAAAGATTCAATTTCATCAGCATTCGAAGAATGATTTTTATCTTCAACAATTGCTCGAACAACTAAGTTTAGATGTTTTGGAGCACCAAATCGGAAGAATTTAACTAACCAGACATAAGTAATCCCTAAGATAACAATCATCGAAGCCGCAAAATAAAATCCTGTTCCACAGGCCATACCAATTGTTAGTGCCCAAAATAAATACATGGCATCCAAAGTTGACTTAAGCGCTGTTCGAAATCTAATTAAAGAAAGAGCGGCCACGAGTCCAAACGCTCTCGCAATGTTTGAACCAATGAGAAGAGTAATGATCGAAGTCATCGAAGAAAATAAAAGCAACGAATGAATAAATTCAACAGAATAATTATTGGACTTACTTGTGTAGCGATAAAAAAGGGCCACAGGCACAGTCAGCAAAAATGGAAGAGTAAATGTGAGAAAAATATCAAACAAACTCAAAGAATTCACATCAGAAATAAGAAGGGTATTCAGTAACTGCTCTTTCGTCATATATCCGACCTTGGAAGTATGGTTTCATAAATAATATATATAAATGATAGGTTCTAGAGAATGGAAAGAGAAGTCTAAGGTTTAAATCGCTTCAATATTTCTGCCTGCTCCTGCGCCTTATGAAACTTAGACATCATCTTTCTCATCAAGAAGAACTCTAGGATCATAAAGAAAAAGAACACAATATACAGACCAGCTGTTTTAAAAAACATCCACTGGTCAGTTGTTCCCCAAATTGCTAAAGATCCCATAAATAATGCATAGACAAAGAAAAAGATAGCAACATGCTTTTCAAGGCTTTGAATGACAAACTCTGGTGGTTTTGGCTTATCATTTGGCATTGATTCCATCATCTCAAACAACATTCCCTTTCCCCGAACAAGGCGATAGAACATAAAGCCTGAAATACCAATCCCCGTAAAAAGAGGCTGCAACTTAAACCAAATCCCCTCATCACCAATGAGAGAAATTCCTCCCAAAAAGAGAATCAAAAAAAAATTAAATTTAGAAAGGGTGTGAACATGTTTTGTGAATACTTTCTCTAAGATTATTTCTAAGATGGCGAGAGCAAGCCCCGCAGTTAAGGCAACCCGCAACGGATAATTTTCTTCAAGATACCAGTACGCAAAAGCTGGCAAAAATGAAATGAGAAAAAAGTTCTTAGATACATTTGGAGACATTCATCATTTGTATCATGTCAGCCAGCTTTTTTGAACTTTTTAACTTCTTTAAGGGCCTTGAATTCATCAAAATCTTCTTTAATTGTTAAAGGGTCTAAGACTTCAACAAAGTTTTCAATTGAATAGAGCCATTCAAAGAAGTTATCGCAAGCTTCAACATTAGCCGCCCAAATAACTTCTCCTTTTGAATTAGAGGTTACATATGGATTTGTAATGAAATGATGGGCCTCATCAAGGTTTAAATCATCGATATCTGTAATTTTCATAACGAGTCTTTCTTCACTACCAGAAACAGTTCGGATAGCTGAAATGAAGTCATGAATCTCTAGTCGACTAAAGTTTGGTAAATAACCAGTATTCATTTTCGAGTCCAGACTCTGTATATCACTTATAGGAAAATAAACGAGACACCTGTCCCCTGTCTCCTCACCTATTAGGTTAAGCTGTCCATCGAAATAAACAATCCTATGAGGATAGAGTTCAAGAAGTGTACCTTTATTTAATTTAATATCCAGGATCAGTTTTGCATGAAAAGATTTTTCTATCTCTTCAACAATTTCACCTTGGGCCTCTGAACATGATGCAGTCGCAGACTTAAGTAACTTCCAAGACTCCATGGCCTCAAAAAATGAGGAGCCTTCATTTTCACTTTCTATTACTGAAAGTCGTTTACTTAAAGTCTTATGAAACTCTTTATCTTTATGTTTATCAAAAAGTGGAAAGTGTGCCTGTAAGGCCATCCACTCGCAGAAGCTTAGTTTAAAAACGATTGGCCTCTTATCTTCTCTTACAATGACAGGTTTAACACCTTCCATCTCAAGCGAAATACCAACGTCAAAATGGCCAAGAAAAGTAAGGGCCTCAATGAGATCTTTTTCTTCTATATCAAGGTCATTAATAACTTCTCTAGCGTCTTTTTGACCTTCTATATCTTCTAGATACTTTAAGATCTTCCAAAAACCGTCATTAAAAATTGGACTGTCTTCAACCATTTCTCACTCTTCTAGATGTCGAATCAGGGTCGCAACCACCTGAAATGACGTAGTTCTGTTTACATCATACCCGACTATACTTCTCGGCTATTCCACTGAAGACTTTAGTGCTTTTTAAGGCGTAAGCTGTCATAATAAAGCTATGATAGCGAAATCATTAATAAAAAATCCGGTCCTCATCATAGGGATTCTCCTTATGTCGATCTTCCTTTGGGATATGAACCGAAAGCATGGCTGGATGTCTAAAAGAAACGAAATACTAAAGGCCAGATCCTGTCATGCAGTCTTCGTAAAGTTAGAGAAAAGAATTGCAGCAAATTGGAAAGTTTATTGTGATAAAAACAGCCTCGCGGTTGAAG
Organism: Bacteriovoracaceae bacterium; assembly: GCA_023954635.1. GTDB lineage: Bacteria > Bdellovibrionota > Bacteriovoracia > Bacteriovoracales > Bacteriovoracaceae > M0603. The sequence continues at coordinate 4,072 of JAGSHI010000160.1, forward strand.
TCGACTTCGCTCTCGATGTAACCAAACTTAAAGATAAAAATACATTCAGAATGGTGATGTTTAGAGAACTTGCCAACAGTCTTGTTTTGGTCGCCAAGTTGTCTCCTTCAGATAATTTAGAAAGAACAAGTTATGTCCGAGTTAGACTTATCCATAAAGACCTAACAATAAATGCACTCTCTAGCGGAAGACATGTTTCCAAGTTTCAAACTCTTACTAATCCAAAGATGATTGCCCAGCACTTACAAGCGACAGTTTCAGTTCAAGAAGTTCCTAATAAAAAGTAATTTAAAATAATGAAACAAATGACTTCGGAGTTGAACCAATCTTAACTTCAATTCCTTCAAACTTAATTTGATAAACAGATGAGTGAAGATACATTCGATCTGATGGCTTTCCACCATATAACTCATCCCCGAGGATAGGAAATCCAAGGTGAGACAATTGCGCCCTAATCTGATGTCTAAGACCCGTCTTTAAATCTATTCTAACAAGTGATATATCCTTTTCTTCATTATAGTTAAGTTTATCTACAACCATTTCTCCAACATCACCGTTAGAACTAAAAACCATTTTGCGCCCTTTTTTACCAAAGGCCTTTAAAGGGAGAGAAACTTCTCTGGGGATATCTAAATTCCCAGAGACAACTGCAATATATCGTTTTAAGGCAATTGCATCTAGCCGATTCGCAAATATATCATTTCGAAGGTTTTCATTTTTACAATAAATTAAGACACCACTGGTTTTTTGATCTAATCGAAAAAGAAGTCCTCGATCATAGTTTTCTGTATTTACGTTTAAATACTTTCCTTTATTTGTCGCTCTTAGAAAGCTCAAACAATTATCTTTCTCATCATATCGAAGAGGATGAGAATGAATACCTGATGGCTTATCAAATGCAATAAATCTTTCATCCTCAAAAAGTATTTCTATTTCAGGTCCAGAGAAATCAGGATTGATATGATTTTTCATGAGAACATCTATAGGCATTGTGGCCTCGATCTCTCCTGAATGATTAAGTTGTTTTATATTTAGGTAATTCTTTAACCAAGATTTTGGTATATCTAAAGATATGAGAATATCTTCCAACCTTTGATTTCTATCTATAGGGCAAATACAAGTATTCGCCCCAGAGTTATTTAGGCTGGACTTTGTGTCCTTCACTTCTTAAATCTCTTTTTCGAAGAAGAAATTCAACTCTTCGGCTTTCTTTATCGACTAACTCACGACTCTTATTGGGTAACTTAACAGGATTTGTATCTCCATAAAAAACTGGAACTACTCGATTTGGCTGTACACCTCTTTTAATCAGACTTCTAGCGACAGCTCCCGCTCGTGCAGCAGACAACTCGAAAGCATCTTTTGTCCCATCAGTACTTGTTTCACCTCGACTCGCGTGACCACTAACAAAAACTGTCCACTTCTTTTCTTTAAGCATCTTTACCATTCGCTCATACACTTCGATAGTAATTTTAGTTGGTTTAATCTTGCCTTTTTCAAAGTAAATTTTATCTCTTACAATAACTTTTACCCCTTCAGGCATTTCATAAACATCAACATTGTCAGATAATTCATTTTGATAAAGGTCATTTTTCATTTGAGCAAGATCTTCATCACTCTCTCTATTAATCTCATGCTTATCAAGCATTCCTTCCATCGTCATAAATTCAATAGGAAATGGCCGAACAGGTAGTTCAGCATCAATCATTGTTGGTGCATCATCAGGAGACTTTCCACGCTCTATAGTTTCTCCGTGTTTAATAACATTTCCACCAAAGGCATTTCGAATAGAACCTAAAGCCGCCTCATATTTTGCAGACTCAGTTTTTGCAAATGAAAGTAACAAAACGAAAAACGTCAAGAGTAAGGTAACAAGGTCAGAAAAGGTTGCCATCCAACCGGGTAACCCCGGAACGCATTCCTCGCACTTTACCTCTTCTGCAATTTCACCACCGGCATCTTCATCAGCCATGATAGTCTTCCTTGAAGTTATTTATTTTTATTCTTCCCCACCACTATCATCTTGCTCTCTTTGAGCAGGAGGAAGGAAGGCACTAAGCTTCTCTTTAATAAGCCTAGGGTTCTCTCCAGCAACAATGCCCAGAGTTCCCGCAATAATAATATTCATCTTTATAATTTCTAATTTAGATCTGTGAGCGAGTTTATTCTTAAAAGGACCACAAACAATGTTGGCAATACAAGCACCATAAAAAGTTGTGAGGAGTGCAACGGCCATGGCTGGACCAATTGCGGCCTGATCAGATAAGTTCCCAAGCATGATCACAAGACCAATTAGGGTTCCAATCATTCCAAAGGCTGGACCATCAGCGGCCATTTCATCAAAGACACTAACCCCAACCTTATGGCGTTCCTCCAAAGCATCAATTTCCATTTTTAAAATAGAATTAATAACTTCTGGGGGTCTGTTATCTGCAGCTAATGTCATTGCCTTTTTTAGAAATGCATCTTCAATTGGAACTTTTTCAAGCGCAAAGACTGACTCTCGTCTAGCCGTTTCAGCAAGGGATCCAATTTCGTCAATCGTCTCTTTAGGGTCTGCCGGCTCAAAGAAGAAAGTCTTCATGGCGAAACCCATTAAGTTCTTAACAACTTCCATTGGCCATTTAATAAAGGTCACGCCGACAACACCGAGTCCAACGACAATGACTGAGGGAACGTCAATAAAGGCAGTAATGTCTCCACCAGCGAAAATCGCTCCGATAACGGCACTTACGCAGAGAACCAAACCTATGACTGTGGCTATATCCATAATCTCTTCCTTGAAAGATTGATACTGTTCACTCTAAGTATCGGAAATCTAGAAAGAGTCTTTAGGGATTTTTTACTTAACTTGCTGAAAATACTGAAAAGGTCGGAAATCTGCGTAATTCCCGAAAAGCCCCTTTCTGTCGAGTGATTGAGCTTATTTCCCTCTTAACCGAGTGGGAAATTCAAGCTTATATTTGTTCCGAAGTCTTTTTTACTAGTGATTTTAAGTTCACCCCCATGCTCCTCCATTTTAGTATGAGCATGATACAAACCTAATCCGGTTCCATTTTCTTTACCCGGTTCACGACCGGGCGGGCAATTTTCTGTGACTTTTCAAAGGTTTCCGCGCGCACGCCATAGGTGCCGTCATGGCCTGAACAGCGCTCGATCATTTCTACGCTCATATCCAGCACCAGCGCCAGCACGTCGCGTGTCTTGGGTCCGATATTCTGTACCCGCTGGTGGCAGGGTACCTGCCAGACCACTTTACCCAGCGGCTGTTTGAAATCAGTGTTCAGCAAACCGGCCTTGTGCCGGTGCACCAGGTACTCGAAGGGGTCGTAGATATTCGCTTTTACCTTTTGCACGTCCGGATCATCCGGATACATCAACGGCAGTTCCTGTTTGAACATCAGCACGCAGGAAGG
>JAGSHI010000114.1 GCA_023954635.1 Bacteriovoracaceae bacterium
TTTCCTTTTTCGACTATGAATCCAAGAGCATCTCCAGGATGATTAACTCGAACCGGCAAGATAGTATACTCACCTACTTGAAATTTTTGTTCGGCCTCAAGAACATTAAACCTAAGGGTAGGATTTGCTTCAGTCGGTAATTTAGTAAAGTCTGGCCAAATAATATCATTCAGAAGATGAGTCATAATTGCTTTCTTAACTGGACCATGGCAATGAATCTCGAATGGTTTTCCTTTGAGTCCAAAACAATTATCAGACATAAAGGCCAAGTCAGAAATATGATCTAAGTGTGAATGGGAAATAAGGACATTATCAATAAGAACCTGTTCATCAATTTGCAAGCCAGACGCAGCAGAACCTGCATCGATTAAAAGTTTACCATCAATGAGATATGAAGTTGTTTTGAAACCTGGGGATACTCCTCCATGGCCTCCAACAATTCTTACCATCATAATTTTCTATCCTTAAGAAGTAGCTATTATTTCTAAACAACAAAATACGATTTCGTGCTATATCAATGACTTATCGGAACAGCAGATAAATCCTTTAATTTCAGTGACTTCAGTTTGAAAGCCCCTTATAGACGTCTTTTTGGTCAAGTTCTAGTATCTCGGCCAAGAGTTTAGAAAGCGCTTTTTGATGACCATTCTTATCGAGACAGTCTTGGGCCAATTTGATGACTTTAGAGGAGTTTGAACGAGATTTTTTGGCTACATGAATAGCAATAGTGAACTCTCCTTTTTCAACCCAGTTTTCATTATTCATTGTAGAAAATTCAGAGGCCTTAAATCGATATACTGACTCAAATGTTTTAGTTAATTCCCTGCCTACCGCCACTTCATTCTCAGGAAGAGTTTCCGCCAATATATTTAAAGTCGAAGCAATTCGATGAGGAGACTCGAAGAAAAGATGAGTACCATTTTGAGAATTTAAAGAATCAAAAAAACTTTTTATTTTTCCTTTCTCCCTAGGGAGAAAGCCATGAAAATGAAAAGGGATAGGTGGTAAACCACTTAGTTCTAATGCAACAAGAGGAGATGAAACACCAGGAATCGTTTGCAAAGAAATATTATTCTCCAAGCAACTTCTTACCAATGGAAAAGCAGGATCTGAAATAATCGGGCTTCCAGCATCACTAACGATATAAACTTCATCGTTCTTTTTAACTAGATCTAAATATTTTTGGATTTCATTTTGATTGTGATCATGAAACGAAAGAATCTCTTTTCCATTTAAAGGTAGTTCATTCCTTTTCAAGAAATCCTTAAACACCCTCGTATCTTCTGACAAAAAGACTCCCCCATCATTCAAGATTTCTTGGGCCCTTAAAGTTAAATCCTTGGGATTTCCAATTGGTAGTGTAAGTAAAACTAGTTTCATATAACCTACTATATTGCTCTGATGAGAGGGTTTCAAGAAATTCTTTCCAGCTTAAATCAAAGACTCTCAAGTGTTAAAATTATAGAACGACAATGGTCTCTAAAGTAAAGGGGTATAACAATGACTATGAAGGCAAGAATCCGTACGGATGCTCTAGGTAATATTACTGTTCACATGGAAGGTGGACTGGACTTTGAAAACACAGTACCTCTTAGAAGAGAGCTAGAAGAGCTTATTGAAGCTAATCCAGCAAGTATAATCACATTAGATCTACATCAATTAGAGTTTGTTGGGAGCTCTGGAATCGGCCACTTTGTTGAAACCGTCCAGGCCCTTAATACAAATAGAGATAAGATAAAACTGAGTAATGTAAAAACTGAATTCATGAAGGTTTTCAAACTATATAATTTTGATGCTATGGAAGCACTTATTCACGAGTTTGAAACAGATGATACAGAAGAACTAAACACTCAATTTGGTAATAGAAGAAAAACTTTTCAGAATTGATAATTCATTAAATTCATATAAAAAACAGGTCGGTGTTTACGCACCGATCTTGCCCAATTATTTATTTTTATATTTGAGCCAGAATTCGGACCTAAATTCTCGAGGTTGATTGTAGGACGCCAATATTGTTCCTCTTCAACACCTTCTTCTTCTCCTCCCCCAAACCAGGAGCCAAAACCACCGCCATCATCTTGCCCTTCATATGGGCTATTTGAGTCTGGATAGTAGTTCTCTTGAGGAGCTGGATTCTCTTCTCTGTAATTTTTCAATTTATGACTAACGACGATATATGACCCGAAGATTAAGCCTGCATAGAGACCTAATGAAGCACCAATAAAAGGACTTCTCCCACCAGTTCCAAAGGCCAATGAAGCGGAACCTAATAGCGCTCCACCCACAGTTCCATAAGCTGCCATAGTTAATATGGCCTTAACCTTAGAATCAATTGCATGGGCCTTGGGAGAATAAGTAAAGCTCCCTAAAAAGAGTGAAAAAATGATTAAATATTTCGTCAATTTCAATTTCATATTAATAGCTTAAGTAAGTGATAAGAATTTGGCAACTTAACGCGGTATAAATTATGAAATCCTTATCCAATACAATGCTCAGAGTCAAAAGCACCCCGTGAATACACTCTGAGTTTAACTTCGACAGGAACCCTAAATGCTAAGGAGAGAACTGATGCTGAACCCTTCAACCTTGTTATTTGAGAGTTAGTAATTCTGAGACTAGATTTAATTTCATACAGGATAATAGAGCCATTAAGCCAAAGTCCTATATCAATTTGGCCGCACATCATTGATCGCATTACGAGACTACTTATCAAGAGCGGAGTCCCTTTTTTATGTATTTCAATTGAGGCCAAAAGTTCAGAGTTTATTTGATCAGAGATGTTCTTTAACACCTTTAAAAGTTTTGCGATGTATTTTTGATGGGCCTAAATTTAAAATGGCATCTCTATGAAATTGAGTTGGATAACCTGCATGTTTTTCAAGGCCATAACCAGGATACTTTCTTGAGAGTTTACTCATTAGTAGATCTCGATATTCTTTAGCGACGATACTCGATAATCCAATGAGAAAAGACCTTGAATCTCCTTTTATAAGTGGAGACTCACGAACATTCTCTAGGTTAACTCTTATAAGCTTATTACCATCAACAAGAACTTCGCCCTCTTTATAAGACAGACTTTCTGAACATTTTAAAAATGATTTCTTCATTGAAAGTAAACTTGCTTGATGTATATTAATTTGATCAATCTTATTATTTGAAATCTCTGTAATCGAAAAGTAGAGGTCATCAATTACATCACTTAGAACATTCAGCTTTTGACCTTTTTTTAAAGTCATTACATTAATTTTAAGATTCTCAAGAATCTCAATTCTTCTTTTATGAGTTAATTTTTTAGAATCTGTGACACCAAGAGATTGGCAAACTTTAGTAAGGTCATTTATTTTTTTTCTTGTTGGATTCAGTAAGATGAAACAGCAACCCACAACAGGACCCGCAAGTGGTCCCCTACCTACCTCATCAGTACCTGCTATAAAATTGTCTTTTGATTTTAAGTATTGAAGATCTTCCATTTTGCCGGCTCTCGCTTCACTCTCAAGCCATCGAGCTCAGTACCTTCGCTGGCATACAGGTAATCCTGACCATAAAAAAAGCCTCCAGAAGGAGGCCTTAATATTTAAAATTTTATTTTTTTCTATCGTAGTCAATCGCGATTCTCGCAGATTTACCAGATCTGTCTCTAAGGTAATAAAGTTTTGCTCTTCTTGATTTACCTTTTTGAACGACTTCAACTTTTTCCACGTTTGTAGAATGAAATGGGAAAACCCTTTCAACGCCAATACCTGAAGAAGTTTTTCTTACTCGAAAATGTCCTTCAACATCTCCGTGCTTCTTAATCGCAATACAAGTTCCTTGAAAAACCTGGATTCTTTTTTTGTTACCTTCTTTAATCCACGCGTGAACAGCAACTGTGTCACCTGTTTTAAAAGCAGGAATTTCTTTTGCTTTTGGATTTAAGTGATCTTGTTTAACCACATCTACTAAATTCATGTTGTACTCCAAACATAAAAAGCATCTCCCAGAGGAACAACACCACGTTGTTCTTGGGCAAGAATGCAAAACTGGTTACAGAAGCCGACCCATTAAACGATCTAAGTAGATCGCCACAGCTGACCGGACTGAAAGGTGGTTGTACCCATCGCTTGCGCTACCTTTCAGAGGCGCTAATTTATAATCAGCACCCTCAGTCACTTCGGCATGTAAACCCCAACCAGTACCAAATAACAACAGACAGGGAACGTTGTCAACGGACAATTTCTCTTTTAAATCAGTAACTTCACCATCAAATTCTTCAAAATTCGCCCCAGTTATAACAACTAGCGGCTTAACACCCTCTTCAGTCTCTACAGTTTTAACTGCATCCTCAATAGAATCAACTACATGGGCGACACTTAGGGCATCACTTCTGTCAGGATTATAAAGACTTCCTTTGTCAGTTTCCCAATGACCTAATATTCGGCCAACTAATTCATGTTGGGCCTTAAGGGGAGTCACCAGAAAATGTCGCTTCGCTCCAAATGTCCGACAGCTTCTCGAGATGTCATGAATATCTAAATTTGTTACTGAAGTCGTTACCTTTTCACCGTTCTTGTTCTGTATAGGATGATGAACAAGACCAACATATAAATTAATCACTAATTATCCTTTTTAAATATTTTGTAGAGGTCAGGTCTAAACCTTTCCGTTACCTCTAGCCTTTTTTCTTCTTTCCACTCTTTAATTTTTTTATGATCACCTGAAACTAAAACTGAAGGAACGTCCTGTCCTTCGAAATCTCGGGGCCTAGTATATTGAGGATGTTCAAGTAATACATCTTGAAAAGACTCGTGCTGAAAACTTGCTTTATTCCCAAGAACACCAGGAGTAAACCTAAGAGCAGAGTCTAAAATAGCCAAGGCCGGAATTTCTCCACCTGTTAAAATAAAATCTCCTAAACTTATTTCTTGATCGACATACTTTTGTAAAAACCTTTCATCAAGACCTTCATATCTCCCGCATATAATCACAAGATCTTTTGGAGTACTCTCACTCCAGATAGTTCTTGCAAACTCTTTACAAGTTTCGTTATTCCAAACTTGTCCGCGGGGAGTCGGACAGATCACATGAAGTTTTTCTTGCCAGTCCTCTCCATACTCACCTGCCTCTATTACACCTTTCATCAATGCGTTTTTTAAAACATCTGCCCGAAGAACCATTCCGGCTCCTCCGCCGTAAGGTGCATCATCACAGCCCTTAAAGTCTTTCGGAGAATAGTTTCGAAGTAAAACTGTATTAAGTTCAAAACCTCTCCCCCTTTGCCCAGAAAGTGCAAGACCAGCGACTCCCACCTCCTTGAATGGAGTGAAGTATTCTGGAAATAATGTAATGACCCAGATTTTTAACACTAAACAAACTCCAAAATACGAATAGAGATTTTTTTATTATCCAAATCTACTTCTGGAACAAATTGATCGACAAAAGGAGTTTCAACAACACCACTTTTTGAATTTATTTTGAGAACTAACTGCGCTCCATTGTCATAATAGTCAAAAACTTTTCCAACTTCTTCACCATTATCTACATTAAAAGCAATGCAACCTATAATGTCAGTTATATAAACTTCATTATCATCAACTTCAGGAAAAATCGAGCGAGGTACTTTTATTGTGAAAGGTAACATTTTCTCGACAATGTTTCTGTCATTAATACCAGTGAGGTAGGCCATTACTTTATGACCAAATGTAATTTTCTCTATTGTGAATCTTTCACCTGACTTAGACAATTCACTTTTTTCTTTTGAAGGAAACAAAAAAATTTCCATTCCGTTTTCTAAAACACTGTCTTCAGTATTTCCTAAAACAAAATGAAATGCTCCTTTGATTCCATGAGGTTTTGAACAAAATCCGACCTCTACTAAATCACTTGGCATACTATCCAAAACCGACTCCTGATTGTGTATTTCTATACTGTAGTACTCACAGCGTCAACAGCAAAAATCGTATGATTTTCAAGTAATTAGAGTGTTTGCCAGCCTGGACTTAGACAATAAGTAAGAAGAGTATTTTTGATAGCTTCTTCTCCTCTATTTGAAGATTTTTTACTTAATTTCTTTTTTAATTTTTCGTCCCCACCAAAGGGATAAAAACTATTTGAAATTTTCTTTAGATAACCCTCCCCTTGAAATTTTTTGGGAAGATCTTTTTTTATCGAAAGTTCATAACAAGTTTTTAAGATGTGTGAGCTTCTTAATATATTTGTCTTTGGAAACAAAGAATTCTTAGACGCCGGTTTCCCTCCTGGGCACTCTACATTTGGATTTAATATTTTATCGTGCTCATAATAAACTTGTTCATAAATATCACAAGGTCCTCCGACCTGTTTTCCTACTTTAAAATATGTTTCATTAATTAATGAGGATGAGCTCTCTCCAAATACTTCAATAAGTGTATTTTTTATAAACTGTCTTCCTGCAAAACGCTTTTCTTTAACCACACTTGTTGAAGTGTTTTCTTCATAGTCCTGTGCAAAAAGAACCGGGAGCATGACCATAAAGACTAATACCTTAATCATGACTCCCCTTTTACATTTTTGAGTTCATCAAACGTAGGGATAATTTCATCTCCCTCCCACTTGAGTAGACCTTTTGCTCTTGGAACAGGTGATTTAACCCCGACAATATCGCAGACAGATTGATAAATATCCTTTGCAAAGATCTCTCTTTTAAAATGATCGACATTCGCGGACGTTCCAATTGTTCCTAATTCTTTATTCCCGGTTTTTATGTTTCCACAAACCTTAAATTTTTTAATTGATCCTGACAAAAAACTACTCGTATGGGAGCTATGATTATGTTCACTTCCGGCCTCATCATCTCTTGGTATTCTTTCAAACTCAGAGCATATATGAATCAAAGTTTTATCAAAAAGAGTTTTTCCCTCTTTGGTTTTCACTTTCTTAAGTTCATTTTTGAATCTGTCCAAGCAAGGAACCAGTCCTCTATAAAACATAAATGAGGCCGCGGTTTGTAAAACTGTTCCAGTATGATGAGAATCCATCTGTATTGATATAGACTTCTCCTTAGCAGGAATAATTTTTTTCTTTTCAAAACTTTTCTGGGAAATATTCCCAGTGTTGTTACAACCATAGAGAAAACTTCCCATTTCGTTTGGTGTACTCAACATTAAACTATTTGAAAGTCCTCTTTTAAGTAAAAACTCTGTACAAGCAAACTGATGGGGAATATGCCCCATATCTGCACTTGCTAGCATTTCTTCTAAATTACTTCCTCTTAAATACGTTTGGTAATCTATTTTATATCGTCCCCAACTTTCTTCTTTTTCTATCTCTTTTAAGTTAGAAGTATTCAGCTCTCTCAACTTTAATTTATCAATTGAAAGACCATCAAACTCTTTAGTGTTTTCACTAATTAACTTCTCATATTTTTCCAATACACTTGCATACTCTTCTAAATATGGGTCAAGATTGTCGATAAATAAATCAAGGGACCCTCTTAATTCTTTAAGGTATTTATCCTCTGAACCATATACTCCATCTAAATTTTCGAGAACACTTTTAATTATTTTATCTTTTTTGTTTTTTTTGCCAAATAAACTTTTTTCTTCTGCCATAACAAACGGGTTTAAAATCTGCTTTAACAAGTTTGATTCATTTAATGGTACCTGTAGACCACCTCTCTCATTTGAAAAATAAGATCGTGTTGCCGGATTACTTCCGAATATAACTGAAGGTAATGGAGATTTTGAATTATCAGAGATAACTCCCTGTAAACTCGGTTTTGTTGAATCAGGCCGAACAGTTTTTATTATTCCGAGAGGATGCCCAGAGACATTTATATTTACTCCTCTTATCGTAATCATATTCTCTAATAAACTTGAATGTTCTAGACCTGATTTTGACTTCAGCCCCCAAAACTCGGGAACATTATAGCCATATCTCTTTATAAAATTTAACTCGACATCTCCATCTGAATTTTTAAATCTTCCTCCAACCATTTTTGTTGGAACAAATTCATTTTCATCTTTTGGTTTTAAAAAATTATCAAACATCCAGCGTACAGGTCCACCATAGAGGTTTAACTGAACAAAATTGAAATCATTTTCATTTAAAGAAAATAAATAATCTTTTTCTAATTCGGACCTTATACAGGCCGAGAATTGAGGAAGTACTCCGGCTAAAACAAGACTCTTAAATCCTTTTACAATGAGATCTCTTCTATTCACTGTATTTCCCTAAAGATTTTTGAGTGGTATATCGAATTTATCAACTCATCCATTTCCTGGTTTTTCATCAATTTTGTCGCTAATAACTTTAAAAACTTGGCCTCTTCACTCTTCGGCTTATTCCAGCTAACTGACTCTAGGTTAATATTTACGCCTGTAAAAAAATGAAGATATCGCTTGGCCACACAAAAATAAAAATCAGGAGTTTTAGACAGCTCCTTCCCTAACTCTTGCAATGATTGAATTTTCTTATCGATTTTTTGACCAAACAAGTCTTTATGAATAAATTTACCTTCAGGTTTCGTTTGATAAAATAGTTTACTTGAATCAGGAAGCTCCCCTTTGTGAACTCGCACTGATTCATTCATATAAATATTCCTTACAGTATAGTGAACATCTACATTACCACTATTATAGTTCTCCATATTCCTAAGAACTGCCGCCATCGTATCTATTGTTGAATGGCAATTCATACAATCACTTTTTTTTCTAAATCCAATTTTAGAGTTTCTTCTTACAAAACTTTTGACCTCTTCTTTTTTAAGTATTGGTAATGTTCGGCAAAGAAGATCTGAACTTATTGATGTCGCCCATCTTCGATGCAGCTTATTTCCACCATCCATCCTTTCTTCATTTTGGCCTGCATTGAGAAGTAAATAAGGAACAGACCCTATGATTCCTCCACCTTTTGGAGCGTGCGTATCAAATTGTCTTTGTTGGTCCTTACCTAACCATTTTTTGATCCGGTTTTTGCTCGAAGAATAGGGCTTTAACCCTATCAATGTTCCAAACTCTACAAGTTCAGGTTCCCAAAAGCTGATTGGTCCTTGAAATTCATCGCTTTCTTTGTCTTCTTCTCCACCGATCTTCCATTTATTAACAATATGTTTTTTTCTTTTTTGCCTATCTCCCTTTATCGTTCGGTCAATAAAGTAACGATGCTCTTTACTGGCCTCCCTGACTCCCCTAAAACTTCTTTTCTTCGTTAGAACATTTTTCAAAAGCTCATCTTTAAATAAAACCCATGTGAAGTGATAGCCCATTTCATTGGCATCATAGAGGTCTGTATTAGGGTAATCTTGTGTATTCACATTGAAGTTAAATCTTGGAAACCAGGAATCATGTAGTCTTTGAAAAGTTCTAAGAACCTGAATAGTCTCTTCTGACTTTGGAGATAAAAGTCCGTGATCGTTTAGCTTTATACTTTCTAAGAATTTAGTGCAGGCCTCGCTTCCATTAAGTTTGCCCTTTTTAACTTTCAAGACAAGTTCGTGGTTACTACTTATTCTTTTATGAACAAGTTGAGAGTAACACCTGTTAAGGATCTGAAGTTCAACATTGATCTCGGCCAACGCAGAAAAAGGAATTAAAATCAAAAGGATAAAGAACTTCATAGATCTATTTTTGCTCAAAATCTTTAATTTGGGCAAATAAAAAGCCTAATCGAGGAGCGTGATGCGACGAATGTCGGCGAAAGCAGGAGCTGAAGCCGACCGAAGCTCATTTTTAAGCAAAAAAAAACCACCTCAAAAGAGGTGGTTTTTATATAAAAGAAGGCGCGCCGTGCTATCCTCACACTCAGTCCCCCGAGCACTACTTTCGCCGATGAAGAGCTTAACTGCCGAGTTCGGGATGGGATCGGGTGTTTCCTCTTCTCTATCGACACGCCAAAAACTGTCAATATCAAATCGCTTTTTAAATATCACAAAACAGAATCAAAAAGAATAAAGAATCCGCAACCAAAATAAACTGTAATTAAAAAATAAAAGTAAAAGCAAAACGACAATTTAGTATCAGTCAGCTCAATACATTACTGCACTTACACCTCTGACCTATCAAGCTCGTGGTCTACAAGCCGTCTAATAGAAATCTTATCTTATGATGGGCTTCCCACTTAGATGCTTTCAGCGGTTATCCCTTCCGAACTTAGCTACTCGGCAATGCAACTGGCGTCACAACCGATACACCATAGGTTCGTCCAACCCGGTCCTCTCGTACTAAGGTCAGCTTCACTCAAATTTCTTACGCCCACGGAGGATAGAGACCGAACTGTCTCACGACGTTCTGAACCAAGCTCGCGTACCGCTTTAATTGACGAACAGTCAAACCCTTGGGACCTGCTCCAGCCCCAGGATGCGATGAGCCGACATCGAGGTGCCAAA
>JAGSHI010000116.1 GCA_023954635.1 Bacteriovoracaceae bacterium
AGTAAAATGGTGGACCGAACAGGGATCGAACCTGCGACCTCAACGCTGCCAGCGTCGCGCTCTCCCAACTGAGCTACCGGCCCACTTACTTTGGAGCTGATAATTTAATTTTAAAGGCCTTAAAAGGCAAGCATTTTGATAGGGAATGACCCTATGGGCAAAATCTGCCACCTCAATATTTAAGCTTTAAAAAAGCAACAGGGATGGGGCTTTCGGACGATAGGTAGGGCACTTGATTTTGAAACTTAAAGGAGAATTTTTATGTCAGGATGGATCGCCCAAGTGCAAGTGAAGTGGAATAAGGAAGCACCAGTAGATAAGAACTGGGAATGGCTTAAAGAATGGAATGAAGTAAAGTGGGCCGGGTCAACAATGGGTGACTGGGATATGACTCTCTGGGTGGATGTAGAAACACCAGAAGAACTAGAAAATTTTGTGCATAACAAGCTCAGATCTAAGAATTGGGTTTGGGATACTAGGTCAACGTGGACCAAGGAAGTGTGGGCAGCCTAGTATTAATATTAGGGGGTCGCGCGCCAAGGTTGGCTAAAGAGTGACCCCCTTATTTTTCTTTTTTAGTCGTGTTGTACGCCACCAGCACCATGAACATGTCCATGACTAACTTCTTCTTCAGTGGCCTTTCTAATCTCGATAACTTCAACATCAAAATTTAAAGTTACACCAGCAAGAGGATGATTACCGTCTACAGTTACAGTTGTATCTGTAAGTTCTGTTATAGAAAGAAGCATTGGTCCTGCATCCGTTCCAACTTCAAATTGCATTCCCACTTGAAGGTTTTCAGAATCTTCAAATTGATCTCTTGGAACTTCTTGAACAAGCTCAGGATTAAGTTCACCATAAGCATCTGCTGGAGCAATAGTTGTTTTTAATTTATCACCAGTCGTTTTACCTTCAAGCTGAGCTTCAAGTCCTGGAATAATATTTTGATGTCCCTGTAGATAAACTAGAGGAGCCTGTCCTTCAGAGCTATCTAGCTGAGTTCCGTCATTGTCAGTTAGTGTGTAATTAATTGATACAACCATGTCTTTTTCGATTTTCATTTCGGTCCTTTATGCTACGCAGAAATATTACAAATTATTTACCGACACCTTATGAAAAAACCCTTGTTTTTGATAGAGATATTTTAGTTAATCGGCCTTATTTTAGGAGGAAAACTTAAAAATAACGCGCATCTCTGTTTTCAAGCGCAAAATCTTGTGTAAAATACTCGAATATTTGATTCAAAGGATGAAGCAGTATGACAAAACTAGTCTTAGCATTGGCGATTTTTATGACCTTATCTTGTAGTAGTGAAAGTAAAACAACAGAGATTAAACGCCACTATATAACTCCTCCCGTACCGGCCACAGCAGATGTTAACTTTTACAGCAGAAGCAGACCCTACGGAGAGTTTTCTAACTTCGCTCTTTTTCCTGTTGTTGTAGATAAAAAGAAATGGCCCACCAGCGAACATTATTATCAGGCCATGAAATTTGAGGATGTAAAACTCCAAGAGCTTATAAGAAAAACAGAATCTCCTGCCGATGCCGCGAGACTAGGACGTACTCGAGGTCCAGTTAGAAAAGACTGGCACAAGGTTAAGGAAAAATACATGTGGCCGGCTCTTGTGGCCAAATATACTCAAGTTAAAAGGCTGAAAGTACTACTTCTTTCTACCGGTTCATACCCAATCATTGAACATACAGAGAATGATTCTTACTGGGGAGACGGCGGAGATGGGACAGGTAGAAATGTTCTTGGAAGGATGCTTATGAGCCTTCGTGATCAAATCAAAGTAGATGGTGGAGTCAACCCTTCTAACTATCGTTGGACTAAATAGTCTGATCGTTTAGTCCGTTATTTTGCGTCATCAAAAATTAAACAAACCTTAGTTTTGCAAAGGGTAGTTCATTGAATTATCCTTTTATGGATTTTTAAAAAACATTTAAGGAGTACGCATGGGTTTGTTTGATGCCTTTAAGAAACAATTTATTGATGTCATTGATTGGACAGAAACTGAGGATGGAGTTCTTTCCTATCAGTACCCAATGATTGATCGTGAAATTCAAAATGGAGGACAACTGACCGTTCGTGAAAGTCAGCTTGCCATGTTTGTTAATGAAGGTGAAATTGCCGATATTTTTGAACCCGGACTCCATACTTTAAATACTCAAAACCTTCCAATCTTAACGAACCTCATGCATTGGGATAAGGCCTTCGAGTCTCCATTCAAATCTGATGTTTATTTTTTCTCAACGAGAGATCAAATAGATCAAAGATGGGGAACAACAAATCCAATCACAATTAGAGATAAGGATTACGGTCATATTCGTTTAAGAGCTCATGGAACTTTTTCTTATAATATTGTGGATCCAAAAGCTTTTTATAAGCAAATCAGCGGAACGAGAGAGGCCTACACAGTTGAGGAACTTGATGGACAATTAATATCATCAATCCTAACTGGTATGTCGAGCTTCTTTGGAACAAGTGAAGTTCCATTTTTAGATATGGCCGCAAATCAAACTCTTTTCTCTGACAAATTAAAGGAATCACTTCTTCCAGAATTTACAAAATACGGGTTAGAGCTCAAAACTTTTTATGTTCAAAACCTTTCTCTTCCAGAAGAGCTACAAGAATACCTTGATAAGGCCTCTAAGATGAAAATGGTTGGAGACCTCGGAAAGTATACTCAATTTGAAAGTGCCGATTCTATTAAGACTGCTGCAGGAAATGAAGGCGGAGCCGCTGGAATGGGTGCTGGTCTTGGAGCTGGAATGGCCATTGGAAACCAAATGGTAAACCAAATGTCTGGAAACATGTCAGGTGGTGGACAACAAGGTGGCGGTCAGTCCGAAGAGGATATTTTGGCAACGATTGAAAAACTTCATGGAATGAAAGAGAAAGGTATTCTTTCAGAAGAAGAGTTCAATACTAAAAAAGCTGAACTACTGAAAAAATTGACTTAATTAATGATCAAAATAAATTGCCCCTCTTGTGGGGCAGAAATTCCTTTTAGATCAAGTACCTCAGTCTTTGCTGTCTGTTCATTTTGTAAATCAACAGTTATTCGTCAAGATTTAGATCTTGAACTTATAGGGAAGATGGCAGATCTGCCTGAAGATATTAGTCCAATCCAATTATTGATGTCCGGACGCTTTGATAAAAAAACTTTTTTCGTTTCAGGAAGAATCATCGTGAAATGGGAAGATGGTTATTGGAATGAATGGTATTTGAACTTTGATGACGGAAGTACAGGCTGGCTTGCTGAGGCTCAAGGTGACTTGGCCATAAATAAACCTGTGGCCAGCGGGTTAACCATGGCCGATAAGACCGCACTACAGTTGGGAAGTAAACACTCTCTAGACGGAAGAAACTTTTACGTCACAGATGTAAAAGATATGACTTGCGTAGGCAGTGAAGGTGAACTTCCTTTTAGAGGAATTGAAGGTCGACAATCATTGAACGTTGACCTTTCCGATCGAAAAGGTGGATTTGCTTCGATTGAATTTAACGAAGAGGATGGGGTTTCGGCCTATGTCGGCCGTTATGTAGAATTTAAAGATTTAAAACCAAAATCTTTTAGAGTCTTCTCTGGATGGGGGAGACCGTGAATACAAAAAAATCCCGTCGAAAAGCTACTCAAGTTAAACCTGTTGCGAAAAGTTTCAATTGTCCAAGTTGTGGAGCAACTTTAAATATCACAGCAGTTGGTAGATCAATCACAGTCGTCTGTAAGAGTTGTCGAACTGTATTAGATGCAACGGACCCAAATTTTTCGATACTCGAGAAAGCTCACAAGTCTCACAAAGTTTCACCTGCTATCCCTATAGGTTCTAGAGGAACTGTTGGTGGAAAAATGTGGGAGTGTATCGGATTTATGCAAAGAGGAGATAGCTACGGATATAGATGGCACGAGTATCTTCTTTTTAATCCTTATCATGGTTATCGTTGGTTATTTGAATTTGATGGACACTGGACTTGGTTTAAAAGAAGTTATGAACTTCCAGACCTAACAAGTAATGAAATTGAATATAAAGATCAATCCTACAAACTCTTCACAAAAGGAAGCGCTGAAGTTTTTTATGTTGTGGGAGAGTTTTACTGGCGTGTAAAAGTTGGTGATAAAAGTAAAGTCAAAGATTTCATCAGTCCTCCTTATACTGTTTCATCTGAAAAGGTTGAGAATGAAGAAGTTTGGACCTTTGGCCAATATCTAGAGCCAGAAAGAATTAAGAAGGCCTTTAAATTGGATGGGAAGTATTTCCCAGAGCCAGTCGGAATTGCTCCAAATCAACCTTCACCTCATAAAGCAGAGGCCAAAAAAGCATTAAAGCTCTTATTCTTTGCCGCCTGTTTTATGATTACAGTTCATATATTTAGAAGTGCATCTTCTATGAAAAAAGAAGTTTTTCATAATACTTGGAAACGTTCATTCCCAACGAGCAGAGTTGAAAGGGCCGAACTTAAGAAGGCCTTTAATACACGTCCATTTGAACTCACAAAGAAAAAATCTAACGTGAAGTTAAAAGGGTCAGCCAATGTGAATAACTCTTGGATTTGGATCGATGCCTTACTTGTTAATGAGCAAACAGGTAAAGGAATTCCTATGCCCATGGAGATTTCTTATTATCATGGATATTCTGGAGGAGAATCTTGGAGAGAGGGGAGTCATAACTCCTCTAGGGTTATTCAAAATATTCCTCCCGGTCGCTATTACTTGAGTATAAAAACTCAAGTCGGTGGAAAAACGATAAGAGATATTAATTATTCAGTTAGTTTGATTCAAGATGTACCAGTCTTATCCAACCTCATTATTTCTTTGATTCTTATTGGGATCTTTCCAATATTTAAATTTTTTAGACGTCACTCTTATGAGGTGCAGAGATGGTCAACTAGTGACTATTCACCTTATTCGGAGGAATAACAGATGTATCGTTACTTTTGTATATTCATTTGTATTTTATATACCTATTTAAGTTTTACCGGAAGATCATATTTTAGTATGAGCCCGGAGAGATCTTGGGCCAAGAAAGGTCAAAGAGCAATTTATCATAAGTAATTCCAAACGGAGGAATATATGGAAAATATTATTAACATTCAACATTTTGTAGCTGCAATTATTTATACCTGTTTAGGTTCTATTGCTTTTGCGATTGCTTTTAAAGTTCTCGATGTGATGACTCCTCGAGACATGTGGCATGAAATTCTTGAAGAACACAATAATGCCTTGGCAATTGTAGTAGGTGCTTTGGCCATCGGTTTAAGTATTATTATTGCTGCAGCAATAAAGGGATAAAAAGAAGTGGAATTTATTCTTCTTTTTTCCGTTGCTGTTATTGCAACTTGTGGTCTTGTCTACGAGTTAGTTGCGGGAGCTCTTGCTAGCTACCTATTAGGTGATTCTATAACTCAATTTTCTTTGATTATTGGAATATACTTATTTTCAATGGGGATAGGTTCGTACTTATCAAAATACATTACAAGAAATGTAATGATGAAGTTCATTCAAATTGAATTTTTAGTAGGCTTAGTTGGTGGTTTCTCTGCTGCAGTTCTCTTTGTCTCATTTGAGTACTTAAACCACTTCAGAATATTGCTTTACTCCTTTGTCACTATCACTGGAATCTTAGTCGGTCTTGAAATTCCGCTTTTGATGAGAATTTTGAAAGATAAATATGAATTCAATGATCTTGTCTCAAAAATTTTTACAGTTGATTACATAGGGGCCCTGTTTGCTTCCATCTTATTTCCTCTTGTCCTAGCTCCGTACTTAGGACTTGTGAGGACAGCTCTTCTTTTTGGAATCATTAATGTCTTAGTTGGTTTACTAACCCTAACTGTTGTAAAGGGACATGCTCCTTGGAAAAAAGCAGTGAGAGGGACAGGAATTATCATTGCTGTTTTGCAGGTTATAACTTTTGCTTACTCCAATAAACTTACACAGTTTGCAGAAACGGTTAACTATAGAGATCAAATTGTGTATTCAAACAAATCTCCTTATCAAAAAGTGATTTTGACTCAAGGTCGAGACATCAGACTTTTTTTGAATGGAAATTTACAATTTAGTAGTGAAGATGAGTATCGATACCATGAAGCTTTGGTCCACCCTGGAATGGCCTTACATAAAAGCCCAAAAGATGTCCTTGTTCTTGGAGGTGGTGATGGCCTAGCTGTTAGGGAAATCTTAAAGTTTGATAAAGTCGAAAATGTCACACTCGTTGATTTAGACCCTCTTGTCACAAAAATATTTATGAAAAATGAGACTTTAATCGAGCTCAATGATTCTTCCTTAATTGATAAAAGAGTAAAAGTGATTAATGATGATGCTTTTATCTGGTTAAGAAATACAAAGAAACAGTTTGATGTTGTCATTATCGATTTCCCTGATCCTAGTAACTATAGTTTAGGGAAACTTTATACAACGAGGTTTTTTAATCTAATTAATAAAGTAATGAAAGAAGACTCAAGTGCAGTCATTCAATCGACTTCACCTTTGTATGCTAGAAAATCCTATTGGTGTGTCGGAAAAACTTTGAACCATGTTGGTTTTAAAACAAATCCTTTTCATGTTTATGTTCCTTCTTTTGGAGAGTGGGGTTTCTTTCTTTTTTCAAAAAATAAAATGGATATGAACTTTAAACAAGTTGATAAGGCTCGCTTCTTAACGAAAAAAGTCTGGGACTCTATGTTTGTGTTCCCTCCTGATATGGATTTTCTAGAAACAAAGGTTAACCGCCTTAATAACCAAATTCTTGTTCGGTATTTTGAAGATGAGTGGTCACGATATAACTAATGAAAATTTAGAACCTTTGGTCCCTAAAACGGATAGAAGGTTTTTTTTGAAGATGTCCTTGTCGGCCATAGGCTTAGGCATTTCTGGATATACTGGTTTAAAGACCTTTCTTCGGCCTGCTCCTGTCAGTGGAACATTATCAGGAGCATCTTTTAAAAGAGGGCATTCTCTTTTGAATGGAGGCTTTTCATTACTAGGGAGCTCTCATCAATCAAAGGTGATTATCGTTGGTGGTGGAATGGCCGGACTCCATGCTGGTTGGTGGTTGAAGAAAAATGGTTATAAAGATTTTCTCATTCTTGAACTTGAGGATGAAGTCGGAGGAAAATCAAGATACAAATCAGATAATAAAACACAGTCACCTTTAGGTGCACATTATCTACCTATTCCCAATGCAGAAGCTACACATACAATTGAAATTTTAAAAGAGATGGGTGTCATTACCGGAGAAACAGAGAAAGGTTTTATCTTTGATGAGGATTATATTTGCTTTGATCCAAAAGAAAGACTTTTTATTCATGGACGGTGGCAAGATGGGATCGTTCCAAATACAGGTCTATCAAAGCAAGACGAAAAAGAGCTAGGAAGATTTTTTTCTAAAATGGAAACTTTTAAATATATGAAAGGATCCGATAAAAAATCTGCATTTACAATTCCAATGGAACTATCAAGTCAGGATCCAAAACTCTTAGCTTTAGATCAAATGACAATGGAAGAGTGGATGAGAAGTGAGAACTTCAAAAGTGAATACCTAGACTGGTATGTGAATTACTGCTGCCTAGATGATTTTGGTACACCTCTTAAAGAAGTATCTGCTTGGGCCGGAATTCATTACTTTGCCTCTCGTAGAGGAAAAGCTGAAAACTTTCCAGAAGATGCTGTCCTTACTTGGCCAGAGGGGAATGGCCGAATTGTAAAATATCTAAAAGAGAAATTAAAAGATCATATAAAGACAGGAAAACTTGTTAAGAAAATTAGTACTAATCAAAAAAATGTAAAAATTCTTGTCGATGACTTTGAAACTAAAACTGAGGAAACTTGGAGTGCCGAAAAGGTTATTTATTCAGCTCCACGTTTTATTGCAAAACATGTTATTGGTAAAGAACATGTCCCGGCGGACTTAGACTATTCTCCTTGGATGGTGAGTAATATCACAATCAAAAAGCCTGCTAATAATCCTAAATTTTATTGGGATAATGTGAATTATAGAGGACGATCCTTGGGATATATTCACGCAAATCATATGAATTTAAAATCCTTTGAAAGTGAACATGTTTTAACTCTATACTGGCCATTGGTCGATTCTGATCCCGTTTCAGAACGTAGAAAAGCATTGATAAAAACTCATGGGGACTGGACTAAACTAGCTTTAGAGGAAATTGAGACGATGCACCCAGGAATTAGACCAGATATAAAGAGTGTTGATGTTTGGTTGTGGGGACATGCAATGGTAAGACCTACAAAAGGATTTATTTGGGGTGAGAGTAGGGCGATGATGAAAAAATCAATCGACTCAAAGATAATTTTTGCTCACTCAGACATGTCTGGAATGAGTCTATGTGAAGAGGCCGGTTATTGGGGAGTTGAAGCCGCAAAAGAAATTTTAAACAAAGCATGAATGCTCTGAAAAATAATTTTATATCATCACCCAAAATAGAATCTTTATTTATTCTTGCTCCTCCATTTCTTTCTGTTCTTCTTGCCCTTTTATTAAAAAATACGTTTGATTATTCGGAGCTGACTCCTGTCTTATGGCTGATTATCGTAGTAGGAATGGATGTCTCTCATGTTTGGACTACTCTTTTTCGGACCTATTTCAATAAAAGTTATTTCAAAGATAAGTCAGATCTCTTTTTTTATACTCCTCTGATTTGTTTTATTGTTAGTGTGGTCTTTTATTCGTTTGGGAAGTTAGTTTTTTGGAAATTTTTAGCTTACTTTGCGGTCTTTCATTTTGTGAGACAACAATATGGAATCTTCTTATTGTATTCTCGTAAATCAAATCTAAGTACTTTCCAAGAACGTTTAGGGAAAACCTGTATCTACCTATCAACACTCACTCCTATGATTCATTGGCATTTGAACTTGCCTCGAAATTTTCAATGGTTCATGGAGGGAGATTTCTTTATTTTAGGACACTTTCCTCTACTCATTAATCTTTTATGGGGAGTAACACTCGCAGTGTTTTTAATTTATTTATTTAACGAATTTAAATTATCAAAGAGAGATGGAATTAACTGGCAAAAAAATTTGATTTTGTTTGGAACTCTTCTTTCTTGGTCATTTGGAATTGTTATTTATAACGATGATCTAAGTTTTACTATTACAAATGTAATGACTCATGGGATTCCATACTTTGCGCTTATATGGCTATCAAGTTGTTCTGGTTATGAAGGAGATGAGAAAAAGTCTTTTAAACTTATGACCATTTTTAATAATAGAAATCTATTTCTTAAAGCTTTGGTATTTATCGGTGTCGTGTTTAGTTTGGGTTATTTAGAAGAATTATTTTGGGATACCTTTGTCTGGCACGAGCACTCTGAAATTTTCTCTTGGCTTTATGATGGGATTGTAAACTCTGACAACTCAATGCTTAACCTGCTAGTTCCCTTATTATCACTACCTCAATTGACTCATTATGTTTTGGATGGATTTATCTGGAAAGGGAATATCAAATACCCTGGACTGAAATTCTAACTAAAAGTTTGTATTATCCATTTTAAGAAATTGTGGACCGAAGCGATCTGAAAACTCTATAGCAACAGACTCGGCCCCTTTTTTAATGGCCTTAATTTCTATATGCATATCGAAGAGTTTTCTTTCTGCAAATAATTTGATTAAGCCGTCTTTATAGACCCAAGTACCAAATCCCTCCCCAAGGTTTGGAAGGTTGTAATACCACTTTTTGTCATTATAAAGAGCGATTTCTATAGGGTAGTCATTATTGATAATAGATTTATCTAGAGACAAATTAGGTGAACTAGGCGCGATTTTTTGATTTATGTAGGAGTTGAAGTCTTTTTGGTTGGTTTTAAAAAAAGTAACTTCACTCTTTGTATGTTCCTTAGGTATACATGAGCAAAACAGTATGCTAAAGGCAAAAAATAAAAGTGCTTTGTTCATAGTGGCTCCTAAGTATAAAATTATTCCATCTTTTGTACGATTTGGTAAGTACGAATTTACCTGATCGAATAACACTGTCATTGTAGTTTTATAAATGAAAACTTTTCTTAATTTTCTTTTTATCAACTTACTATTTATTTCAGTATCGATTGCAGGTCCGAAGAAAGGTATATCTGTTTCTGTAAACTTATCGCCGGCCGGAAGTTTTGAAATAAAAGGTAAGGTGAAAGGAAA
>JAGSHI010000043.1 GCA_023954635.1 Bacteriovoracaceae bacterium
ACATTTTGCATATCGCTTCTGTATCTTTGGTCTCTAGCTTTTGTTAAAGATTGATGTCTACCTCTTGCAGAGAGAGCTGCTGTAGCATCCCCTCTTCTTGAAGCCGCTTCTTTTTCCCAAACACTTGCAACTTTATCATCGAAGTGATCAAGGGCATCGTTAATGACTTCCCCAGCTTTCTTAAAGCTGATCTTGATTTTTCTGTTTTTTGTTGGGTGCTTGATCGACTCTTTCATGTGACCATAAATGTGAGACTTCAGTCTGAAACCTTCAATGCCTCTACCTTCACCCGTGTGACCATAATAACGAGCAAGCTTCATCATCTTATTATACCCAAGAGTATTGGCCCTCTTTGAGTATTGCTTAATCTTATCTTTATACTGCTTAATCAGCTTATCGATTGCTCTTTTCTCTTCTCTTGTTTTAGCTTTCGCTCTTTCAGTAAGAAGGTCATCAATTCTTGATATATAAGGAGTAAGGACTTTTCTATTAAGGTCTCTTAATATATCAGCATAATCTTCAAGTAGGTCAACCGAGTCTTCGCTGTCAATATTTGGCTCACCTTTATCATCAAATTCAACATCTTTAGCAAGAGCACGCATTTGCTCATAAACTTTATCCGACTCACCTTCAAGAGACTTAATCAGAGCTTTTTCGAGTGTGTCTTTTAAAAGTTTGTAATTTCCAACTGTATTTGAATCTAAGTTTCTAAGAGCACTGAGAATTCGCTTATAGTTTTTTGAGACACATGCTTCGTAAACACTTTGTCTGGCCCTTGAGGCAGGTGACATATAAACGATGTTATTTTCGTTACTGTTTGCTCTTTCGGTGTAGTAACAAGTGTTATCATAACTTGGTTTTGAAACTTCAAATGCTGGAGCAAAGGCTCCTGTTGTTACAGACTTTGGTGAAAGAAAATATGCTTTCACGTCTTTACCTCTATCGAGGGCACCATCTCTAATTGGCATTGAAACACGAGAAGCTGATATACGGCTTACGTTTGTATGATTCGCATTAAACTGAAAGCTTGGCTCTGCATCTGTTCCTACGTTTGTAAGTATTCCTTCAACTTTTAGACAGTCTAAATACTTTTGAAAAGAGGATTTCACAATTCTTCCCTCAGCATCATAGTCTGTTGAAAACTTTTCATTGAAGGCCTTAACAACGGCATTATTATTAATGTATTGAACATCAAACTTGAGCTCCATACAATTTCCAATAAACTCTGGATATTCAATTTCAAGTGACGTTTGAGATTCATTAATAGAAACCTTGAACGCTTCCGGCTCACTGAAAAGATTTCTTAGGTAAGAAAGCTTCATATAGTCTGGACCCTTACAGGTAGTATAAAGACCGTCAGTCTGACCTCTTTGCGCATCCGTAGAAATCGTTCGACTAGTTGAACTGTTACCCCCAACCCGGTTTGATCCATTGCCGACAAAGTTAATTACTTGCGCATTAACTTCTCCGCAAAACATAAGGGTCAGAATTAAGCCTGAAAACACATTTCGTTTCTTCATATAAATTTCCTTATCAATCACTAAGTGATGACCTTCTAGGTACTCCTATCTCTTCTGACTATTCGGAAATTTGACAAAAACCTTGAGAAAAGAAGCGGTTAAGTCTTTCGATATTAATATTTTCAAGTAGTTACTAGTGTATATGATAAGGATCCACATCAAATTTTGTTGATATGGAGTAGTGAAACTTGTGATTTGATTCCAAAGTATTAATAAGGTTATGAAGTTGGTTCAAGTCAGAAGACTTTAACATTATCGACCAAGTGAACTTATTCACCTTCTTTTCTATTACAGCAGGCCTTGGTCCGAGCACTTGAACATCCTTAAAAGTCTTTTGTACCAAATGATTTATCGCTTGAACTAACTTTTGTGACTCGCTTGTCACTTTGTCTTGAAACTTTGAAGTTAAATAAATCATTACAATTTTAGAAAAAGGAGAGACATCACATATTTTTCGAATTGGAACTTCAGATTCATAAAACTCATCAAAAGAATGATTCTTAACATGAGAAAACACATCATTCTCAGGCGCTAGGGTTTGAATGACCACATGACTTCTGTCTCCAAAACGGCCACTTCTACCACTCACCTGAGTAAGCAATTGATAAACTCGTTCATTGGCCCTATGGTCAGGATAATTAAGTTGATTATCCACACCTAAAATTAAAACAAGATTTACTTTTTTAAAGTTATGTCCCTTTGAAAGCATTTGGGTCCCAACAAGAATATCTATATCACCTCTGTGAAACTCATCGAGCCTCTCTTGAAGCTTAGTCATTGTTGAAATTTCATCTCTATCAAAGCGCTCAACCTTTTTCTTAGGAAAGGCCAGCTCTAAAACTTCCTTCAACCTCTCTGTTCCAAAACCTTTACTGAGCATATTCATGTTTCCACACTCAGGGCAGATTTCAGGGAGAACATCATTATAGTCACATATATGACAACTTAGTTTGTTCTTTCTTTTAAACACTCTTAAAGATGTATGACAGTTAGGACAATCAAAACTGTGTCCACACGAGTGACACTGAATAAAATTCGCAAAGCCCAACTTATTTACAAAAACAAGAACTTGCTCTTCTTTTTCGAGGGCCAATTTTATTTTTTCTATACTGTCATTGTGAATCGGCCAAAAGTCATCGGTATAGGAAACTGTTCCCCTACAGTCTACAAGCTGAACCTCCGGGAGCTCTCCTTCACCGGCCCTTTCTTTTAGCTCGTAATACTCAGATGTCTTACTGTTATCTTTATATCTAAACCAAGTTTCTACACACGGAGTGGCCGAGCCCAAAATAACTGGAACATTTTCGAGGTGCGCTTTTTTTATAGATAAGTCTCTAGCATTGTATGGACAACGGTCTTCTTGTTTAAAAGAATTGTCGTGCTCTTCATCTACGATTATCAATCCGAGATTATTTATTGGTAGAAAGATGCTACTTCTTACTCCGATAATCAACTTCGCACTATCACTAGATTTAACCAGCTTCCAAAGGCCAAGTTTATCAGAGTTTGAAATGCTGCTATTATAACTATATATCCCACAGTCTAAGTGTGACTCAAAGAAGGATACAAACTGTGGCGTTAAATTGATTTCAGGCAATAGAAAAAGAACAGACTTTCCACTAGCAAGAACTTTCTTAATGAGCTCAAGATAAATTACACTTTTACCACTACCAGTGACTCCGTGAACCAAACTCTGAGAAAAGTTATCAAGTCCCCTCTGTTCGATATTCCTAACTATTTCGATTTGCTTTTCATTAAGCTTAAAATCCAATGGCTCGTTTCGACCTCGAAGAACACTCAGCTCACGTGGTCTTTTTAATTGTTTTGGTAATGTATCAAAGATTAACTGCCCAATTGGATAGTGATAGTAATCTGATATCCACTTATAAAATGTTATTTGCGAGGGGCTTAACTTTAAGTCTTCCTCAATAATTTTTCCAACAGGCTTGATGTCATATTTTTTATCGGCCTCGGGGAGCTCATCAAAAAAATCAAGGACGCATCCTTTCTCGGTTCGTTTTCCAAGGGGTACTGAGACGATATCACCGGGAACAATTTCGAGGGACTCTACATTAGGTCGATATGTTAATACTCCCTTATTCAATGGAGTATTAACCGCAACATGACAAAATTGAGACTTTACATCAGTAGACAAAAAGTTTCACCGGAGTTTCTCCCTCGACCTGAGGAGCAAGAGTGATCTCTTCTTTGTTTTTACTAACTAGTTCTGAATACTTTTTATATCTTTTAATAAAGTTATCACCCGTATTATTAAAGGCCTTATAAGAAGTTACCTGAACCTTAAATACTCTCTCCAAAAGGTCTTTAACAAAAATATACTTCGGAAGCTCATGTATCCCATCAAACAGAATATACTCACCAAAGTTTATTTTAACGGTAGATCCGCCATTAGAATGAATAAGCTCTCTCATTCTTCCTTTTTTTGTTTCAAATCGAACTTGTGTTTTTTCAAGATCCACCTTCCAGAAGAATTCAGCATTATCCCTAACAAGTTTTACAGAGTTGTCTTTTGTATACATTGGCTCACGTAAGTATTCACTTATCTCTTTTTGTTTTTCCGGATCTTCTGACTTTAAGGGATTTTCCAATGTTTCCTTTAAGGTTTCATCGTCCTTAACCGTTTGTAGATAATTCTTATATGCATTAAGTATTTTTAATTTATTTTCATTTAGTAACTGCTCATTGTTTAAGAAGTTACTATTGTGTTTTTTTAAGACTTGAGAAATTGCCCTAGAATCATTAAGCATCAAAACATTTAATACTGAATAGAATAATTCTCTTTCTAGGTAATCATCGTTTGCAATTTTGTTTAAGATATTTGGGAAGTATTTTGCATCGATTACTGAGTTTGAGCTGTGTTTTGGATTGTTGTATTCTATTAGAATCGACTCAATTCTTTTTTCATCTTCTACTCCTAAAATTACCTTAAAGTACCGAGGTGCAACCTTTGCCTTGCTAATCATTTCCTCAACTTCTTCAGTACTCTCTGAAACTTTCGATGTATCTAAAAGTTTCCGATTCACATGCTCCTCTATCACAAATGTTAAGACAATTAAGTTCCCACTGAGGTCTTTATTGCTTCCATTTCTAAATAACCCTTCAGCTGTCGGGACTGCAGTAAATGCATCTATCGTAATTAAAAAAGTTAAAAGTGTTATAAGTTTTTTCATAGTTTATATCTCTTTATTTTATCTTTTATTATTTCTGTCATAATTTCTTTTGTTTCATTGCTTCTTAACGCAAATTCAACTGTCGCATTAAGATAGCCGGCGATACTTCCAGTATCAAATCTGTCACCATCAAAAACATGCGCAAAAACTTCATCTTTTTTTGCCAGTAAGTTTATTGCATCTGTTAATTGATATTCTCCCCCGACCCCTCTTGGTATTTCGCGGAGACAATCAAATATATCCTTATTTAAAATATATCTTCCGGGTGTTGCTAAGTTGGTTGGTGCATCCTTTGGAAGAGGTTTTTCAATCATCTTATTCATCTTAAGTGTTTTTTTACCATCAACAAACTCACCATCTACTATTCCGTATTTGGAGGTGTCTTCATTTGGAACTTCCATTACTCCAATGACACTTTTTTGATGGGTCTTCCATATACTTTCAAGTTGAGCAGTTACAGGAGTTTCAGACAAAACAAGGTCGTCACCCAATATCACTGCGAAACTCTCACTTCCAACGAAAGATTCTGCATATGAGATTGCATGACCTAGGCCCAATTGTTCTTTTTGCCTTACCGAGCAAACCTCAATCATATTTCCAATATTTCTAACATTTTCAAGCATTTCAGATTTTCCTCTCTCTTCTAAGAAATGCTCAAGTTCAAAGTTTCTATCAAAATAATTCTCAATTTCTTGTTTTCCAGTGGACGTAACGAATAGAACTTCCTCGATACCGCTCTCTACAGCTTCCATTACCGCATAGTGAATCATTGGCTTATTAATGATTGGTATCATTTCTTTGGAAACTTCTTTAGTTGCAGGTAAAAATCTTGTTCCTTTTCCTGCAACGGGGATGACGGCCTTCGTAATCTTCATTATAATTTTCCTGTACTGCAAAAAGGTTTCAAAAATATGAAAAATCTATTCACTGTAACATGTAACAAACTCTTTTTAATCAGGCACTACACAATAATTTGTGCCCTCGTTATTCCGGTTGGACTGTATTCAACCGACTCATATGCTCGGTTAAGTAATTACGAAACGACTAGACTTAAGTCTACAGCAGGTGCTGGGGTCGGAAGTGTCTTAATGGACGAGGCCTCAATCCTAAATCCCGCAGGGATTGCCTTCTACACTATGAGTAGCATCTACTTTCAAAAGGGTGACATGAGCGTTACCCCAGATGATTACAGACAATCATATATTGGTAATGAACCAACTAGTTTTGGCATTATTGCCTCAGATGCAAGCAAGGGCACCGGTGGCTCTGTCTCTCTCACGAAGCAACAGGTTGGTTACGAGAAACGGAAAAGGATTTCAGCAGCACTTGCTAGTCCAGTAACCAAAAAGAGTTCTATTGGGGCAACGATAAGAAAAACTACAGATACGGTAAGTCCTTCAGGCAGAGGTGGAGACTT
The DNA here is from genome assembly GCA_023954635.1 of Bacteriovoracaceae bacterium. GTDB lineage: Bacteria > Bdellovibrionota > Bacteriovoracia > Bacteriovoracales > Bacteriovoracaceae > M0603. The sequence goes on from JAGSHI010000043.1 coordinate 6,129, forward strand.
ATATGAAGAAAAATATGTTCAGGGAATTTTTGGAATTACACATGGTGTATCCGACAGTTTCACTCTGGGAATTGTTGCTATCGATCCATTAAAGAATGTTCCTGAAGACACTAGAGGAATTATTGGATTTCAATATACATTTGAGCAAATAATTTCAATAATGGCCGACCTTGGTGCTGACTACAGTACTGACCCCTCAAGCACGATGCAGTGGAAGGGTGCTGTCCAAGTCAAGGCCTACAATGACTTTTTTATTAGATTTGGAGCTTTTAACGACAAGGCCATTTCAGAAAGAGGAAATGGCGCTGGTATCGGTTGGGTTGGACCGAAACTTGTTGTTGAGTTTGCCTACAAAAACACTAATATTGAAGAAAGGCCTGAGACAAATCAGGAAGGTAGCTCAATTAAAGAAACCTCCTTCTCTTTGGCCTATAAGTTCTAATATTGCTGGAGAAGTTAGTTGGTTAATAAACCCCCATCACTTGAGGATGTCCCCGAAGCTGTAGCAAAAGCCTATCTGGAGAGAATTTCTTTCTTCAAAAAAGCAAAAATTTATCAACAAAAAGAAGATATCCCACGAATGGTTGAGTCTGTTCGAAAATATTTAAATTCTGTTGCTGCATTTTATGGAGTCGAAGAGAAGCAGCTCCACCCTAATTTATTTAAATGTTATGATCATGTTTCAGAACAGCTTTTACTAAGCCATGCTTACTGGGATCTTGCCAAAGCTTACGATAGAAGTGAAAAGCTTCACGATGAAGCTGCAAGATGTTTAAAGCAGTTTGCCCTTTTCTCTATCGGATTCAAATATCAATACGCTAACTCAGTTATGATCAAAAAGTATTTGCGACTTAGAAAAGCAAACAACGTTAAAGCATTTGAACAGTGTCATGATAAAATATATGTAAAAGCTAAGGGTTGTTTTGTTAGTTCTTTTGCCTATGGACAAAATCACCCCGTAACAAGCGATTTTAGATATTTTAGAGATCACTATTTATCTAAACATATACTCGGCCTCGATTTTATTAGTTTTTATTATAAACATAGCCCAAATATTGTTTCTCGAATTGAAAGCTTCCCTTTCGGTTTTAGGTTTTTAACAAAGCAAGTTGTTAAAATAATACTCTACCCTCTCGCAGTAATTGCTAAAGTCTATCGTTCTTAATGAATTTGCTTAAACGATTTATATTCAAAGAGTGGTTTAAGGTTTTTGGTGCATCTAGCCTACTCCTATTTCTACTTTTGACAGTCGCAAATTTAATTTCTGGTTTTCTAAGAGGTAACGTTTCTGCATCAGACATTCTAATGAATCACTTGCTAGAAATGCCAGGCAGTTTAAACCGGATTTTTCCCATTAGTTGTTTAGTTGCTTCATTGTTTAGTATCAATAAGCTTAAAAACAGAAACGAGTTAACTGCTATTTTTGCGAGTGGCTTTAGTAGGCAAAGTTTCATTTTAATAATAGTCCAAGCAAGTATGGTCATAGGAATTTTTCAATTTTTTGTCACTGGATTTCTTGATCCATATGCAAAACTTAACAAGAACAACCTGATCAAGGACTCTGAAGCAAAGTTTAGAAATCTCAAAAGCCGTGGATTAAAAGCGAGTACAATTGGTAGTGGTCGACTTTGGTATAAATCTGACAATTATTATTTTTCCTTTGCCAAGTACGACAAACTAAACAACACCCTTCATGACGTAAACCTTTACTACATTACTCCTTCGTATCGTTTACAAAAAAAAGTTTCCGTAGATATTCTCTATTATAAAAAAGACAAATGGATTGCAGACAAAGGGGTTGAGGTTGACAAGCTTGACCTTGGACAATTTCCAAAATTCTCTGAAATTGAACAATCTCCAGTCTTAATTAGTGAAACACCAAAAGATTTTCTACAGATCGAAGCAGATATAACAACTTTGAATATCATTGGTCTTTATTCCTATATTGCAAAACTTAAAAAGAGTGGCATCAATATCAATGAGTATCTAGTACTGTTCTATCAAAAATTTAGTACCAGTATTATTTGTATTATTTTTAGCCTGGTTTCCAGTATTGCCATTTTCAACCCCAACAGAAGGGGCAGTAGCTTTGGAAGATCAGTGGTCTTTGTCTTTATTTTTACTCTTATGTACTGGTTAATTCAGAGTTACTTTATTGAGATGGGCAAGAGTAGCAAGATTCCAGCACTCGTCTCCACCTTTTCAGTACCTGTAGTATTTTCAATGTTTCTCTCTTTCTTTTTCTACAAAAACAGAAGTTTGCAATAATGAATAAACGATTTATATTCCAAATTATTTTCTCTTTCCTTTTCATTTTGATTCTTCTGATGGACCTCGGGAATGTCGATGCCCCAAGGCAAGGGACAGAAGGGTTTTATCTTCAAGTGGCAAAAGAGACATATTTAAACGACAGTTGGATGACACCTATTCATATGGGGACACCACATTGGTCCAAGCCACCATTTCAATTCTGGTTGGCCTTTCCTTTTTATGCTTTCAGCGGCGGTACGGGTCTTTTTGCTTCTCGGTTAAGTTTACTTATATTTTCGTTAGTCTTTGCTTTTTTAATAGATCGCTGGTGCCAAAGACAATTAAATTCCAAGCCTTTATATTTTTTCATTTTCTTCTGTGGGACTGTCGGGTTTTTAAAATACTCTCGAATATATATGATGGAAATGCCGCTTGCCCTTCTTTCTACTTATGCTGTTTTAAAATATTATGAGTTTTACAAACGCCTCGATAATACAGATCTAGTTAAAAGTGCTTTCTGGTTAGGACTTAGCAACCTTGTAAAAGGTCCTGTTTCTTTTGTGATGGGATTTGGGGGCATCGGTATATTTCACGGCATCCAATGGCTAAGGTCAAAAGAAAAGGTCAAACTTAACTACCTAGCTTTATGGGTAGTTCTCTCCATAGGGATTGGCTCGTTTTGGTATATTTTAAGTTATATTTCGCATGGTGAAGAATTTTTTAATTATTTCTTTTTGCGAGAAAATGTAGGTAAGTTTACCGCAAAAAGTTACCCCATAAGAGTATTATTTCAGGGTCTTTTTATTTTTGCACTACCCTGGTCACTCTTTGTTCCTTTTATGTTTAAAAAACTCAAGACCAATATACTTACAGACAAAACCCTTCTTTTTCTCGTCGTTAACTTTGCATTCTTTTTTATTCTCTGGATGATCCCTAGCCAACGTTCACATCACTACGCAATGCCAAGTATTCCATTACTTTTAATTATAACTTTTCAATTGTGTTTTAATGGAAATGAAAATTATGTTTTTTCAAAAATACCTCTAAGACTTCTCGCCGGAATCTTTGGTCTCTTATCACTCATCGTTATATTTAGTTTTAAATTTCAAGAGGTCATGAATAATTTTGAAAGCCTTGGAAGAGCAATATCGACCCTATTCATTCTTGCCTATGGAATTTTTATTCTTCTCGCAAGAAAGGATTATATTAGAAAAATCTTCATCATTAATTACTTCTGCTTCACTTTTGTTTGGATCATTTTTACCCCAAGTTTTTTCTTACCAACAGTTCCTGGGAGAATTATTACTGCGGTTGAGTCTAAAGAGGTAAGTGTCCTTTTCAGGAAACCATTTTTTATCGCTGAAGCGCTACAAAGAGACATCAATATTTACAATCCCCAAGAGGCCAAGACGCGAGCTGCCGATCCCCATAGTGGATTTTTTATTATTGAGGAGCGTTGGTTTGACCATCTCTCCCTTGGAAAACACTTAGTCATTAAAGATAAATGGCCAATATGGAAACGTGGCACAAAAGCCAAAGACATATTCAAAAGCATCTCTAACGGTAACCTAACTAACCTTCAAGAAAGTCTGCTGCTTTTGGCCCCAAAGTAGCCACTCGCCTAGACTAACGCACCGCTCGCATGTTATAAACCTTCGATGGAAACAGCCGAGAATTTTTTAGAAAACTACCAACTTGAAGGCGACTCTTTAAAGATCTTCACATGGCCATCTGCAGTTTTAAAAGAAGTTGCAGGTCCTGTTGAAAGTTTCGATGATGAACTCAGAGAAACAATTAAGAATATGCTTTTTACCATGTATTCCGCGCCAGGAATTGGTCTAGCAGCTCCACAAATTGGTTTGAGTAAACGTATTTTTGTAATGGACATCGACTTTGATAGAGAAGAAGTCACCAAGGCCGATGGAGAAAGTGAATTCCGATTAAGTAATTTTAATCCACGTGTCTTTATTAACCCTGTTATTTCTCAAAAAGAAGGTGAAGTTCTTTATGAGGAAGGTTGCCTTTCAGTTCCAGGGATATATGAAGAAGTGAAACGAGCAGAATCAATTGTTGTTGATTATTTTGATGCTTTTGGAAATCCACAACAACTCGAAGCATCCGAAATACTTTCAATCTGTATTCAGCATGAGAATGACCATTTAGATGGTGTCGTTTTTCTTGAACGTTTAAGTATGATCAAAAGAAATTTTCTCACAAAAAAATATATGAAAAACAAGAAAAAGGCATAAACATGAGTAAGTATAATGTTGTCTTTTGCGGTACTCCTGATTTTTCAGTTCCCTCTTTAGAACTATTAAAAAATCACCCTCTTATAAATATTGCCTCAGTTGTTACTATGCCAGACAGGCCTGCAGGGAGAGGTAAACAATTACAAAGCCCTCCAGTTGCAGAGTTTGCTAAAGAAAATTCAATTCCGCTACTTCAGACAACAAATCTAAATAAAGAGACGAAGTGGCTCGAAGAAATGAAATCAAACAAGATTGATTTCATTGTTGTATTGGCCTTTGCTCAATTTTTATCAAACGATGTACTCTCTCTTCCCAGTTTAGGATGTTTCAATATTCACACAAGTCAGCTTCCCAGACATAGAGGTGCTGCACCTATTCAGTATTCGCTTTTAGCTGGTGATAGTCAGACAGGAGTAAGCATTCAAAGAATGGTTAAAGAAATGGATGCTGGTGACATCGCAATCAACCACCCAAAGAACATACACCCTTATGAAACGGGTGGGCTTCTTTATACTCGTTTAAAGTTTGCTAGTGTTGAAGCTCTTGTAGAGCTAATCCAAAATATCGACTCCGATTCATTAGAATTTAAAAAACAAGATCAGAACGACATAACCTTCGCACCGACTCTTAAGAGAGAAGATGGTAAAGTTAACTTTTTTGAAATGACCTCTGAAGAAATTGAAAGAAAGTCTCGTGCTCTTTATCCATGGCCTGGAACCTGGAGCGTTTTAAATAACAAACGCTTGAAAATTCTTCGCCTTTCATTATCTTCACTTAAAGCAGATCCAGGTGTCGTAAACCTTGACCAAGGCACACTTACCGTGGGCTGCAAAGACGGATGTGTCCGTTTAGAAGAAATTCAACTAGAAGGCAAAAAGTCTTGCAGTGATATTGATTATATAAATGGCCTAAAGTCCAAAGGCGAACCAATCAGCCTTTCTTTTAAAAAGGAATAAAAAATGACAAAAATTGTTTCTCCTAGTCTTTTAAGTTGTGACTTTATGAACATCGAAACTGAACTTAAGCAGTTTGATTCTGCAAAAGATATTTGGTTTCACCTAGATATAATGGATGGACACTTTGTTCCAAATTTAACTTTTGGAAATCCCATTATTAAAATGATTTCAAAATTATCAAAACATCCTCTTGATGCTCACTTTATGGTTTCAAACCCTGCTTTTTATATTGAGACATTAAAAGATGTTCCTCTTCATAACTTTACTTTTCACTACGAGGCAGCAAGTACTCCCCTAGAATTAGTTAAAGAAGCAAAAATGCATTTTCCTTCAGTTGGTATTTCAATTAAACCAGGTACTCCTTTTGAAAGCTTAAGTGACGATCTCTTAAGCGAGATAGATCTACTGCTTGTTATGTCAGTAGAGCCAGGTTTTGGTGGGCAGTCTTTTATAGAAGGTACATGGGACAAATTAGAGCAGATTAGAGTAAAGAAACTCGCTAACTCTTATGACTTTTCAGTACAAATTGATGGTGGAGTCAGTAATAAAAATGCAGAAGACCTATTCGCAGCAGGGGCCACAAATCTCGTGGCCGGAAGTTATGTTTTTAAAAATGGACCTTCTGAATATCTAAATCAAATCAATTCACTTAGAGAGAATAACTAATGACTATAGAACTTACAGGAAAAGACCTAACCTTTGATCAGGTTTTCGATGTTGCTCATAAAGCTAACAATCAAGAGGTGAAGATAAAGAGTTCAAACCTTGAACTCATGAATAAAAGTCGAGCCTTAGTTCTAAAAATTGTTGAAAATAATGAGCCCATTTATGGAATAAACACTGGCTTTGGCGCCCTTAGTGACAAACATATTCCAAAAGAAAAATTAAAAGATCTTCAATATAACTTAATAAGATCACACTGCACGGGTGTTGGTGCTCCATTTGATATTCCAACCTCTAGAGCCATTTTACTCATAAGAGCGAATTGCCTCACAAGCGGCTACTCTGGAATTAACCCAAGCTTAGTCCAACTTATTTTAGACTTTATCAATAAAGACATAACTCCAGTAATTCCCTCAAAAGGTAGTGTTGGAGCTAGTGGTGATCTTGCACCTCTAAGCCATTTGGCCCTTGCCCTCATTGGAGAGGGTGAAGTTTTCTATAAAGGTGAAAGAACTTCAAGTCTTGAGGCCATGAAAGCTGAAGGGTTAACCCCCGGAGAACTTGGCCCAAAAGATGGACTCGCTCTCATTAATGGTACAGCTGTTATATCCGCTCTTGGAAGTTTAGCTGTAAAACGCTCTCAAATTCTTTTAGAAAGCTGCGATATTATCGCCTCTCTTACACTTGAAGGACTAAGAGGAACAACAAAAGCTTATTATCATAAAATCCACGAGCTCAAGCCCCAGCCAGGTCAACTAGAATGTGCAAGAAACCTAAATCGCCTTTTAACAGAAAGTGAAATTATGAACTCCCACGCAGGTTGCGGGAAAGTTCAAGATCCTTATTCCCTGCGTTGCCTTCCACAGGTTCATGGTGCCAGCAGACAAGCTTATAATCATGCTCGAGATGTTATTAAAATTGAAATAAATTCAGTTACTGATAATCCACTGGTATTTCCAGACACTGGAGAAGTTGTTAGTGGAGGAAACTTCCATGGACAGGCTCCAGCCTTTGCTCTTGATTACCTGGCAATGGGTATGGCCGAAGTTTCAAACATAAGTGAGAGACGAGTCGAGAAAATGATGAACCCTACATTTTCTGATTTACCTGCATTTTTAACAAAAGACAGCGGACTTAATAGTGGTCTGATGATTGCTCACGTTACATCGGCGGCACTTGCTTCTGAAAACAAATACCTTTGCCATCCCGCAAGTATCGATAGCATTCCAACCTCTACAGACAAAGAAGACCATGTTTCTATGGGAGTAACATCGGGAAGAAAGCTTCATGAAGTTTTAGATAATGTAACAAGTTCACTTGCCATCGAATTACTTTGCGCTGGACAAGCAATCGAACTTCTTCGCCCTTTAAAATCAAACGAGGCCCTTGAATCTCTTATGACCCTAGTAAGAAAATATGTAGAGCCGATAGAAGAAGATCGTACATTTCATAAAGATATAGAAGTTCTAGAAAGTATAGTTTCAACCGGACAAGTTGTCGACTGTATCAAAAGCGTACTTGGAGAAATAGAATGACCGAAAAAACTAATATACCTCTCCCCCCAACTGGAAGTGAATTAACCTGCAAAGGTTGGCACCAAGAAGCGGCCCTTAGATGTTTATTAAATAACTTGCACCCAGACGTAGCAGAAGAGCGAGAAAAACTTATCGTCTACGGTGGAAATGGACAAGCGGCTAGAAACCCAAAGGCCCTTAATGATATTATTACCAGCTTACAAAACCTTGAAAATGATCAAACATTACTTGTTCAATCTGGTAAACCTGTAGCTGTTATACCAAGTCACGAAAATGGTCCAAGAGTTCTTATTGCAAATTCTAACCTTGTTCCAAAATGGTCGACCTGGGACCACTTTAATGAATTAAAAGACCGTGGACTGATGATGTATGGTCAAATGACGGCCGGTTCTTGGATCTATATTGGCTCTCAAGGTATTCTTCAAGGTACGTATGAAACATTTATGGCCGCTGCTGAAAAACATTACGGTGAAGGAAAAGACTTAACCGGAAAGCTTGTTTTAACTGCAGGAATTGGAGGCATGGGTGGAGCACAACCCTTGGCCGTTAAAATGGCAGGTGGTGTATTCATTGGTTGTGATGTCGATCCAACTAGAATTCAAAAACGCCTCGATACAAAATATATTGATACATTCTGTAAAACTTTTGATGAAGCAATAGAGCTTTCACTTGATGCCAAAGAAAAAAACATTGCCACTTCAATTGGTGTAGAAGGTAATGCTGCAGATTTTTTCGAATATATAGATAAAAAAGGAATAGTGCCGGACCTTGTAACTGATCAGACCTCTGCACACGATCCCTTAAATGGATATGTTCCTCGAGGAATGTCTCTTCAAGAAGCATTTTCCTTAAGAGATTCAACCCCAAAGCTTTATACAGAGAAAAGTATTTCTACAATGGCCGATCATGTAACCTCAATGCTTAGTTTTCTTTCAAAAGGTAGTCACGTCTTTGATTATGGAAATAACTTAAGGGAGGGTGCTAGAATTGGTGGAGTTGAAAACGCTTTTGATTTTCCAGGATTTGTGCCCGCTTATATTCGACCACTTTTTTGTAAGGGAAGTGGCCCTTTCCGTTGGGTTGCCCTCTCTGGAGACCCTGAAGATATTAAAGTTACAGACGACGCCCTAAGAGAACTTTTTCCAGAAAACAAGAAACTATTAAATTGGCTTGATAAGGCCAGCGAGATGATTTCATTTCAAGGATTACCTTCAAGAATTTGTTGGCTCAAGTATGGAGAAAGAGAAAAAGCTGGTCTTCTTTTTAATAAATTAGTTAGAGAAGGAAAAGTAAAGGCTCCAATCGTGATTGGTCGTGATCACTTAGATTGTGGTTCGGTCGCAAGTCCAAATAGAGAAACAGAAGATATGCTTGATGGCACAGATGCTGTTTCTGATTGGCCGATTCTTAATCTAATGATCAACACAATGAATGGTGCAAGTTGGACTAGCTTTCACCACGGTGGTGGTGTTGGAATTGGTTATAGCCAACATGCAGGAATGGTTATTGTTGCTGATGGTACCGAGGATATGGATAAAAGATTATCAAGAGTTCTAAATAGTGATCCAGGTATGGGGATTATTAGACATGCAGATGCAGGTTACCCCATTGCAAAAGAGATGGTCTCTGAAACAAATATTGGATTTCCAAGTTTATGATTAAGCACTACTGTAATATCTCTCAAATCTTGAGTCTCAAAAAGGCCCATGAAAAAGACGGGCGAAACCTTCTTCCAGAAGATCTTTCTATCATTGAGAATGCTTCACTCGTTTTTAACGATGATGAGATTTTATGGACAGGTAGAACCGCCGACCTTCCTGCTGAATACTTAAAGGAAGAAAGAGTCGATCTCACAGGACATTGCCTTACTCCCGAAATTGTTGATTCACATACCCACCTCATTTTTGGTGGAGATCGTGCACTTGAATATTCGATGAGATTAAATGGTGCCGACTATGAAGAGATTGCCAAGGCCGGTGGTGGTATTTTGAATTCGATGACCGGAACGAATTCAATGGAAAAGCATGAACTTCTTTCAATTGGAAGGGAGAGAATTGAGCGTCTCGCTTCATACGGTGTTGGGACTATTGAGATTAAAAGCGGTTATGGATTAAATTTTGATAAAGAATATGAAGTTACTCAAATCATTAATGAACTCAAAGCTGAATTCAAAGGTAGAGTTCAAATATTAAATACTTATATGGCGGCTCATGCCATCCCAAAAAGTTTTGAATCCAGCGATCAATACTTATCAGAAGTTGTTATTCCACTTTTAGAAAAGCTAGCTACTGAGAATATTGTTGATGCTGTCGATATCTTTCACGAAGAAGGTTATTTCAATACAGAAGATGTGAAGAAGTTATTTTCGAAGTGCAAACAATTACAAATTCCTTTTAAAAGTCATGCTGACGAATTTAATGACAACAAGGGGGCGAAGCTCGCGGCAAATGAGGGAGCTTTAAGTACCGACCATCTTCTTCAAACAACTTCAGATGGGATCTCTGCTCTTGCCTCAAGTGACACAGTCGCTACTCTTCTACCAGGAACAGGATATTTTCTTGGAAAACCACAGGCGAATGCTAGAAATTTTCTAGATGCAGGAGTGAAGGTATCAATTGCAAGTGATTATAATCCAGGGTCTTGCCACTGGGATAATGTATTACAAATCGCCGCAATCACTGCCCCCAACCTAAAGTTTAATCAAACAGAAATTTGGAGTGCTATAACTTTGAATGCTGCACATGCTTTAGGGTTAAAGTCTCAAGGGGCCATCATTCCAGGTCTTGCTCCTAGATTCTCAGTCTTTAAAGTGCCAACTGTTCATCACATAACCTACCACTGGGGTCGGAATTTCTTTATAAGTATTTAAAGGAATTTGTCGATAAGGTCTCTATGAAAGTCTTGATAACATTTGTTTTGCTAGTATTTTTAAGCTCATGTGGGGAAGATCCACTTGTAAAAAAATCAAACAATCAGCTAAGTAATAATAACTTATCATGTAATTCGGAAAGTGGAGTCGTCTGCGGTCAACCGCCAATGCCTCCCTGTCCGCCAAATATGTTTTGTACACAGGTCATGCCTGATCCTGTTAGCTATGAGAATGAATGTGCACTTCTTCAAGCAAAAGCAAGAATGATAAAACCTGGATCATGTGAATAAATTAGAGATACTTTTTGAAAAGCTCTATGGCCTCGCCAGAATCGAAATCTTTTTGTTTATTACTAACTTCAATTACTTTTCCATTAGCAAATATAATTGAGACTGGAATTGCTTCGATCTTGTAATCATCTACAACTTTACTCTCTTTGTCTGCGACAATTGGGAAAGTTAGAGAAAATTTCTTAACTGTTTTTTTAATACTTTTTATCTGTTCTTCAGAGTCGGTATTAATTCCAAGGAATAGTACTTGGTCATCAGTGAACTTTTTCTTCATTTTTTCTATAGATCCAAATTCTGCCAAGCACGGCTTACACCAGCTGGCCCAAAAATTTAAAATAACAACGGGGGCCTTAACATCTGAAAGCTTAACCGTTTTGCCATCCATTGTTTTGAAAGAAGATTGTTTAAACATCGATTCATAGTGAGCACTGATTTTTTTATCGTCTTCAGTATTTCGGGCATTAGTTTGCCCATTTTCAAACGCAACCTGACCCGTTAGATAGGCCATCAACGTTAAGATAAAAAAGAATACTGGTAAAAATCGTTTTATATTCATTATTGGACTATTTTACATCACAATTTGCTAAGACTGAATGAGAGCAGGTTTTACCCCTTGTGGGCTATACTTATAGCCCTGATAATACAAATATGAAAGACGAAATATCAAAGACTTCTCCTGAAATACTCGACGACAGTGGTCAAACTTTCTTGGAATTCGTACTTTTATTAGCGACCATGATCCTTCTCAGTTTCACGCTAATGAATGGTTTTAACTTTGGTCTTTCTAACATGTGGAAGAACTACATCAAGGCCATTGCACACCCAACAGATATCGATATAGACTACCAATAAAATTAATTACGGAGCCATTCATGGGTTATATTCTCTCTATAGATCAGGGTACGACAGGTACGACTTCAGTTTTAATTAAAGATGATACTTTTGAGTTTGTTGGAAAAGTAAATCAAGAATTTCCACAGATATTTCCCAAGCCAAGTTGGGTTGAGCACAATCTCAAAGACATTTGGAACAGCACAACTTCCACCATTAAAGAAGTTCTTAAAAAATATAATGTTCAGGCAAATGAAATTAGTAGCATCGGTATAACCAACCAAAGAGAGACTACTTGTGCATTCTCAAATGATGGTACTCCCCTAGCAAATGCTATTGTCTGGCAAGATCGCAGAACTGGAGACTATTGCGAAGAACTAAGATCTCAAGGAAAAGAAGATTCAATTAAGCAAACAACTGGCCTCCCAATAGATGCATATTTTAGTGCTACTAAGATGCGATGGCTTCTTAATGAAAATCCAGACGTAAAGAAAGCTGCGAGCGAAAACAACCTCAAGTTTGGAAATATAGATACATTTTTATTGTACAAACTATCTGGCAATAAAAGTTTTGCTACAGAATCCTCAAATGCTAGCAGAACTCTTTTGATGTCTCTTGAGAGTGGAGATTGGTCAAGTGAGCTCTTAGATCTTTTTGGTATTTCAAAAAATCTACTTCCTGAGATCAAAGACAGCTTTTGCCATTTTGGGACAACACTAGGACTTGATGTCTTACCCGATGGAATTCCGATAACAGGAATTTTGGGTGATCAACAGGCTGCTCTATTTGGACAGGCAGGGTTTGAAGAAGGAGATATCAAATGTACTTACGGTACAGGTGCCTTCATGCTTCTCAACACAGGTAAAACAATTAAGAGAAGCCAAAATGGGCTTTTATCTACAGTTGCTTATCAACAAGATGGAAATAGAGTTTATGCCCTAGAGGGTAGTAGTTACATTGCAGGTGCAGCAGTTCAATGGTTAAGAGACAACTTAAAACTTTTTCCAAATAGTCCAGACATTGAAGAGCTCGCAAAAAGCGTAAAAGACCTAGACTCTATGAAGAATATTCTCTTCCTACCCTTTTTTACTGGTATCGGAAGTCCCTACTGGAAAAGTGATGCAACAGGGGCAATCATTGGCCTCACGAGAGACACAGGAATTCCTCAAATTTCAAGAGCATGTTTAGAGGGAATTACTTATTCAATCAATGATCTCTTAAGTGCGATGAAAGAAGATACTGGATTAAATATTTCCGAAATGAAAGTAGATGGTGGAGCAGTCGCAAATAATTTATTAATGGAGATTCAGTCTTCCATTTCGAATTGTGAAATTATCAGACCAGTCGTTATTGAAACGACGGCTTATGGTGCGGCACTTGCTAGCGCAATCGGAAAGGGCACTATTAATTTTTCTGATATTAAAAAGCTCTGGAAAGAGGATAAGACATTCAAAGTTGATTCATCTAACACTGATTATTACTCAAAAAAGTACAATGATTGGTCGCAGGCAATTAAGCGAATGTTCTTATAAGAAAAAGTCTTTAAGTTCTGATACATTCTGTATCCCCATTAACTCTATTGGGTACTTGCCCTCGAATTCACTCTTTGAGCGCAAAGATGTTATTACTTTTTCATACCCAAGTTGGGATAGCTCCTTAATATTTTCTTCAATGCTTTGAGTTGACCTCACTTCACCTGATAATCCGATTTCTCCAATAAAGACACTCTTAGATGGAATCATTTTCTTATTAGCGCTGCTTAATAGACTCACCACGATACTTAAATCAGCTTCTCTTCCATATAACTTTACCCCACCTACTATATTTAGATATATGTCACTATAACTCAGTTGTTCACCAAGGTATTTTTCAACAACGGCGATCAGCATAGACAAGCGGTTTGAGTCTAGTCCTTGTGTTGTCCTTCTCCCATTTCCATATTTGTTTTCGACAACAAGGGCCTGAGTTTCTATCAACAAAGATCTTGATCCCTCATAAACGCAACACAGTGATCGTCCAAAACTTTTTGTTTCTTTTTCTTCTATGAAATACTGTGTTGGATTTCTAACCTCCACTAACCCCTTAGAAGTCATTTCAAAAACTCCTATCTCATTTGTATTACCAAATCTGTTTTTGATTGAGCGTAAAAGCCTATATTGTCCATTCTTCTCGCCTTCAAAATAAATTACCGTATCAACCATATGTTCAAGAATCTTAGGGCCAGCTATACTTCCATCTTTTGTGATATGTCCTACTACAAAACAAGTTATGTCATTCGCTTTAATATGGTTCATGAGTTCATAAGTAACCTCTCGAACTTGAGAACTAGAGCCTGGAGTCGATTGTATTTCTGTTGAATGTATTGTTTGAATTGAATCTAAGACTATAACTTGAGGTTTTAATTTCAAAATGGAAAGCAAAACATTTTCCCATCTATTTTCATTTTGAATTAATAGATTGTCCTTAGTATATCCAAGCCTTCTCATTCTATCAGCAACTTGGTTTTTAGATTCCTCGCCTGAGACATAAAGAATTTTTTCTTTAATAGAAGAAGACAACCTCCCTAATACCTCACCAAGTAAAGTTGATTTTCCAACTCCTGGCTCTCCTCCAATCAACACTAAGGAACCTCGAACGAGTCCCCCTCCAACAACTCTATCAAACTCCGCAATTCCAACCTTAATTCGATCTTTATAATTTATTGAGATCTTTTCCACTGGCAAAGGTTCATTTTCGATATTTTCACATAAGACCTTTCTACCTGAAGGCCTTTCTACATCTCTTTCCAGGAAAGTGTTCCAGTTCTCACATTCGGGGCAGCGGCCAACCCATTTTGGGCTTGTGTATTTACATTCCTGACAACTATAGATCTTTTTTGATTTGGACATACGGACTCCCTTAGACCCGAGAGTGCAAAAAAGTAATTTCTAATCCAAGTTAAGTCACTAGAATTACTTAGGTATTTTATTCCCTAAATAACAAATCTCTGTAAATAATTCACTCTTTTACCGAATAGATAGCGGTATCAATACAAATTGTATATTTCCATCCTTATATACGGGAGAAACTTATGTTCAACAAACTAGCGTTAATCACTATCTTGGCCCTACTTGGGTCTTGCTCAAACTTTTCAAATTGGTCAGGCCGGAACCCTTCATCAGAAGGTTATCCATATGCCATGTTTTCACCAACACAAGGTAAAGAGGCTTTTAATGAAGTATATAAATTAGTCCGCAACTCAAATGAGTATGTGCATGCTACGATCTATAGCTGGTCAGACTCAGGAATCGATAAGGCCATGATCGATGCTCTTGCTGGTGGAGCAAAAGTTAAGATTGTTCTTCATCCGCCACTTGCGAAAAAATCTAAGACAATTTCAAAAGTAAAAAAACTTGAAGCGGCTGGAGCTGAAGTTAAAATTGCTAAGCATAATATGCACGAGAAATTCTTTCTTGTTGACGGAAAAATTCTAGTTAACTCTTCTGCCAATATGTCAGGCGGAGCAAAAACGAGATACAGCGAAGCCTTTGTATTCCATAAAGCTGATGCAGATAGCCCAGCTCAAAACAGTTTAATAAAAGACTATAGACACGAGTTTACTGTTCTTTGGAATAGTGCCAAAGATATGGTGACCGATGGTGAAGACAATGCCGACTCTCTTAATGACTATACAAAAAAAGAAGGTGAGGTTGTATCGAACAAGCCAAGCTCGAATAAGAACATGGTTCTTTATTCAAGCTCTATGAACTTTAAGATCAAGAAAAATAAGACAACAAGCTCTGCATATAAAATTGGAAAGTACATCACTCTAAGTAGAAGAAAAGATAACTCTGGTGAACAAACTTGGTATGTGAGAGATCAAGTTATTAAAGCCATTGATAATGCCAAAAAGAATATTTACGTAAACCTCAACCATTTTAATATCCGCTCAGTATCTGATGCTCTTATTGGAGCCGTTAAAAGAGGTGTCGATGTTAGACTTGCTGTTGATAACCAAGAATACAAGAGTAAGCCAAACAATAAGGAAATGACTCCTCAGTTCATCAAGGACTGGAAGCTTCTTCCTGGAAATAAGAAAAAGGTTGCTCCTGTAAGAGTTAAGTACTACTCACATGCTCCTTCTCCAAGGCACTGGCTTTTAAATCATCACAAATACTTTGTTGTTGATTATACCCCTTCTGGAAAAGGGACTATTCTTTTGGCCGGAAGTTATAATGTTTCAAAAAATGCCGAGCATAGACAATTCGACAATTTGATTATGTATAAAGGAACAAAGTATAAAAAATTATTTAAGTCTTTTATCGACGAGTTTGAATACCTCTGGGGTCTAAACAGAGACGAAGACGATAAGCCAATGGCTGATGTTTATAATAAATTCTTTGAGAAAAAGGGTGAGAGTAGTTACCCTATTCACTCAAAGACAGCTATCAGCCTTACATACAAGGAAATTAAAAAGCTTAGGTATGATATTGGTAAAGTTGCAAAAGGTATTTTTAGTCAAATGTATAAGAATAAAGATTGTCTTTATTATGATGCTGCAAAACAAAATTATTGGGGTTGCCCTAAATAATATAGTCTAGGCCGGGTAACCGGCCTTTTTTATTTTTATAACACCATCTTTTTTAATTCATCTTCAGAAATTATTGGAATGTCTAACTCTCGAGCCTTTTTGGCCTTAGACGAACCCGAGTCTTTGTCATTTGTTAAAAGATAATCGGTTTTCTTAGAGACGCTCCCAACAGTCGCTCCACCACCATCTCTAATCCAGCCTTCAATCACTGACCTTTTTTCAGACAATGACCCTGTGATACATACCTTTTTGCCATTGAGTGGGGTGTCCTTAACTTCTTTCTCTTTAAACTCAAAACCAATCTCTACAAGAGAATTAATTATATGTAGTTTTGAATTAAATGAGTTTAAAAACTCTGTAGCAGATTTTTCAGCAAAGCTTTCGATGTGAGAAAGTTTCTCCACTGTTGTTTCTTTTATTTTATCAAGGGTATCAAAACCATTATTCACAAGCTTTTCACATTTATTATAAGCTCCACCAGTTATTCCTAGCGAACTTAAAAAAGTGACAATATCCACATTTTTGGATGCTTGAATCTCTGTATAAAACTTATTGGCCAGCTTATCTTTAACCTTATCAAGAGTTAGAAAGTCTTCAACTTCCAGTTTATATAGATCAGGAATATTTTTAACTAAACCGACTCTCAGCATTTCCTCTAGTCTCTTTGAACTTAAGTCATCTATGCCTATTTTTTTTATAAAGTTTAGTATGCTTTCTCTGACACGATCTGGGCATTCTTCATTTGAACAGTAAAGCCTAATATCTCTTTCTTCTACCTTCGAGTTACAAGTTGGACAGTTTTTGGGTACTGAAAACTTTTCTTTCGAAGCTTTTACCACCGAAAGAAACTTGGGAATAACTTCCCCACTTCTAATAATCTCTATCTTATCGCCAGATTTTAATTCGTATTGTTTCACCATTCCAAAATTATGTAATGTAACTCTACTAATTTGCGCTCCACTTAACTCTACCGGTTCAACGATCCCTACTGGTGTTAATATACCATTACGACTAACAGACCAGATGATCTCTTTAAGAATCGTTTCCTTGGATTCACCTTCAAACTTAAAGGCCATTTTATATCTAGGATGATGAGCCGTTTCTCCAAGTTCTTCATGTAAACTAAGATTTTCATAAGTGAAAACGAGCCCATCAATTTGGTAATCCCCCTCAGACATAAATTCTTTGGCGAGGTTAATAGTTTCATCAACGGTTTTTTTCTTATCGTGTACTTTTGTTTCGGGCGTTTCAAATCCAAGCTCTGCTAGAAGTTTAAATTTTTCACTTTCTTTTGAAAATTCAAAGTCATCTGACAACAATTCAAATGCCATGAATTCTATATATCGACACAGCTCAAGGTTTTCTTTTCTTGATATTAAACCTGCCACTATATTTCTTTGGCTCGTTGGTTTATCCAAACCAAGTCCAACCATTTCATTACTTAGGCCATAAAATTCCTCTTCTCGACAGAAGAGTTCTCCACGAACCTCGAAAGACTTTTTTCTATCTTCAATCGCTGGCGGAATCGTATCCATCCAGATAACTTTTTTGGTTATATTTTCACCAAAACTTCCATCACC
>JAGSHI010000103.1 GCA_023954635.1 Bacteriovoracaceae bacterium
ACATTTGTTTGACCAGTACTTTCAGCAGATTCAATCGCTGAAATTTGCTCATCAGACAGATTTCCGTAAGTCTTAAGCTGAGAGTCTATTTCACTTAAGATACTTTCTGAATCGGATTCCTCACATTGCTCTTTGATATACTCTTTTCCGCCATCTTCGAATTCATCTGCAGCATTGTCTTTTTCATTTTGAGATTGGGCACAAAGGTTTTTGTAAGTACCAACCCATCTTCTAGCATCGTCAGAGACGTGTGAAGAGATTTTCATGCTATCTTCAAATAGGTCTTTGGCGTCGTTATCATCGCCGCAACCTGCTGCCGGGTTTTCTCTTAGGTTTTCAAACTTTTGGCAAAATTCATTAACCTTTTCTTTCTTTTCACCGTAGGCTTCTTGAGCTCTTTGGTTTGCCTCAGCAATGGCCTGCTGAGCTTTACCCATATTTTGCTGACATTTCTGTTGTAGCTCGGCCCATTTTCCTTTGTTCTTTTCCATAGCGCCTTTTTGTTGGGCGATATAGTCAGTGATAACTTTTTGGATTCCGTTAGGTCCAGAGAATTGCTCTTCAAGTTGCTGCTTTAAAAGATCAATCTTTCCTGGAAGTTTTTGAAGATCTTCAATATTTCCTCCGCCTCTTAACTCTACTCCAAGACCATTAAAGTCTGCCAGTTGTGGCATTTTAACAAAGAGGTCTTCAGGGTAGTTATAAGTAGCACCAGGGAAGAAGCTTTTAAAGAATTCAGCATCTCTACCAACCTGAGCTTTAACTTGGGCCAGAAGAGCTTCTTGGTTTGAGATAAGAGCTGCAACATTATTATTATAAGTGATAGAGAGTTTATTCATATTGTCTTGTCTGACTTTAACTTCTCTATCAATCTGAGCAAAACATGAATTGGCCTGAGCAGCACAATCACTGGCCTGAGCTAAACAGAACTCACTATTTGAAGTAGAAAGAGTACTTGCGTTACATTGACCTGCTTTAAGCTTACGTCCAGAACAGTTTACTACTTCATCAATAAGCTGATTTGATAGATCTGAAGCAAAGGTTCTTTCAACTGCTTGTAGTTGTTTCATGTATTTTTTAGCACGAGAAATTTTCTTTTTAGTAGAACGACCGATATTTCTATCTGTTTCCTGTTCAAATTGCTGATCACATTTTTTTACAATCTTTTGAAACATCTTATAAGGTGATTCATTTCTTTGAACCGAATCTTCATCGTTATAAACGATTCTAATTCTACCTTTGAATCTCTTATCTAGATTTCTAATATCGCTTTCTTTTTCAGAAGGACTAGAGTCTGGATTTCTAAGGATGATATCAAGGGCACTTCTGTAATTGTTTATGGTATCACCGGTCATGCTTGTAGAGTCATAACGAAGGCTACTTAAAATTTGGTCAGGAGATAGTCCAACTGGTCCGCTAACACAAGCTGAAATGGCCTGACGTTTAAGTTGTTGTTCGGCCTGAGATACAAATTCACCAAAGTCAGCTTTAAAGTCCTGACTCATATTTGTAAGGTTGCTGATATCAACACCAGGGATTTCTTTAGTAATACTGTCCTTGATATTGTTAACTTCAGTACGTTTTACTCTCGTAAAGTCTGAAAAAGCTTTTTGAAGTGAACCAAATTTTTCTTGTCCATTTCTTTCAAAGCTTAAATTTCCACCGCTATTTTGTTGAAGAAACCCGTCAACTCCAAATCTTTTAATATCTTTTTTAATCTGTTGTACTTTTTGATTTAAGTCTCTTTCGTACGAGCCCTTGTTTGCTGCAAACTGATCAGATGAAATATTTAGTTTCCCAAGATTTCCATCTCTAATACCTCTAAGACCGTCACTAAAGATCTTATCGTTCATACTCTCGCTACCACCAGTAGTGATAATGTCTCTACACTCTGGTGTTACAAGTTTGTTATAATCTGCAGTTTCTTGGTTACTATCTAGTTTTTTACCACGTGAAGTACCAAAGAGTTCATTTCCATTTCTTTTAATATCTTCGAGGATGGCCTTATTTTGTTCTTCAAAAAGTTGATTGGCCTTTTTTATTTGTTCTTTCATTCTTTCAAGACCATTCATACGATCACTTATTGATGATCTAACTCCTGCAAGGGCCTGATTAAGACAAGCGATCCCGTTAGGTAGACGAGAGTTTTGAGCCTCGTCCATAAGTTGGTCATAAAAATCTATATTCTGTTGAGCTATTAAACTCATTTGTTGACCTTGAGAAACAACGCCTGGAAGGTTTTGACTCATCTCACAAGCCATCTGTGGTATTTGAGCACCGGCAGGAGAGATCTGACATTGTGGAAAAAACTTTGCTGGGACAGACTGTGGTCTTGAGTTTCTCATCATTAAGGCTTGCTGACGCATGGCTGCTTGTTGGGCTCTGTTTTGTAAGAGGGCACCACCAACAGTCTTTAAGGCCGTACCGACATCGCCAACCCAGTCACTTGAATTAACATTGCTATCAAAGTCGCTTTCCGCAGCGATCAAAGGCATAGGTGCAACAAGCATACTTAAGTTCAAGAGATGAATCATTAGCACTTTTAATGGTTTGTTCTGTCTCATTTTCTTTTCCCATTTTTAGGGTTTTCCACACTTGTTTTTCGGAATTTTCCCTTCATTTCATTAACTTATCTTTCAGTTCTATTTTAATACCTGACTGAATTGCTCACAATTAAACTCTTTGACTGCCAATTACTCTTGGCAATTTTGGGGGAAAAGGTAGAATAGTTTATGAAATTACAATGACTTTGGTGCTTGTGAAGAGAATATAGCGGTATATGAAAACTGCCCATATTTGTTGCAGCTGCATTCTATAAAAAGGTAAATACTTGAAAAGTAGTACAGAGGATTCCAACAGTTTTTCGGCCCTTAGCCGCCGCTTTCTAGGATTCTTAGCGGATTTTGCCTTGGCCTATGTCTGTTACTATTCTCTTTTGTCCTTTCGTGTATATGCCTCTAAAAACGTCGCTCTAACAGAGTTTTTATTTAAGTCTCTAGAGCTACAGGGAAGCGCTGAAGGACAAGTTTATGCCGAAGGCCTTTCAACACTAATTTTTGTTTTTGGTCTATATTTAGCTATCAGGTTTTATGGAAGCTTAATTTTAGGAGTTTCATTCAGCCAATGGCTACTTGGCCTTCGCGCGGTAGGGGACCCGACTTGGAAAAGAATTGGTGCCGGGGGCAGGGTCGTGTTAGAGGCTATTCTAGGGCCCTTATTAATAGGTGATTTGCTTCTATTAGTAAAAAAACCAAGCTTAAAAGAGAGCCTAAGTCATACGAGAATTATCACTACCCAGAGTAAGTTTAGTTTGTATGCTGGCCTGATTTGGGTTCCTTGTTTATTGGTTTTCTCAACTGTCTCTCCCTTGTTTAAGGGATTAAGTCTCATGCAGGAAATTGTCGTAAATCCGGTTAAGGAAAATTTAAATCTAAAAGGGCAGGGCTCTTTTGAAGGTTTTACAAATTTTAAAAGTAATCGATTTAAATTTTGGGCCTTAAACTCATTAGCTGATGATCGTTTTATGCTTCTTCCTAACTTTGAGGTCGTAAAGGAAGGAAGTAGCAAAAAAATTAAACCTTACCTATGGTTATATGACCGTAAGACTCATAAAGATGCCTATATCAAGATTGAGGAACGCTTTTCATTATTAAGTCTTTTGGAAAACGCAAAATTAGGAAATCCATTATTTAAAAAGCAATTTCCAAACCTTTTCCAGGCCCTTAATCAGAAGCGAGAAATCTATTTAAAAAGGAAGTATGAAAAAGATTTTGGGAGTAATAAAATATTAAGCGAGAAGGTTAGTTTAGAGATTCAAGACTTAGTCTATAAGTCTCTGAGCTTAGGAAGTGGTAATCTCATTGGGCATGTCTTTGCAGAAGGTCCCTTTATAAGAGGTTTTGTTGCAGTTCGAGATAAGATAATAGAAAAGTCATTTAAAGGTGCAGTGCCTGAAATTGATTTTGGGAAAATTGGAAATCAAAACTTTTTAAGATTTAAGCAGCTCTTTGAGCAAAAGGTATTTTTAGAAAAAAGAATGGTTGAAACCTATATCCCACTTGAAACTAATAATTCTTTGACGCTAAGGTTTTACTGGAGTGAGGATATAAAAAGTGCTTTAGCCAGAAAAAACTTCAGAGAAACCTTCTTGCAAAGTATTGTTTGGTATTTTGATTATTATAACATTTTTGGATTCCCAGATAAAAGCGATGAAATCAATTCCCTTACTGTATTAGACCATTTTACAAAGACGAATTTAAACAAAGAACAACGTGAAAAACTTGAGGAAGCCATTTTTAGGAATTACTTTAAATATGGCAGAAGGGCGGTTCAAAAGAAAGACGATGTGCTTGCGGATATTCTTTATTCAAATTTAAATAGACTCTATCTCGTTAGTAATTATATTAATGAAACGAAAAGAAATTATTACTCTGACAAATTCTTAGTTCATCTAAGAGACTTGAGACAGTCTTTAAAAAAACGAGACTTTGACTATTTTGGAATTGTTAAAAAATGACCTGGATCGACTCACTCTTTTACGGCGTAATACAAGGAATCACCGAATTTTTACCTGTAAGTTCTTCAGGACATTTAGCCCTTCTACCTCATTATTTAAAGATTAATGATCCCGGTGTCGCATTTGACTTGGCCATGCATGTGGGGACGGCCTTAGCCGTTTTGGTCTACTTCTTTAAAGATATTAAAGAAATTATCTCTTCCGCATTTTTTGTTGATGATCTCGAAAAAAGAACGAGAGGGAGAAGCTGGATTATTAATATTGGAATAAGCACTTTCGTCACTTTTGTTTTGGCTTATGCCCTTAAAGACTTTGCATCAGACTTTGGTAGAAGTGCTTTTATGATAAGCCTTAACCTCGTTCTTTTCGGAGCTCTGATGTGGTTTTTCGATCATAGAGGAGTGATGGAAGAAACAGATCATATGTCTAAACAAGTCGATATAAAGAGGTCTTTTTTAATTGGCTTTTTTCAAGGGTTGGCCGTTTTTCCAGGAGTGAGCAGAAGTGGGTCAACTTTAACCATCTCAAGATTTCTCTCTATGTCGCGAGTGGAATCTACCAGGTTTAGTTTTTTGTTAAGTTTACCTGTTATCTTTGCCGGTTTTGTCTATAAACTCCCTGAGGTTTTAAATAGTGGCGCGAATTTCGCGATAGTGGATTTAGTCATAGGGTTAACGCTTTCTTTTGCCGTAGGCCTAGCTACAATTCATTATTTTTTAAAGTTTATAGCTTCAACAGGTCTATGGGTATTCTCTGTATATAGATTTGTTTTGGCGATCGTGACGCTGATGCTTTTTTACTAGTTACAGATTGTGAACTTAATCTCAGGTGCTCCTGAGGTAGCTAGCGCATTTGGGACACAGTAGACATCGTCATTCCATCTAAGTCCAGCGTCATATAGATCTGCTAGGCCATTAGCATTGGTCGCCTGAGAGTTTTCATCTATAAAACGTCTAAATGTTTTAGGATTACTTTCTTTTCCAGGTATTTTTAGATTACTTAGTGAAATTCCTCTTGCTAGGGCACCTGAGGCGCAAACCTGTTCTTGGCAAGCGAGGTTCTCTACAATAATTGGATTTGTGATATAGCCTGTGTCTGCGTCGATTTGAGAATCAGAAACGTCCTTTGCTGCCGATGAGACGAATCTATTAAAATAGACTGTGACGTTAGTAAAATCAGGTAGGGCACAAATAGTTCCATTATTTTGGGTATTAGCAATTAGTCCTGAGCAACATAACTTTGGATCGTCTCCATTGTTCATCTGGGTTCCTGTTGGAAGGCAACAGCTAAAAGTGTCATCAGAGAAAACTTGTTTTATTCCGGTTTCAAAGTTACCTGAATCTGCAGCAGAGTAAAGTCTATCATTAGAAGAATCTCTATACTCTGCATCTTCACCAGCAAGTGCTTTAATTAGATTAGGCATAACAAAGTCACCGGGTTGAGTTTGGTCATCGGGTCTTACTTTACAAAAGAGGTTAGTGAAGTCCTCAGTCTTAACACCAATTTGCGGGATACCAGTAAGTTCAAGCGTGTTTAGCCAGTTAAAAATAGTAGTGGCCTCTGTATTACTTGTCTCACGCTGCTTACAGGCAGCATCATCTGGTTCTTCAACATGATCACAAATAAAATCACCAGTGTCGCTACAAGTAGATCCGGCCACACATGTTGTCCAGTTTAAGCACTTAAAAGACTCTTTAGGGACATCTTGATGTTTATTACTTCCCCAAGTATGCCCTCCGCCATTGTCATCGGAATCAAAATGTCTAATCCAATGACCGGTACAGCAAGTTCTTTGACCAATAGTAGAGATGGTTTTCCATTGATTTCTAAAATCGTCCGTTGGGTTATCAAATTGAGTACAATCTGCCACAGTTGCCCCACCGGTTCCACACTGATCGGCCCTGGCCGCACGAATTTGTGGCTCTGGGTTGGTTGTATCGTTTAATTTATCAATCATAGTTGAAGTTCTTGAGTAACGACTAGAGCTTGATAAAGGGATACCAATTCCGGGAATTTCAGTATTATTAATAACTGGAATATTTGGATCATTAGCGGCGAAGGCCGACTGGTCGTAAAAATTACCGATAGTAAATTGATTGCCACGTTCACGGCAGCATCTATTGTTTGTTAAGTCATAACTTGGATCGCTTGGTAGTACTTCCTGGCCACAGATAAGTCTTTCTTTCCAAAACTGTATCTCATATTTATTTAATGCTGAGTAAAGGTTAGAGTCATCGGGGTCTAATCCGTTTAGTTGCTCAGTAATGGTTTTAGAAGGTGCACATTCTAAATCAGTGTGGCAAGAAGCACCTGGAGCTCTTAAGCATCTATTTTGTTGGAAATTAACTCCCGTTACTTGAGAGTTTTCAAAGTCAACTGTGAAGGTCTTTTGTGCCATGGTACCAAGAACATTAAGAGAGTTGGTTGAGATGGCCTGGTTACCGGCTAAAGTTTGAACAGCGGGATCACTTAAAGGATTATTTTTCAAATTATCATCGAAGAGAATATAGTCACCCGAAGTATTGAAGATAGAGCAGGAGCTCAAATAAACATCAGAAATATTTCCTGTCTGTGACATTCCCATTCCTGTAACTTGATCACCTAAGTGGGAAGGTCCTGGAGTATTTTCATTACCATCTTTGACATTATCATCGGCAGGATTTCTTCCTGGAATACAGATGGCAGAAATATTGTTATTGCTAAGGGCAGATTGGGCATCAGTCGTAATGGACTCAGTCCCATGATAAGAGAAGGGGCGTCCTATTAGTCTAGCACCTAGTCCAAACTCATCTAAATCATTTTCTGTAACGGTTGTGCTGGAGTTTTGTACTTTGACAGATTTACCAAAACGAGCAATTTTATTGTTAAACTTTTCTACTTGTATACCTTGTAGAAATTGCTGGCAGTAGTTGTTGGATGTGCAGGCATGTAGCTTCTCACTATCTGTTCCTGAGTAACTATTTGTTGGGTCGTTGATTTGATAATCAGTGCTACAAGGAGCGCCTCTACCTCTATAAACACATCGTTTGGTAGCTCCTCCTAGGCCTCCTAAGAGGTTAATTAGGTTTTCTTGTGGTTCTAGTTCAGGAACTTCTAGACCATTTGAGTCGAACCTTGGCCATTTTGTCTTTATAGTGGCGACAGTTTCACAGACATAGTCCCAACCAAGTTGAGTGGCACAATCTTTATCAGTATTACAAAGGTGGTTCTGTTGGCATTGTGCCCCGTCAGAATCAAAGTCTGAAGTAACGGTCGAACCACTTTGAGCAGTACTTGAAGCGTCTGAGACAACTACAGTAAAGGTACTTTCAATAGTTTGATCCCCAAAATAGGCATTAACTGCTAGAAAGAGTTTTGTCGATTCTGACTTTATTCTTCTTTGGTTACCAATTGCAAACCAACGAACACCGTCGAATGAACCAATTACTGATCCGTAGTCAAAGCCAAACCAGTCTCTTTGGTAACCATTGGCAAAAAGGAAGTGCTGAGCGGCCAATCTACTTTTTCTTTGTTGTTGACGATCTGATGATGTTTTATGGGTCCATGGGATCATCGTGGCTGGTACAAAACAAGCACGTCCAAATATTTTATCATGGGCAGGATATGTGGATGCCTGAATTGGGTTAGTTGTTTGTAAGTCGGGTGAGTAACCTCCACCTTTATTTAGAAAGTTCGCTGGGAAAAGTTTAGTGACCCCACTAAAATAATCAGTTCCACAAAAGAAGCAACTAGAGAATGTTCCCGTATCTACAAAGATATCGTAGTTACGTCCTTTTACGACAGATACTTCTTTTGCTGATTTTGCGTCGGTTCCAATTGAAGTGATAGAGCCGTAGATCTCATTAAATCCAATATAGTTATCAACATTATTAGGCTTCAGGAGGTTTCCATCATCATATTTAAAAGCAGTACCTTCTTGAGGCTTTGAATTAAAAGTCACATCTGACTGATATACGCCGTCAGCATCATAGTATCTTACGGGAACTGTTTTTGAGCTAAGTAAGACCGTTTGTTGAAGCGGCGGAGCCGGTATGTCGGGCTCAGGGTATTTACAAGAATAATCTACAACGGCATCGTTGACGATGACTTCCTCTAAAGTACAGTCGCCAGTTCCACAGTCACAAATAGTTTTAATTTCATCAGCAGCATCTTCAACTTTCTGTAAGACGTCAAAGGAGTTCAGGTCCACAAAGTAGGTGATCTTAAGCTTCTGTGTATCGTAAACCTGAAGGCCTACACCTTGAAAAGTGATTTTTGCTGGTGAGGTAAGTGTTAGAACCCATTCTGATCCTTGTAACTTTGTTGTCTCATCTACTTCGACTTTTACCGTTTTATTAGTATCAGCATAAAATGGTAGTAGAAATTCGTTACTAGCAGGAAAGTGATCTGTTACTTTACTTAAGTTTTCACCTTGAACGTAATGCTTTTCACATTTCGCAAGACTGGAGCTAACTCGTTTACATGAGCCGTCAATACGATATTGAATTTTAAGAGTTTGATTAGGTGCAGAGTTTGAAATTTGGTAAGCCGGATCAAGAAAAATACTTACTGCATCTGTAATAGTATCATTCCCTTGAGGATCTCCACTTGAGATACTGCTAATTCCATTGATAGTGAAATTGTCCTTCAAGAAGTTTCTATTACTAAAGAGAATTTCTCCAGAGTAAATAATCTGTTCAATTGAATGCTCAGGGACGGGATTTGTTCCCGTGTATATATCAAAGAAACTTCTATCGTCTAATCCTGTTTGATATGTGGCATTTACTGGAGCATCTTCAAAAGTGAGGGTACAAAGACTCATTTCACCTTCGGAAGGTGTCGTACATTCGTATAGCTCTTTAAGACGAGTAAACTTCTTGGCAGCCTCGATGCTCGGGTCAACCGGCGGAGTTGGCGTTGGAACAACAGGAACATCAACTGAGCATAAGTGATAAAAATTAGGATAGTTAAAAATATTTGAAGGATTAGAAAAGATATCTTGTTCTGCCTGTAGGTATTCAGCGCTAGTCGTGTCGGTTCCGTCTTTGAGCTGTTTATCGTTAACACATTGACCTAAACTACAACAGTCAAACCCTTTTGATTGACATTCCTGAGTTGACCCACAGCTTGGTCCGTTGTTAACTGTTCCACTGTTATTTGTTAATCTTATGGAGAGATAATTTGTTTCAATATTTGTAATCTGTGTTCCACCTGAAGTTCTCACCTGAACAGGGTCTGAAGCTAGAAGAGAAGAAACACAAGAGGGACAAATATCAGTAAGTGAATATGAAATTGTCTCGGCTGGAAAATCAGTCGCTAGAGCAGAGTTGATTCCGGGCTTATTACAAAACGTCTGGTTTGTATTGGATTCCGAAGGTGAAGCTAAGTAGTAATACTCTTGGGTTTGAGTACTAAAGTTAAAAAAGAACTGCGGCGAAAGCGCGACGACAAGAAGTTTATTATTTAAACTTTGTGGAAATCTAACCACCATACATTGAACAATACTTTTGTTTGAAGGATTGATAAGACTATCTATCTCGTCACCTCTTAGATAAAAAGTATCTGAAAAATCAGTATTGATGGTTAAGTTTGAGCTTGATTGTACGGCACCGTTTTGAAAAAAGTTAAGGCTATTTGAAAAAGTAGGGGTATTTGGAGTTCCACCGTTGGAAGTTTTCTGATTAGAGCTACCAGAACTTTTTCTTTTACCATTTGGGCTCTGAACACATGATGAAAATACAAGAAGGCCTACCAACAATAAAATGGCGGTAAAACGATTAAAAAATGTGGCACCCTTGCTCTTTTTCATCACCTGTCTTCTTTTCGGTATTTTGAATCTGTTCTTTATCTCTATAGTCATTATCCTAGGGGGTAGGCTGATTCGTTTCATCTTATTTGTAAGGTATTGAAATAAAAGGCAGTAAAGAGAAATTCACAAGTATTTTTCGCCAATATTTGGTGGCTAAAAGTCTAAATATTTAGAAGACTAAATATATCCTTAGAATAACCGAGAAGTAAGGTAGAATAATATGACACGAAATTCTTGGAGTCTTCTATGAAAATTATCATTTGCTTTCTATTTTTTGTTTCCGTTATTGCCAATGCCATGGATGCCGGAATGATGAATATGTTGAAAGGAATGAAAATTGATAAGGCCGAAGTATCAAAAATGTTAGACTCAATGGTTAAGATGGGGCAGATCACTCCTGAGCAAGCTGCAAAAGCGAGAAAAGAATTAAACGGTTTAAATGATAAAGACTTTCAAAAATATAGTGAAATAGCAAAAAAGAAAATTCAATCAGGCGCCGCTAGTAAGATGATGAAGCAAGACTTAAATAATAAAAAAGAACCCGCGAGTGTAACTTCATCAAAGCCTCAAGCACCACCTAAAAAGCAAGAAAGCTTAGATGAAACAATTGATAACACAACTATAGATTTTTCTAAATTAGGTCAGTAATTCCTAATTAATTGAAGTAATTTAAAGAGACCAACTTCTGAAAAACGTAGTTTTAAACGCTCTCGATCACCGGCAAAATGATATAAATCTGTTTTAATATCTTTTTTCTTTCCAGAAGCTAGGGCAAGTGTACCAACAGGTTTGATTTCGCTCCCACCGGACGGGCCCGCTATTCCACTAAAGGCTACCGCCAAATCCGCCCCCATTTTATCTAGTACCCCTGTTGCCATCTCATTAACGGTTTCTTCACTTACAGCGCCGAACTTCTTCAAAGTTTGTTGTTTTACACCAAGAATATTTG
>JAGSHI010000064.1 GCA_023954635.1 Bacteriovoracaceae bacterium
TCAGGTGTTCTATTTTTTTCAATAGCAGTTTTGATTGCGTCGTTTCGACCTAAGTTGTAAAAGTCGAATCCTAGTGTCGCAAAGTCACTTTTATAAATTTCAGAATTGTTTCTTACAGAACCATTAGGTAAATTAAACCTTTCAACAGTCGACTCTTCAAATTCTTTTTTAAGTTGAAAATCGAACCAAGAACCAATACTTTTATTGTCAATCCCTTCATGAAGAGGAGCTCCATCAGGACCCATTTCATTAATCATTTGATTGTACTCTTCCATCGATTGACGATGTCTCAAGTATGGTTTTTCGGAAGAGCAACGAGATGAAGCAACGATATCAGAACTTTTACAAGTATCCATTTCGGTTTCGAGTGCTTCCTTCATCAAATCTCTTGCTTCACCATCACATGGAGCAGGGTCATTCTCGGTTCCAGAGTCAAATAAACCTGCTTCTATCTTGGCGAAGTTACCAGGAAGACAAATGTCCTCTTTAGAATCAATTAAATTTCCATATTCTGGATTAATGGCCAATGCTTGCAAACTTTTTGCGACATCTTGATACTCTTCAAAAACCTCTGCAACCATTTCTTTCTTTTTAACTTCAACTAAGTTTTTTATAACGTCTGTAGCCGAAGGGTCTGGAAAACTGTTCTTATCAATACATGAACAGTATGCCGCTTCATCTAAAGTTTTATCAGGCTTTGCAGTTGGCTCTACAGATTGAACTTGAACAAGATGCTCATCCCTTTTACATTCAACATCTTCAGCGATGTCATCAAATAAACCTGAAAGAAGATCCCATCCCCAACTACAGTACGGACACCAACTATAATCAGGAGCTGCACAACTATTGTAGTTTAAGTCAATTCCAGTATTAGGGTCAGTCATAAGAGGAGCAGAATAGAGCCAAGAGTCATCATCAGTTGAAGTCTCTGAATCAGTGTAAAAATCATCGATAAAGCTTAAAGAAGTATCGGCCACATAATCATAGGCAGCGCCAAACATACCAAAAGTTGGATCCCAAAAGGCATTCGCACTACTCATACTGAGTAGCAATGCTGAAAATGTAATGAGAGCTAACTTTTTCATAACTTAAACCTCGTCAACTTATCGGAACTTCTAGCTTCTTTATAAAGGTGATTTTTAATATGATTTAATAATAATGCAATGAAGCAGGTTTTCTTTAATAGAAACTCGATTTGCCGAACCTTCAGAAAAAAAGAGCAGTAAGTAGCTAGATTTATAGTTAATTTTACGAGAAGTTAGCTTTTTAATAGAATTACAGACCGCAACAAATAATTGCCAGAAATTTAGACCAATACACAAATTCCACTACTTATAGTTTTGTGCCTAAATCCTTGTTATTTTGCATCAGGGAGACCAAAATACAGCTTCCAAAAATAACTACTATAAAGATGTAACCAAAATACTCTTGGAGGAAATAATGGGCCGTATCACAAACAAAAACGAATATACGGAGCACTACAATCTTTCTATGAAAGATGGTGATGCCTATTGGGGAAAAATAGCAGAAGAACTTCACTGGTTTAAAAAGTGGGACTCTGTTCAATCCGGAAATTTTGATGATTTAAACCTGAAATGGTTTGAAGGCTCAAAAACTAATATGTCTTATAACTGTCTCGACAGGCATCTCGAAAAAAATGGCGATAAAGTTGCTGTCATCTATGAAGACAATGACCCAAGCGTGAAGGCCAGAACTTTTACATATAAAGAACTTCATGCAGAAGTATGTAAAATGGCAAACGTCATGAAAGAGCGTGGAGTTAAAAAAGGAGACAGAGTTTGCTTTTATATGTCCATGGTTCCAGAACTTCTAATTGGAGTACTCGCTTGTACTAGAATTGGGGCGATTCACTCTGTTGTTTTTGGTGGATTTTCTGCAAATGCACTTTCAGGCAGAATACAAGATTCTGAATGTTCAATGCTTATTACTAACGATGGTGGTTACAGAGGAAATAAAATTATTCCTCTCAAGGATATTGCAGACGAAGCTCTGGAGTCATGTCCAAGTATTGAGAATGTACTCGTTGTTAAGAGAACTGATAGTGATATCAAATGGAAAGAAGGAAGAGATCACTGGCTCGGTGAGCTTATGGAAAAGGCTTCAACTGAATGTGAAGCCGAACAACTTGATGCTGAAGATCCTCTCTTCATTCTTTATACATCAGGCTCAACCGGAAAACCAAAAGGACTTCTTCATACAACTGCAGGTTATATGACTTATGCATACCACACATTTAGAAATGTCTTTCAAGTAGAAGAAGACGATATCTATTGGTGTACTGCTGATATTGGTTGGATTACGGGACACACATACATAACTTATGGACCATTATTAAATGGTTCAACTACTGTTATGTTTGAAGGTGTTCCGACATGGCCAGACGCTGGTAGGTTTTGGGATATCTGTGACAAATTAAAAGTTACTCATTTTTATACAGCACCTACAGCGATTAGAGCTCTAGAGGCCTGTGACATTGAATATGTTAACAAACATTCACTATCAACTCTTAAAGTACTTGGCTCCGTCGGAGAACCAATCAATGAAGAGGCCTGGAGTTGGTACAATAAAAACATAGGAAAAGAAAAGTGCCCTATCGTAGATACTTGGTGGCAAACAGAAACTGGTGGAATCATGATATCTCCTCTTGCAGGTATCACAGATTTAATTCCCGCACATGCGACCCTACCTCTACCTGGAGTAGAACCTCTATTAGTCGATAGTGAAGGAACTCCTGTTGAAGGTAACCCAGCTGAAGGAAACCTCTGTATGAATCGTCCATGGCCAGGCATTGCTAGAACAATTTGGGGAGACCATGAAAGGTATAAGCAAACATACTTTTCTACCTACCCTGGAAAGTATTTTACAGGTGACGGCGCCAGAAGAGATGAAAAAGGAAATTACAGGATCACAGGTCGAGTTGATGATGTCATGAATATTTCAGGACATAGAATTGGGACTGCTGAAGTTGAAGATGCTCTTAATGAACATCCAAACGTAGTAGAGTCTGCAGTCGTAGGTTTTCCTCACAATATAAAGGGTCAAGGGATCTATGCCTATGTCATTTGTCAAAATGCTCCAGAAAATGAAGAGGTCTTACAAAAAGAGTTAAATGAAATTATTAATAAAATGATTGGGCCAATTGCCAAGCCAGACAAAGTTCAAGTGACCTCAGGTCTTCCAAAGACTCGATCTGGAAAAATCATGAGAAGAATTTTAAGAAAGATTGCGGCAAATGAAACAGACAGTCTTGGAGATACCTCAACTCTTTTGAACCCAGAGATTGTTGATACTTTAATGGCCGGAAAAAAATAGGCAGAGAGAATTTATGCGCTGGTATAACTATGATGGAATTCCATCGAACTTTTTTCAAATTACACCCCTTGGAGTCGAAAAAGAATTTAAGGGGCCCAGCGTTTTCCATATAAAAGGAAGAGAAGAGAGACCATTCATCTTCTCTACCCTACTCCATGGAAATGAAACTACAGGCTTCTTTGCACTTCAAAAGTTTCTTGAGTACTACTGGGATAACGAACTCACTCTTCCAAGAAGCGTAATAATAATTCTAGGTAACCCTGCAGCTGCTGCAAAAAGTAAGAGACACTTAGATGATCAGCCTGATTTTAATAGAATCTGGACGAAGGGGGAAACTCCCTGGCATAAGTTAGCTGAAGATCTTATGACAAAGATTGAAGAATATAATCCCCTCGCTTGTGTAGATATTCATAATACATCTGGAAAAAACCCAAAATACGGGTGTGTAAGTAAAAAAGATGATCTCACCTTGAAGTTAGCAGGTCTTTTTCATAGTCCCCTTATTTATGTAACTGAGCCTAGTGAAGTGTTTATGTCGGCCACCTCTAAATTTTGTCCTAGCGTGACACTAGAGTGTGGAAAGCCTGGAGATCTTGAGGCCTTAAATAGTGTCGTCGAGTACTTAAAAGACTTAATAGAAACAAAACCAGAACACCTTCCTGAGTATAATGGCGATGTATATAAAACTATAGCGAGATTAAAAATACCTCAAGGGGCCTGGATAGACTTCATTGGCAAGAATGATCCAGAAGTAAATTTTTCATTCATTCCACAAATAGAAAAGCTTAACTTCAACACAGTCCCCAAAGGTCAAGTTCTTGCAAAAGTGAATGGTAAAAATGTTATTGAAGTTTTAGACGACAATAACAATAATATTTCAGATCAATATTTTGAAATTGTTGAAGATCAAATGGTATTTAAAAAAGAAGCATTTCCTTCAATGTTTTCGACATCCATAGAAGTCGTAAAAAGTGATGTTTTAGGATATTTAATGGAGAAAGTAGAACTTTAGTTAATATCTATTTTTAGCTTTTTTAAATGAGCATCAATTGTCGCCATGGCATATTTATGAAGCCTTTCATCAAGACCTTCATAAATAATTGATAAGATTTCATCTTTTGTTTTACCATCTGAGCAAAGATCTTCAATTTGAGATTCTCTCATTTTTCTATGCTTCAAAGTCATTTCAAGTTTATTAGTACCACCAAGAGAAATTCCATGACTTGGAATGATAAACTTTGGCTTTAGATTTATTACTTTTTGAAGAGAGGTAAAATACTTACTCATATCTCCTTCTTCTCCTCCAATGACTACTGTTCCTACAGTTTGTATAAGGTCCCCTACTAAAAACCAATTCATATTAGTTGGAGCGAGGCCTAGTTGACCTTCATCATGTCCTGGTACTTCATAAACAGTAATATCTACATTATTTACGGAAGTGATGACATCTCCTTCTTTATAAAATTTAACTTCTCTATCTTGAAAATAATCTTCACTCCACTTTTTCTTGATTTGAGTGAAAGTCCAGTTACTTAACCCAATTGGCACATTCAGGTCTTGGGCCATTTCAATGGAATATTCATGATGATCAGGGTGATGATGTGTAATAAAAACTTCATCAACGGAGAATGGTTTTAGAGAAGTCATTAGCTTTTTATATTCATCTTTATTTTTCGGGCTAGGATCAACAAGTATTGATCTTCCATTATCTCCTATTAAAAAACAATTCGTTCGATTGGCCGGAGGAAAAGTGTTACTTAAAGGGAGAAATTGTTTAACACCATAGATTGATTGAATCATAGGTACTTCATTATCTGGTTTATAATCCAAGGACAAATCAAGTTCATTTTTATAATTGATGTCATCACATAACGTTTTGATTATCCCAACAGTTGGAGGAACGGCCAGCAGTTCACTTTGATTGTACTTTTCAATTAGTTCAGAAGGTTTGATCCATCCAGAGTGTACAGCTTCATTTTCATCTACATCAAAATCTATTTCTGAATCTAATTCAATTTTAAAAAAATAATTTTTAAATCTGTATGGGTTAAACTCAGGTGTAACAGCAATACCTATCATTTGGATATCAAGGATATCACCAATATCCAAGGCCTCGATTAGATCAAAATTAATTTCTTCTTTACATTCTCTAGAGAGAGCATGAATAAGTTCAGGTTCATATTTTTTTATCAATTCATGATCAAAGGAATCTTGATTTTCATTTTTGTCTACTTTTCCCCCTGGAAATGCGGTATATCCAGGAAATACTGATAAGTAGTTTTGTCTTGTAATGAAAAACATCTTTTGATTATGAACAAATATTGCTGATACAGACTTCCGCATTAATTTCCTTGAGAGGCCTCAGCAAGAGTAGACTCTTTAGCATTTGATAAGACATTTTGAGTCTTATCGTACCTAACTTGACGATAACCTTTGATATTTTCTAGTTTCTTTAAACGACTTCTTCTTTCTCCATCTGGTACTTTAGATAAACTTCCTAAAATTTCATTTCGAATCTCTAGTGAAATCATCTTCTCTTTTTTATGCCAGCTAGGGAGCAACAACCTCAACAATCTAAAATGTCTCATACATCTCAACATCCAATCACTTGGATTAATATCAAACTCAATTGTTTTTCCAAATATATCAAATGAAGGTCTATTTATATGTGTTTTTTTAAATTTTGTTCCAAGATTAGCGTAAAGCATTTTATCTTTATTTTTTTGAACTGGAGAAATCATAAGATGACTTACAAACACTTCATCTTTTACCCAATATGTTTTGGCCAATGTTCTAAGAGCAATGATTTTCTCTTCTTCATTTTTGTATAATTCAGAGACAGCGCCAGCATTAGTTACAAACTCTTCTGCATTAGCTCCTCTATTGTATATAAAAATGTCATGAAGATATTGTGCTAAAAATTCCCTTTTAACTTGAGGAAAATAATTATTTAGTCTTTCAAGATATCTATTGAAGCTTTTAAGAATATGATTTTTTTTATGCCAAGGTAAAAGACTTTCCTTTATTGAATCACCATACAATGAAATCATAGAAGGTCGCTTCTCTCCTGTTCCTAGAGATTCGAGGACATTATCAATACCATCTTGAAAAAGTTTTCTCCCTAGTGAAAAGGCCATTAAGTTATTGTCGAGTTCACTTTTCTTCATGGTATTTTTAAAAGCATCTAACATATTAGATAGTTTAAAAGGGATTTTTCCAGATTGATATGCAATTCCAAGAAGTACCGATGAAGCGTAAACTGAACGTCCAAACACTTGATTACATATCTTCTTCATAGGAAAAAGCTTAACGTTGGATCCTAATTTATCTTCAATGAGTTTTCTCATCTCTTTTTCAGATAGAGGTTCCTTGTCTTCGCCTCTGTCTAGCATAACAGACAAGGGTGTTTGAAATTTATCATCAATAATAAGTAGTCCACTCTGTGACAAGAATTGAATATGTTGACTACCGTCAAGTAGATCAGGAGACAGCATTAGATCTGCTCGTCCCACAGGTGTAACGGCACCTTTTGATTTCTCTTTTTGAAAAACACTTAAATGGCCTGTTACATTCCCATTTCTCTGGGCCAAACCTTTTTGATCCATAAATTTAAAATCGAGATCATTTCTTCCGTCCATCTCTCTTGCCGCTTCGGCCAGTACTCTTGAAATTGTAGTAACCCCAGAACCTCCAACACCTGTAACCACACAGTGCCAATCATCGCCAGAAGAAATACTTTCAAGAGACTTTAAAAGTTTTGGTTCAGGAATCTCGTCAGAGAGTTTGAATGAAGAAGTTTTTGAGTACTTTGTAGGGTGATAGTTTTTGACTTCGACTAGTTCGAAACTAGGACAGGCCTTTATTTTTGTACAATAAGAATCAGAAACACAGATTTGGGGATCAATTGTTACTTTGGATCCATATGCATCAAATGTCTGTGTTAGTCCTGGACAACCTGTTAGCTCGACACATTCCCTACAATCTTCACAAGACTGAGTATTTATTTGGTAAAAAGACTTAGATGGTAGTGTTTTATCTTCTGAAAATATTTTTCGATCAATTGACTTTTGTCGTCCGTGAAAAGTTAATCCACATTCTTTTGTTGAAAGAATTACTTTAACTCCATCACGTTTAACATAATCATAAAGAAGGTTTTGATAGAAATACCTATCACTTGGATTGACTTCTATTGCACTCGCGACACCTAAAGATTTTGTTGTATTTAATATATCTTGTTTTGGTCTTTTAATTCCATCAACAGATTCCCCTGAACGTGGAGTTAACTGATGACCAGTCATTGCTGTATTTTCATTATCCAAAAGAATGTACGTAATATTATGTCCACTTTGAACAGAGTTAGAAATATCGGTAATACCACTATGAAAAAATGTCGAGTCCCCCATTAAGACGACACTTGGGTTATCAGTAAACATATCGACACCAGCACCGAGTGCTCCACCTTGTCCCATGGCCGAAAGGTTATGCATTTCCTTAAATGGAGGAAGAAAACTTAAGGAATAACAACCAACATCCCCATGACTAATAAGGTCTATATTTTCTTTACTTAACCTTCTTCTAAGATCTTTTAACAAAGAGAGTGTCTCTCTGTGAGGACATCCCGGGCAAAATGTGGGGAGTCTTTTAGGGAGAGGATTTGCCCATACTCTAGAGACCGATTGACTCTCTTTACAGTCATGCAACCCTTCTTCACTACTTATATAGGATAATTTGTCTCGAATAATTTCATAGTTTAGTCCTCCATAAGCAGGAAAACCTTCCTTATCATTAAATTTCTTTCCATATATTTTTGGAGATAGGTTATGCCTTTGGCATAACTCCATTATTTCATTTTCTAAAAAGCCTCTTTTTTCTTCTACAATAATTAATGTCTTTTTCGACTTAAGCCATGGCACAAGCAAGTCTTCAGCAAGAGGAAATGAACAGGCCACTTTATACAAATCGATATGGGGAAGATATTCCCCCTCATCAAGAACTTGTTTTAAGGTCTCAAAGATAACTCCGGAAGAAATTATCCCTATTCCACTCTCACTATTCCCAAATTTTTCATCTAGCGACATTTCTTTTAGCACTTTTTGAACTTTAGGAAATCTGTCTTTTATCATTGAGACATCTGCATGAAGAGAGTTTGGTGGAACCATCACATGTCTTTGTAAATCAAACTCTGAAGAGTTTAGATGAACTTTACTCGCATCAACTTTAACCTCTTCTCCTAATTCAACCCTTCCACCACCTTCTGCCATAAATGTGGTTAGAAGCAGTCCCTGATAAACGGAAGTCCGTTTAGAAATTTCAAGTGCAATCTTTATCCAATCTTTAAGTTCAGTTGGAGTCGAAGGCTCTAAAAAAGGAATATGAAGATGTTTGTATAAGTAACGAGAGTCTGCAGGCGTAGATGTTGACATTGACCAAGGATCATCTCCAACAACAATAACGACTCCAGGCCAAATTTCTTCACCAGTTTCAGAGTCAGTTTTTGGAATTCCAGGGTTGGCAAAGTTCCCAACGCTTAAGGCGTCACTTGCTACATGGAGGCCCATAGATTTCATAGCGACCATGACATCACGTCCGGCCTGTTTTGCTCCAGATGCCATGGCTGCAGCATTAGCTTCACTATTGGCTATAACAACTTTTATGCCTTTTTCGGCCATTTCATTTTTTTTCTGATAAAGAATATTGAAGTAATCTGCTAAGGGAGAACCTGGGTATCCTGTATAGAGAGAGAAGCCCGCCTCGAGTCCACCTTGAATGATTAGCTCATTTCCATTGAGTATCTTGACGCTCATATAAACTTCCTTGAATAGGAAGCTATCTTACAAGAATTATTAGGAAAACACCACAAACACTCGGCGCATCAATTGATACGCCAAAGAGTTGTTTATGAATTATTTAAGGTATCCGCGTTTTTGTTGATCTCTTTCTATAGAGCGAAATAAGGCCCCAAAGTTACCTTCACCAAATGCGAAATGGTTCTTTCTTTGAATGATTTCGACAAAAATTGGACCGATGATATTTTTTGTGAAGATTTGAAGTAAGTAGCCTTGCTCGTCACCATCAACAAGAATTTGCTTTTCTTGTAGTGCCTTATGCTCTTCAGTGACATTGGGTACGCGATCAAAAACTTCTCCGTAATATTCGTCATCAATATCTAAAGTCTCAATAGAGGTATTTTTCAAAGTGTCTATAGACCGAACAATATCGTGCGTCAAAAAGGCTAAATGTTGAACTCCCGGCCCATTATACTCTTCTAAGTATTCATTGATTTGAGACTTTGATTCTGTTCCTTCGTTAATAGGTATACAAAAGCCATTTCCAGGTGCTTTTAATGCAAATGAAGTGAGACCTGTCTTGGCCCCTCTAATGTCAAAGTAACGAACTTCAGTGAATCCAAAAATCTCTTTATAAAAGTCACACCATTTGGCCATTTCACCATTACGAACATTGTTCGTTAAATGATCAATACAAATGAACCCTTTGTTTTCTACAATTTCAGGATTTTCAAGAGGGACAAAACCCATTTTTTCAAATCGGTCTTCAGACTTCCAGTCGTCTATAAAGTAGATGAGACTATCTCCAATTCCATAAATTGAAGGTATCTGAGTACTACCTTTTTCAAAGTCACCGTTACCGGCCTTGGCCCCTCTAGAAACAGCACCATCAAAGGCGGCATTAGAGTCGTCCATTCTCCAACCCATAGAACAAATACTAGGCCCATGAAGTTTTTGAAAGCTATCACCAAAAGAATCAGTTTCTTTATTTATTAAAAAATAAATATCATTTTGCTTATAGAAATCTATGTTTTTAGTTTTATGTGTCGCTAGCTTACTAAAGCCAAACTCTAAAAAGAGTTTATGAAGCATTTCAGGTTCAGGACCTGCAAATTCAACAAACTCAATTCCTCGAAGACCTAACGGGTTAGTAGCATCATTCATAACTTTCTCCTCAAAATAAAATTCACTCTATTTTTATGGGGAAGGCTTTCACAAGTCAACAAAGCTTAAGTCAGTAAAACGGTAAGATTTGCAACGCAGCATAATAACGCTACGTGGTTACGAAAAGCATGTTTTGGGCCTTAATATGGTGAAAAATAAAGTGAGGTATAAGTGGAGACAATCATTGTCGAAAATCAATATCTAGGAGATCCAGATATTGCTCTTGTGACCCTAAACCGTCCAAAAGTTCTCAACGCAATTAATAACCAACTTTTCAAAGAATTGGTTCTGACTATTGAAGAGCTTGAATCTAACTCTGAAACTAAAGTTATTATTATTACTGGATCCAAACGGGCCTTTGCTGCTGGTGCAGATATTCAAAAACTTTATGAGTCTGGAGTTATAGATCAATACCTTGATGAAAGAGCTACTCTTTGGAAACGATTAAACCTCATTACCAAACCAATCATCGCTGCAGTTGATGGTTTTTGTCTCGGTGGTGGTCATGAACTTGCGATGAGTTGTGACTTTATTATTGCTAGTCATGAAGCAAAATTTGGTCAACCAGAAATTAAAATTGGAACTATTCCTGGAGCAGGTGGAACACAAAGACTTACGAGAACGATTGGAAAATCGAAAGCAATGATGTTGGCCCTTACTGGAGAAATGTTTACTGCTAAGGAGGCCTTAGACTGGGGTCTCATTGCTAAAACAGTTCCCTCTTATACTTTACTTCGAGAAACTTACGAAATTGCAAAACTTATCTCTAAGAATTCTACAGTTGCAGTCAAGCTTGCTAAAGAATCAATTAAAAAGTCATTTGAAATGCCATTAAACGAAGGGCTCGATTTTGAAAGACGTAATTTCTATCTAACTTTTGCAAGTAAAGATCAAAAAGAAGGAATGTCTGCATTCCTTGAAAAAAGAAAACCAACTTATAAAGGTAATTAATATGAGTGAGAATTGGAACGACTTAAAATATTTAGTAGATAAAAACACAGCGATCATTACGATAAATCGCCCTCAAGTTTATAATGCTCTAACTAGAGATGCTAAACTCGAAATCATACAGGCCATAAGAACAGCTAACCGTGATGAAAACATTAAAGCAATAATACTAACTGGCGAAGGGAAAGCTTTTAGCAGTGGACAGGACCTAAACGATCGGACAGTACAGGCCGGTGAGAATTCAGTTGACCTTGGTCATACTCTTGAAACGGAATGGAATCCACTTGTTAATGCTATTCGAGATTCAAAAAAGATTGTCATAGGAGCTGTTAATGGAGTTGCAGCTGGAGCAGGATTATCAGTCGCACTCGCCTGTGATTTAATTACTTCAAAACCAAATGTAAAGTTTGTTTCAGGCTTTACTGCAATAGGACTAGCTCCTGATGCCGGTTCGACTTTTACCTTCTTAAACGCCTTAGGATATCAAAAGACTTTAGAGTTTTTTCTTTTTAACACTCCCCTCTTTTCAGAAGATTTGAATACAGCAGGTATGATCAACTATGTTGGTGATGACTACCTTGAAAAAGCAAAAGAGTGGTCTACCTCTATTTCATCTATGGCCCCATTAAGTCTTGAACTCATCAAGAAAAATTTAAAATTAGCGATGGATAGCTCCTATAGTGAAAGTATGACAAATGAAACGTCTACTCAGAGGTTCCTTGGAAACTCAAAAGATTACCAAGAAGGTTTAAAGTCATTTTTTGAGAAAAGAAAACCTGAATTTAAGGGTGAATAGATGGAATTAAAAAAAGTTGTAGTTATTGGAGCTGGAACTATGGGGCAAGGAATTGCTCAATGGTTTGTGCAACAAGGTATTCAGACAGAACTGGCCGACATTAATGAAAAGCAAGTACGAGCTGCCAT
The DNA here is from genome assembly GCA_023954635.1 of Bacteriovoracaceae bacterium. Taxonomy (GTDB): domain Bacteria; phylum Bdellovibrionota; class Bacteriovoracia; order Bacteriovoracales; family Bacteriovoracaceae; genus M0603. The sequence continues at coordinate 12,156 of JAGSHI010000064.1, forward strand.
TGAGAACATGTCAAAAAGCTGGGACAAGCTTGAGAAAAAAGGCAAGTTCACCTCCTCTCAAACTGAAGAGTTTAACAATAATATTCAAGGTGTCGATACTATCGGGATCTTTACGGACGCCGATCTCGTTATAGAGGCCATAATTGAGGATGAGAAAATAAAAAATGATCTCTTTATGGATTTAGATGCAAGGATGTCTAAGCAAACTATTTTTGCGACTAACACCTCTTCTATTCCGGTATCAACTATTGCAAAGAACTTAAGCTCAGAGAGGCAAAAGAAGTTTTTAGGACTTCATTTTTTTAATCCTGCTCCAATCATGAAGCTGGTTGAAGTTATAGACGGACATTGGACTGATCGTAATATTTCTACTTCTTTGTTTGATTGGTTTCAAAGCAAAGGGAAAAAACCTGCGAAATGTAAAGACAGCCCAGGCTTTATCGTTAACAGACTAGCAAGAAACTACTATGGAGAAGCTTTTAGAATTCTTCAGTCTGAAAATAAAGAAAAAATCTCAGAAATTGATAATGTGATGAAGAGTGTCGGTGGCTTTAAAATGGGTCCATTTGAGTTGATGGATCTAATCGGCATTGATGTAAACCTTGATGTCTCTACTTCAGTGTGGAATTCATTTTATCAGGAGCCACGTTTCTCCCCTCATCGAATTCAGAAATTTATGGTTGAAAGTGGACGTCTAGGACGAAAGTCTAAAAAAGGATTTTACGATTATGAATAATTATGTCGTTCTCATGACTTCTGACTTTCCCTATTACGAGAAGTTTAGGGATTCAGGCGTTACTTTTTTTGATCTAGAAATGGATGAACCGTTTGAAGGTAAAAAATCGGAGTATGCAAATTGCGATGCTATTTTAGATTTTGCAAATATAGACCCTGAAAGGAAAATGTCTTATTTGAAATACTTAGACTTCGAGTTTCAAAAACCAATCATTAGTGATTTAAGTCTTTATTGGGGTGACTTTTATATTGAACAAATTGCAAACCTTGAAGGATCATTTTCGCTACTTTTCCAAGGACAAGGTGATTCTTTTGAAGCCTATATAGAGTCTGAAACAGCCAAAAAAGCACTCGATTGGATAGGAAGTATTACGGGGAAAAAGCCTATACAAGTTTCTAGTCCAGGAATTGGTTTCACCTTCCCAAGAACTTTAGTAATGATAATTAACGAAGCATTTTATTCGTTGGAAGATAATATGTCCTCACCAGAGGATATGGATACCGCCATGAAGTTTGGAGTCAACTACCCTCTAGGACCATTTGAATGGTTATCAATGATTGGCCCAAAACCAGTTCTACAATTATTAGATGAGCTTTATAATGTCACCGGAGAAGCTCGGTATCGAGCATCTAAACTTCTTCGTTTGGAAGCTAATCAATATGAAGGATGAAGTATGAAGAATAGTTATATAGTACATGCCAAGAGAACTCCCATTGGAAGAATAGGAGGATCCCTATCACATATGCGCCCCGATGATATGATGGCCACTCTCATTCGTGATTATGCTGAATCAGTAGATTTTGATCTGAAGGAAATTGATGATGTTATCGTCGGCTGTGCGAACCAAGCTGGAGAAGATAATCGTAATATTGGAAGAATGGCTGCCGTTCTAGGAGGTCTCCCCTACGAAGTTCCAGGTGTAACTTTAAATAGGCTTTGTGCAAGTTCACTCGATGCTATTTTAGACGCGACAGGAAGAATAAGTGCAGGTTTTGGGGATTGTTTTTTAGTCGGTGGTGTTGAATCGATGACGAGAGGGCCACTTGTTGTTAGTAAAGGATCAACTCCTTTTGGAAGAGATTCAAAAATGTATGACACAACTTTTGGTTGGAGATTTCCTAATCCTAAAATGGAAGAGCTCTTCCCTTTATTTGGTATGGGAGAAACTGCTGAAGAAGTTGTCGATCTCCATAATATTTCAAGAGAAGAACAAGACAAATTTGCCCTTGCAAGTCATCAAAAGGCTTTAGCCGCTTGGGACTCAGGAGCATTTAATGATGAAGTTCTACCTCTTGAGATTAAACTTCGAAAAGAAACATTAAATATTACAAAAGATGAAGGTCCAAGGGCCGGAACAAGTCTTGAAAAGCTTGCAAAGCTTAGACCAGCATTTAGAAAAGAAGGTTCTGTAACTGCAGGGAATAGTTCTAGTATGAATGATGGAGCTGCCTTAGTTGTCGTAGTAAGTGAAGAGTTTTTAAAGAAACATAACTTAACTCCTGTTTTAAAAATTACAGGTGGAGCAACAAAAGGTCTTCATCCAAACACTATGGGTCTTGGCCCAGTTGAGAGCACAAAAAAATTATGTAATAAGTTTAATTTTAAAGTCTCAGATTTTGACATTATAGAATTAAATGAGGCCTTTGCAGCTCAGTCACTTGGTTGTATTAAAGAACTAGAACTTGATCCCAAAAAAGTAAACCTTAACGGTGGGGCCATAGCATTAGGTCATCCACTTGGATGCTCAGGGGCCAGAATTACCACAACTCTCTTTCATTTAATGAAAAATGACAAGAAACTAAGAAAGGGACTCACCAGTATGTGTGTTGGTGTAGGGCAAGGTGTTTCTCTAAGTGTAGAAAGTTGCCTGTGAACGAAAAGTCTTTTGAATACATTGTTAGCGCTTGTTTAGCAGGTGAAGAATGTCGATACGACTGTAAGGCAAAACCTCAAAAGCGTGTTATTGACTTAGTGAACGAGGGAAAAGCTCTTTCAGTCTGCCCTGAACAAATGGGAGGTCTTCCTACCCCTAGACCTGCAACAGAAGAAGTTCAAACATTAGTTTTCAAAAATGAAGATGGAACAGATGTGACGAAAGAATTTTTAAAGGGTGCAACAGAGGCAAGCCTCCTTGCAAAATCACATAATGTCCAAACTGCATTATTAAAATCAAAATCACCAATGTGCGGATATGGAAAAGTATATGACGGTAATTTTTCAGGTAATCTTACTGAAGGTAATGGACTTTTTTCTAGAATGCTAGAACAACTAGGAATAAAAATAGAGGAAGTCGATTGAACACGTTAGATTTCCAGGATACATTTTATTCGCTATGGTTGATTCCAGAAAATGAAGAGCCTTTTAAATCTATTATCTCAACTGAAAACTCCAATCCATTTCATCCACATCTCACTATTGTGACAAAATTAGACATTAAAGATATTCCGGAAAACTTTTGTGACAATTTAAACCCCATATCAGCTGTTCCACGAAGAGTTCATTTTGGAGAAAGTAAAACAATGGCATTATTTGTTGAATTTTGTCTTGATATGAACCTTTGGACATTACGTAACCAGCTATTGAAAAAACTAAATATTAATGATGATGAGAGACCTTTTAACCCTCACCTTTCTTTATTCTATGGAAACCTCAAATTTGAGAGATACCTGCTTGAAAAAGAAAAAGTTGAGCAGCAACTGCCTCCAAAAGTAAAATTCAATCGAATCTGGCTACAGAAGATACATGGAACACCTGACAATTGGACTACAGAAAAAGAGTTTACCTTATAGTTTTCCACATCAACATTTGTTTGACTTGCCAAACTTAAGAAAAAATACATGAAAATTATGAGTTCAATTTCACTAAGATGAAAATTTTGCTATATTTATTAGAATTATACGAAACAAAGGACTACTCATGAAATCAAACAGAAGAGAATTTTTTAAATATGGTTTAACAGCAATTGCTGCCATTCCAGCAATCAAAGTTGGAAGCGCTTTTGGTGCTTATAAATGCCCTAGTGTTACAAAGATTGATGATGCAAAAGTTGTAAAAAAACTAATTGACCCTACTGGCAAAACGGCCAAAAGGTTGAAGTTTGTAATGAACGCACCAGATGCTAAAGATCATAAGAAATATAAGGCCGGAAACTTATGTGGAAACTGTAAGTTCTACAAAGTAAAAAAAGAAGCTCAAGACCACGCGCCTTGTTCTATGGCAGGAAACAAATATGTTCCAGCATGTGGTTGGTGTAAGTCTTACAAAATCGACAAGAAAAAAATGTAGAAAACCCCTTAGGGTTTCTAAAATAAAAAGAACCCCCCACGAATGGGTTTCTAAAAAAAAAGAACCCCCTATTCAGGGGGTTTCTCGTATTGATTTCAAAGATCAATAAATCCTTGAATTAACCAATTAGCTTAAGGGCGGCTGAACCTTGAGCGTTAGACTGGGCCAACACTGCTGTACCAGCATTTTGCAAGATATTCAGTTTAGACCTTTTCGCTGTTTCCTCAGCATAATCAGTATCTCTGATTCGTGAGTTTGCAGCTGATAGGTTTTCATTGTTAACCTGCAAGTTATTAATAGTTGATGTCAATCTGTTTTGAACTGCACCAAGTTCGGCTCTTTGTCCCGCAATATTTTGAATTGCTTGGTCAAGACTACCTAGTGACGTTCTAGCATCTTCTTTGTTCCCAACTCCAAGACCGTCTAGCCCTAGACTATCAAGAGAAGAGTTCGTCAGTTGAGCATTATAAGAAATTCTATCTTGGAATTCATCGTTATTGATACCGATCTGGAAATCATACCTTTCACCAGATCCGTTTAACAGTTTTTTACCATTAAACTCAGTAACTTGAGAAATCCTTTGAACTTCTTGCTTAAGGTTTTGATACTCTAGATCAGTAAACTTTCTTTCAGGATTTCCAACAGTGTCGGATGCAGCCTGAACAGATAGTTCTCTTAGCCTTGTAAGGATGTTTGAAACTTCATTCAAACCACCTTCAGCAATCTGAATCATAGAGATACCGTCACCAGCATTTCTTTCAGCTTGTTTTGTTCCTCTCATGAAAGATTTTAATTTTTCTGAGATGGCCAACCCTGCAGCATCGTCAGCAGATCGAACAATTCTTGTACCTGAAGATAGTTTCCCTAGGGAATCTTCCATACCTTTATTGTTGACGCTTAGAGTTCGCTGGGCAGCGAGAGATGTAACGTTTGTGTTAATACGAAAACCCATATTTCCTCCTTGGTTTCTCTGCCCCTTTTATGGAACTGAACCCCTAACCATGAGGATCAACAAACATCCGTGTTCGATTTATTAGTTGAATTTTGAACTTAATACATTGTGTATTCCGTGTTCTAGGGACTTTTCGGATCTATTCAGAAAACCTTAAGAAAAATATGAACTATTTTTCCGGTTTTGTGACCGACTAAATCTGTCAGCTTTATCACAAAAGTTTTACATTATAGAGGAGAGAATCTTTAAATTTAACGTCATAAATGACGATAAGAATTCAATGGAAAATGGTAAACCTTTTATATTCGTTCATCCCCTTTCTGATGCCCTACAATTGCTCCTTGATGAATACAAGGAAAAATCGGAAGCGGAGAATTTAGAGATATATGAACTCGATAATGTGATGGAAGTTTCACAAGTATTACCTACACTTGGGCAGAGCCTTACGATAACAAGTTCTCCAAAAAAATGCGCCCAAATCCTTCAATCTTGTAAAAAAGTAATCAAAAGAAATAATCTGAAATTTATTTTATTAAGCCCAAAGCAACTCCCTTGGAAGGTTCAAGAAAAACTTTCTAAGATTGGACTTACAGAGTGTGCAGTTGAACCTCTCCCCCAAAGAACGTTAAGTTATAAAGTAAATCTTCATCTTAGATCTATTAAAGTAAGATCTGATGAAGATCAAGATGAAAAGTCGAAAACGTTTGGTGCTGACGGTGATAATCAATTTGGTGATCAAGACAAGCAAAACCTAGAGAAAGGAATCTTATCAGGTGATTCAGATGAACCTGAGCAAAGCCTTAGTAACTCTATTGATGACCTCAAGAAAACGAAAGATTCTAGTAATGCAGATGATGAGCTTATTGGTGAAGCTGGCGACCCTGCCCAGGATCCAAAAGACAACTTAAAAGATCTGATGAAAAACGGATTAGATCTAGACCTGGATATGGATACAACCGACAGTTCTGATCCTTCAGATCTACTTGGTCTAGATCCCATGAATGACACAGGCAGTACTCCAAATTATGATGAGACTAGCTCCGATTCTCTTATGGGAGATCTCAAAGGCCTAAGTGAGGAGCTTGGAGGAAACCTTGAAGGTAAATCAAACCTCAAAGAGGATCTGCAAAAAGACCTACATGGAGATACAAACTTCACAGAAGAAGATCAAGGCGGAAACCTAGAAGGTGAAGGCGAAGCAGCAGATCAACTTGAAGACTTGAAAGGCAAAAGCAATTTCAATGAAGGTGATCAAGGCGGTAATCTAGAAGGTGATACTGAGTCAGCTGAATTGCTAGATGACCTTAAAGGGATGAGTAACTTTTCTGAAGATGACCAAGGTGGAAACTATGAGGGAGATGCAGATGCAGCAGATCTCTTAAACGATATGTCAGGTGAAAATAATTTCAAAGAGGGAGATCAAGGCGGAAACTATGAAGGAGATGCAGAGAAATCTAAAGATCTAAATAATCTCCAAGGTAAATCAAATTTTAAAGAACAAAACAAAGGCAGCCTTTCCGGAGAACAAAAAGACGGACTTAAA
>JAGSHI010000062.1 GCA_023954635.1 Bacteriovoracaceae bacterium
TACCAGGCAGGAGGAGAGACAGCTAAAACCGAGGTAAATGAAGTTGAAAATATTGACTCAAAAAACTTATCATTAAACATCTTCTACAACTTCTAAGGTTCACATCAGTCCTATGCCCCACCAAAGTCACGGTAAGAGGATTTACTTGGTTTTTTAGAATTGTCTTTAATAATCAAAGGATTTTGAACAACTCCCATTGCCTAAAAAAATCTATTCAAAAAAGTTGATAACATATAAAAATCAGGACCTCATGTTACAATAAACCATGACTACATTTCTTTGCGCCATTACAATTATTCACGGACTCCTATTTCGAATCGATGAATTCAAGTTTCACAAAAAACGTGGTCTAAAAAAAGTTGAACTCATTAATGCTCTCTTTGATGGTGCTCTTTTTATTGGGGCACTCATTATCCCTCTTTTCACGACTTATTCTTATTGGTGGGAGAAGCTCTATATAGCGATGTGTATTTGTTCTTGCTTATCAATTATCAAAAATGAGTTTTTTTATAAAGGACTCGAAATCGGGGAAAGAGTAACACATGCACTATTATATGTTCTCCATCCTGTTATTTTGTTTGCTTACTATGATGGCTGGAAAGTGAATTATTTTGATAATCATTATTATGTTTGGATGATTCAACTTCTTTACGTTTTCTTAGGAGTACAGGCCATTACTTATCAAATCATTTATTGGAACTATATTCATGATGATAATAGCTCCAATAATAATTCTGATTAATATCTTAGTTGTTCCAGTGAAACTCTTTTATCGTAAGTGACATATCAGCTGACTTAAACTGTGCTACGCCATTTACAGGAAAGTCTCCCAGCCAAACATGACCATTACCTAACAACTCTTTCGGTAAAGGGATATTGATATCGAGGTTTTCGTCATTAACTGGAACTTTACAAGTAGCATAAGACTTCCCATTAATAACTAGGTCTTCAACTGTCCCACTAAGGAGAGGACAAAATGTCATTGTTTGAGCAGCACCCTCATGAGTCATTACTTCTTCACTTGGAACCATTTCTACTTCTTCGTTGGTTTGTCCCATCATCGTAAACTCTGTCACTACTTTATAGAGATCATCTCCTCGACTATAGTCAGCAACTCTAGAAATCTGGACTCCAGCATTTCCCTGATAGCTCATTTCATACTTTATATACTCACCAGTTCTGTCAGCGGCGAAAGCTGATCCAATAAAAAATATTAGTGCTAATCCCTTAAGCATTTCCTACTCCTTCGAAGTTTTTTATAGCGAATCAATAATTGAATTTAACGTTGCAGAAGGTCTCATTACAGCTGTTGCTTTAGACTCATCTACAAAATAGTAACCACCAAGATCAGCAGGGCTCCCCTGAACAGTATTCAATTCTTCTACAATTTTTGCTTCATTGTCGGTTAGCTCTTTGGCCACGGATGTAAAAGCATTTTTAAGATCCGCATCCTCAGATTGCTCAGCCAAGGCCTGTGCCCAGTACATTGCAACATAAAAATGAGAACCACGATTATCTAGCTCTCCAGACTTTCGAGAAGGAGCTTTATTGTTTGTTAAATATTTACTGTTAGCTACATCAAGGGCCTTGGCCAGTACTGTTGCTTTGGCATTTTGAGTTGTTTCACCAAGATGCTCAAGAGAAACACCAAGAGCTAAAAATTCCCCAAGAGAGTCCCATCTCAAGTGGTTTTCTTTTTCGACTTGTTGAACATGTTTAGGTGCAGATCCACCAGCTCCCGTCTCAAAAAGTCCCCCACCAGCAAGAAGAGGAACAATTGAAAGCATTTTAGCTGATGTTCCTAATTCTAAAATTGGGAAAAGGTCAGTTAAATAATCCCTAAGTACATTTCCAGTTACAGAAATTGTATCTTTACCTTCCTTCACTCTTTTTAAAGTATATGCACACGCTTCTCTTGGAGCGAGAATTTGAATTTCAAGACCGTTAGTATCGTGATCTTTTAAGTAAGTCTCAACTTTAGAAATAAGATTTGCATCATGAGCACGATTTTTATCCAGCCAGAATATAGAAGGATTCCCAGTTGCACGGGATCGATTAACACCTAATTTTACCCAATCTCTAATCGCAACATCTTTTGTTTGGCATGCTCTCCAAATATCACCCTTCTCTACAGAGTGCTCCATAAGAGTTGTTCCGTTTGTATCAACAATTCGAATTGTTCCATCACTCTCTGCTTCAAAAGTTTTATCATGAGAGCCATACTCTTCAGCTTTTTTAGCCATTAGTCCAACGTTTGAAACATTCCCCATTTTCGTTGGATCAAAGGCTCCATTATCTTTACAAAACTGAATCGTTTCTTGATAAATTCCGGCATAACATCTGTCTGGAATAAGCGCTTTTGTGTCATAAGCATTTCCGTCTGGTCCCCACATCTTTCCAGAAGTTCTAATAGCTGCTGGCATTGAAGCATCAATAATAACATCACTTGGAACATGAAGATTAGTTATCCCTTTATCAGAATCAACCATCGCTAATCGAGGTCTTGTTTCATAACAAGCGCTCAACGCATTTTCGATTTCAGTTCTTAAGGCTTCGGGAAGAGTTGCTACTTTAGCATATACATCTCCAAGACCATTATTCGGATTTACTCCCAACTCTTCAAAGTTAGAAGCGTATTTTTCAAAAACGTCTTTAAAGAAAACTTTAACAGCGTGACCAAAAATAATAGGGTCAGAAACTTTCATCATTGTCGCTTTCATATGTAGCGAGAGAAGCACATCTTGAGTTTTTGCTTCTTGAATTTCTTTTTCAAAGTATTCTCTTAAAGCATTCACACTCATTCTTGATGAATCAAGAACTTCTCCAGCGAGAAGAGGGGTTGATTCTTTTAAAGTTTTAGTTGTTCCATCAGCTGCAACAAATTCAATTTTCACATCCATATCTTTGTCAGCAACGATTGATTTTTCAGAAGAATAAAAATCTCCACCTGTCATATGACCGACATGACTTTTTGAATCTTTACTCCACTCTCCCATTGAGTGAGGGTGGGCCTTTGCAAATTCTTTAACTGGTGCAGCGACTCTACGGTCTGAATTGCCTTCTCTCAGTACTGGATTCACAGCTGAACCAAGAACTTTAGAATATCTTCTTCTAATTTCTTTATCTGAGTCTGAAGTTGTGTCTTCAGGGAATGATGGAATTTTAAATCCCTTAGCTTGAAGTTCACTGATGACTTCTTTTAATTGAGGGATTGATGCTGAAATATTTGGAAGTTTAATAATATTAGCTTCTGCAGTTTTTGCGAGCTCACCTAGTTCGGAAAGAGCATCACCCATCTTTTGATCATCTGTAAGCTCATCAGGAAAGTTAGCTAAAACACGTCCCGCCAAAGAAATGTCACGTGTTTCTACTTCAATTTGTGCTTTACCAGTGAATGCCTTAACAACAGGTAGAAATGAGTAAGTAGCTAGTGCTGGTGCCTCATCAGTTTTTGTATAAATTATTTTTGATCCCATAGATTCCTCTTTATGACTCAACTCGTTATATGTTCTTAAATATGGGGCTTAGAATAGCTCAAAGCACCTCTATGATAAAGGGGGAATGGGTCGAGAATAGGGTTATCCCTTGAGAAATATTATTCAGAATCGAGAGAGTCTTCGATTTTCTTACTCTCTTCTTTTTCTTCGAGTTTTTCCTGACGATATTCGTTTACAGTTTTAAAGCTTTTATCGAGTTGGTCTACAAAGTTCAATTGAGAGTAGCTATCTTTGTCGAAGTTACGAGTAGTGTAGATATAAGAACCATTGTAAACAAATCTAGTATTTCGGCTATTGAATTTTGCCGTTAAAGTTACTACCGCAAATACAAAAACAAAGCTTCCAATAAGACCGATATCAATTTTCTTCTTAAATTTACCATCGAAAAAGACATACAACACTTTTGAGAAATATATGTAAAAGAAAATGAAAACCATAAATAAGTTAAAAATATTAATGGCCATCCTATTATTTAGAAAAAACTTTATGGAATCATGAAATGTTAAAAGAACAAAATAAGAGACTCCAAATAACATCGAAATATCTAAATACTTAAGGAAATCATATTTTTTGTGTTGGACTTTCGAAACGACAGAGATCATTCCACTAACACCTAAAAGGACAAGAAGAGAAATTAGACTTGAAAGCAATATATCAATCCAATTCTCTGAACGAAGAGGATCCGCTAAAAACTCATTGAGAACAATAAGTAAAACAATAGCAAGGCAGGAAGATGCAGTTCTCTTCAATCTCTTCTTCTTAGACGTTTGAAACTCTTTCGGTAGTTCTATGACTCTCGTTTTTTCTAATCTTTCATCACCTAACAAAGTCGATATTTCAACATCGCCACACTTTATATGCCCATGGTCTCTAAGAACTATTTGACCATACCGTTTACCTTCGAAAAGTATACCATTCGTACTATCGAGGTCCTTAAGAATAAAACTTCCATCTGTTTGTTTTTCAATGATGGCGTGTTCAGCTGAGATACTATCATCAGAAAGAACAATAGAGTTTTTGATAGAACGCCCAATTGAGCAAGGGAATGAATCTACTTTTTGAACTACTGGATTGTTCCAGGAAGGATGTTTTATTTTAAGTATAATCACATGGCCTCCGTTCTTTTAATTGAGTCCATTTGATCTGTTACAAACTTTAAAATTCCATCTTTTGTAAAGCCATCGACCTTAAATTTCACAATAATTGATTTTCTTTTGTCGGTTAAGCTTGCTGCCTTAAAGTAAAGACTATAAACATCTTCATATTTTACGAATCCATTGAGGCAATAGACATACTTAAAAGGGATATCGTGTTTATTAGTCCAAATGCCCTCATTACAGGAAAACTTAGTTAATTCTTTTTTGCTACTAAATTTTGTATATACATTTTTAAAGTAGTCTTTCCCATTTAAATAGCTATCGACGATACTAGCAAATTGATATCTATTTCGATTTAGACCTTCAAGAGAAAGAAACATTAACTCATAACTACCGGCATAAATTCTTCTATCGATATGTGCTGCCCCTTTAAGGAAGCAACTCTGTCTTGAATATTTGAAAGTTCTTTTTTCTGAATAATCATTTTTTGACCAACACTTCAGAGTTTCATCAGGGGGAAAGAACTCCCATTCCCCCACAGTATTTGATTTCCCAGGGTTTTTCTCTAATGACGAGAGAAGGTTTTTTTCGATAGTCCCCAATTGTTCTTTAATATATTCGCTATAGTTCTCACGCTTCAAAGGTTCTTTTCGTGATTTAAATTTTTCTATAAGTTCACGCCCTCTTTGAATTGGCACTGAAAACGATATATTTTGAGAGTTCAAAAGAATTGAAACATTAACACCAATAACTTTTCCATCTTTATCAACAGTCGGGCCACCACTCATCCCAGAGTTAACAGGAGTTGACATTAAAATGCGTTCATATATCCCGCTTTTGATCACTCCATTATAATTACCTTTAACCAAGCTAATATTAAGATCTTTAGGTAATCCCATAGAATAGATAGTTTCCCCTCTTTTGGGTTTTTCTTTTTTTAGGATCAACTCTTTCGAAAATTTTCTTTTTATCTTTATGAGAGCAAGGTCATAGATAACACTAAAGTCCAAGACTTCAGCTTCGAAGACATTTTCTTTATCTGTCACAAAGATTTTATATCTATTATCCTCATCTTGAATATAAGTTGATACCACATGATAGTTTGTTAGTAGTAAACCTTCTCTACCCTTAACAACAAACCCAGTCCCATAACTAGCTTTTGAAGAGTCAGCAGACTGACTCGTTTTTACTTGGAATACGAATGGTTTAACTTTTTTATAAAGGTGATCATTATCTTTACCTACGTTAGCAAAAGAAGAGGTCATATAAAGAAAAATTAGGAAGAAATATTTCATTCATCTCTCCATTTTTCATTCGTTAGACTTGTTAAAATATGATCTTGCCATCTACCATTAATTTTTAAATAGTTTTTGGCTTCACCCTCTTTAACAAATCCAATCTTATTTAGTAGATGTCCGGATCTTATATTATCTGGAATATAATTGGCTTCAATCCTATGAATATTCATTTTCTCAAAGGTATAGTTAATAGCAGCGGTTAAAGATTCTTTCATATAACCTTGGCCTTCAAACTCATGATGAACCTTGTAACCTAAGCGACAAGCTTGAAATGGTCCTCTTTCAATGCCCGTAAAGTTTATAAATCCAATTATTTTTTTAGAACTACTCTCTTTTACAACAAGCCTTAAACAAGATTTTTCAAGCCAGTCATTTTGAGCGGCCTGAATACGACTTTGCCAATAACCTTTTGTATAAAATCCACTTGGCTTCGCTGGATCCCATGGAGACAGGTGCTCTTTATTTTCATTGTAAAAATTTAGGATTTGAGAAACATCCCCTATTTCAGGAAGAGATAATTCAGTACGCTCAGATCTAATAAAAGGGTTATTCATTTAATTTATTATACACGTCTAGATCGAAACCGAGACACATAACAGATTTTCCTTTCTCTAAGACAGGTCGCTTTATCAACGATGTATTTTCTTGAATAAGTTTTATTTTGACTGAATCACTAGCGGATTCGAATTCATCTTTAAATTGTTTAAAAGTTCTGCCTCGTTTATTTACAGGCCACTCCCCTAGAAACTTTTTCCATCGCTCTATACTTGCCTTTTCTACTCCGTCTTTTTTAAAGTTCACAAAGTCGAATTCAACACCAATTGACTCAAGGTGCTTTTTTGCTTTTTTTACTGTGTCACAATTTGGAATTCCGTAGAGTTTTATCATGGTTGGCTCCTAAGCTAGGAGACATCTTAGATCAAGAAGATCATTTTGTTAATTCATTGTGTTTTCTATCAATTCTTTTTTCAAGAGTTTTGAATAACAAGTATGGAAGGGCTCCATTTTCTTTTGAGTTAATAAAGAACGCCATAGTAATCATATCCGATGCGTAAGTATTTAATAACCGGACAGGTCTTTCTTGTCCGTCTTCGGTTGAGCAATTAACAGGCTCTGAAATTACATTATTAGTACGGCATACAGCAGGCCTGTCGTCATATACCTTACATTCACCACTTTCATCAAGAAACACACAACCCCTAGCTTCATGGTCAAGCTTATACCATTCACTGGCCTTGTTCTCAGACTTTGATTGTAAATATAACTTCTCCAAATCAATATCTAATCCATCTATAATTCTCTGAGATAGTAACTCAGCCTCATCCCTCGTAACACTGACTTGAGTGTGGCAGCAAAAACTACATCCCTTACCGCATTTAACATTGTCCTTAACAGCAGAGTCTAAGAATAATGTTTTGATACTTTGATCTATTTCGTTATGGGCCAAGCGTGCACGCTTGAGAGGATTACTTTGTTTTTTTAATTTTTTAAGTACAGTTTTATAGAGCTTCCCTAAATTGAAGTCATGCTTGAACTGTTCATATGTCCTGTAAGCAATCGCTGGAAAGTTAATATGTACTCCTTTACGCTTTTACATAAAGCATCATCTAAAAAAATTATAGCAATATCCGAACTTATATCTTAATTAGTCGGAAAAAATTGCCGGATACCGCTCAATTAAGTCCCTCAAATAATTGAAATCAAGTGAAACTTCAGCTCTCCGATACATTAATTATGTGTCGTTTATTTGGATTTCGAAGTGTCATAAATAGCCAAGTTCACACAAGCCTTGTTCATGCTGACAATGCTTTAGAGCAACAGAGCCTTAAACATCCCGATGGATGGGGAGTCAGCTATTATGTTGCCGGTGCACCTCATGTCGTAAAATCAGATAGAACAGCACTTGACGATAACATTTTTAAAAAAGTGTCGGGCGTCGTCTCAAGCCAAACTGTCATCGCCCACATTCGCAATGCAACCTTAGGAAAAGTGAATATTCTTAACACTCACCCTTTTCAATTTGGAAACTGGACTTTTGCACATAATGGAAACATCAAGAACTTTGATAATCATAAAAGCCAAATCGTTTCACTAATCTCACCCGAACTAAAAAGATTTATTTTAGGGAATACCGACTCTGAAGTTTTCTTTTATTTTATTCTTACCAGACTCCAAGAAAAAGTTGAGTTAGATGATAAAGACTGCCCAATAGAAACTTTATCCTACGTTGTACGAAATGCATTAGATGAACTCATCTCCATTATTGGAGAATATAGCAAAATAGACAATGCAGGAGAGACTGAGACGTATTTAACTTTTATCATTACAAATGGAAATACAATGCTCGCTCACAATGGTGGAAAAAACTTATTCTACTCGACCTACAAAAATCACTGTGCCGATAGGGACAGCTGCCCTAGTTTTTCAGATGAGTGTGAGAACCCAACAAAGACTGGATCAATTAACCATCTTATTTTTTCTAGTGAACCACTAAGTGGAGATAATATTTGGCTTCCATTAAAACTAGGTCAAACAATAGGGGTTGATGCAAGAATGAAGATTTCAATTCACGAACGTTAATTAGGCTTGTTGATAATATCCAGCATAGGATCTACAGATTCTACCAATCCAGTCATAGCATTTAGATACTGTCCGACAGCAAATCTCTTTTTCAAATGAAAAATAACTCCTAACATTTTGCTTTTATCAAAATCAACTCGATACATTTCATTAACAAAGGCATGAGCAACTATAAAGACGGCACTTAGAGCTGATATTCGGTCAGCATCAATTCCCTTAGGGAAACCCGATGCCTCTGGGTTTTCGTGGTGATTTAAAACTATTTCATCGACATTCGGAGGAATATCTTCAGAGTCAGAGTCTCGAACCAACTGAGCCACTTCATATGGGTGTTGCTTATAAGCAGTCACTTCTTCCTTTGGAAAACGTTGAAGCTCAGGCAAACCGAGGTCTACGGCCATGGCCAATTCAGGGTTATCTAAAGTTATGTCATGAAGAATAGAAGCTACAGCGAGTTTCTTTTTAATTTCTTCAGAGTCCCACGACATTCTGTCACTAATTTGCCCACATATATAAGCGACCATATAAGAATGGTCATTTAAGTAATCTTTTCGGTTTCTCATTTTGGTTAAAAGGTCTTCTAGAGGACTACCTTTTTTTAAGTTTTCTTCCATTTGAAAGACAGTGTAATCAACTAGATTAACAACTTCTTCAGAGACACCAATCTCTTTTACTAACTCATGAACAATTTCAATCGCAGCTAAAGAAGCCTCCTCAGATGTTTCTGGAGTTAGATCTTTATCCATAACAAGGAATGGTGTACGAGCGAATTCTTCTTTAAAGTCTTCAAAGTCCTCATTTTCAATATAGAGAAACTTCATTTTTTTATCACTCCACTTCTTAATATCATTCCTGGCGTAAATATCGCCTCTCTTTAATATCTTGACGTATTTTGTATCAGACAACTGAACAAATACATCACATAGAGTTTTATTAAATCTTAGAAAATAAGATGTTCTGATTTTTTTATAATCAACTTCTTCGTAGGTAAAATTCAAATTCGTTTTATCTTGAAATACTTCTCCAATTTTAGCTGTCAACTGACCAGTTGAGGTAGAAAGAGGAAGTACTGTATTAAACTTATGATCTGTTTTAAAACTTGAGAGTCCAACATATGAATCGAGTGACTCATCAGAAATAATAAAAAAAGCTGTTCTATCACTTTTTTCTTTTGCAAAAATATAGAAGTCCTCAGCATTCATTTTTTCTGGGTGGTGTAACATTAGAACGAGATCAAAAGGACCTTTCGAATCAAATTTCTCCATGGAACTTCTAAGACTGGCCGATTCAACTACACTGACATTAAAAGGGCAGTTATCCAGAACCATCTCAAAAGAGGATCTTGCTTTATCGTTTGAAATGGCGAGAAGTATACGTAACATGGTTATATGATACCCTTCAGCGCAGGTCGACAACAAGTCTTAACTTGCCTGTTCTTTTATTTCTAATCAGAGAGTCTGAATCTATTAAATTAAACTGTATATGATCAATGAGATTTTGCTCCACAGCATCTAAATACATTGCTCGTTCACGGTAAAAGAGATCTCTCAATTTTTCAGAACTCAAACCAGAACCTGGAACTTGAACGATATTAACGAGGAGTCTATCCTTCCCAGTTTTTCTTTCGATTACTAATTGAAAATTATTAACGGCAGTGGCCATTTCATTATCATGAAAAATATTTCTTAGATCATCACTATTGACTGTGACAGGCCCTATTCTAGCGCCCTCTTCACTTCTTCCTTTTAACGCAAACCGCTTACCGCGATTGTCATCACCAATTTCAACCCACTCGGCACGATCTCCTACCGGGTACCTGATGATAGGCATCAGCTTTCTCGTTAAGTTTGTATAGACTAACTTTCCTTCTCTACCTTTCTCTAAAATTATTTCTCCAGAGTCCTCATCAATTAACTCCATCAAACAAGAGTCTAAAAAGACTTCGTGCTCACCATTCTTACAATTCGAAGAAAAATACCCGAGGTGCCCACCGTCTACAGATGCATATCCAACTGAGTTTATTAATGCCCCAGGAAAGGCCTTCTTTAATATTTCAATTTGATCTTCATATAAACACTCTCCTCCGAACAGAAGAGTATCAAGCTTTAATGTTTTATTATTTTCAAAAAGAAACTGAGCTAAATTTATAAAAGAAGTTGGAACTCCTGCTAGAACATTAACTCCATACTCTTCTACTGTTTTTATAATTTCGCCCATTTCCATAGCACCAGTCATTGGAAAATGTGTACAAGGAACGGGACAGAAGTCTAAAGATTTTGTAATAAATAAAAAGCTTGCATAGAGATCACCTGAATAAAATAAATTTCCTACTCGATCCCCTTCTTTGAGACCGTTAGAGGCCATTCCATCACCAAATTCATGTGTAAATGTCTCCCATTCACTTTTCGTAAATACAGAGAACTTTGGATTTCCGGTTGTACCACCAGATTTAAAAATAATTCCATCATGAATGGAACCAGTTAATAATTTATTATTCTCAAATGTATTGGCCTTCCAAAATTTGTCTTGATCGATAATTGGAAGATTTTCTAGGGAACTAAGATCAACACCCTCATAGAGATCCCTATAATATGGGGAATGCTCTACGGCATGTTCAATAATTTCTGAGATAGTATATATCGTTTTCATCTTTGATCAATCACTCTTTTAAGTTTTCCACTTCCAGAAGTTCTTACAAAGTCCTGACCTTTTATCGATTCGACTGTGAACGTGAGACAATTTTCATCAACAACACACTCATGTAAATCCATATACTTTTCTAAAAATAATTCAGGCTTCACTTCATCGTGGACAAATTCTTCATCAAGTCTTAACTCAAGATAGTCTCGCCCATCTTTATTACTTATCATTAATTGAGATTCACCATCGTAACTAGAATTATCAACAAGTATTTTCATGAACTGATTAAAATTAAAGAAAGTTCCACCTGCTCGAAAGATATCACCATGTCTTCCCATTAACTCGAATGTAGGTGTTTTTCGACCACACCTGCAAGATTCAGTTATTAATCGCCCAAGGTCTCCAACATCATATCTGTTAATTTTAACAGCATCTCTTTTTTTGCTAGTAAATACTAATCTTCCAACTTCTCCATTCTCGGCAGGAGTATCTTCATTAATTTTTAAAACTTCTAATGTATGAAGAGTGTGATTCAAATGATGAACGCTACCCTTTGTGTGCTCACACTGAAAGCCGAGAGGTCCTGCATCAACACTTCCATAACTTGCAGACCGAATTACTTGAACCCCAAATTCATTTTGCAACCATTCTCTTTGTTGTAATGAAAAGTGCTCTCCACCAAAATAAACCTTTTTTATACATCTTTCTTTTGAAAATAAAGATGCATTTGCTTTGAATAACTGTACTAAATAAGAAGGCATTCCCATAAGTACATTGATTTTATTTTTTACAATAGTATTCCCAACAAACTCTAAATCTTCATGAGCGGCCATCGGAAAATGAACAATTTCTAGTTTCTCCAAGATAGTAAAAAAGCTTGGAAAACCTCCATACAATCCCCCTCCAAAAAAGAGATTTATCACCTTATCTTTTGAAGGTTCTAAACCTGCCGCTAAGAGTCCCTCGGCAGCAGCCTGCATCTGAGTATGATAATCTTCATAGCTAAATGGTGACAACGCCGGCTCTCCAGAACTTCCACCACTTCTAAAAAATAGTTTTGATTTATTTGGATTCGGAACTTGCTCTTGAAAGTCAGCTTTCCCCATAATCGCGCCGGTTGGCACTTCATCTGAAGACTCGCACAAGCTACTTATTCTCCAAACATCTTCTAGACCATTGAGCTCTGCCCTAACTCTATTCATAAACCTTGAGAGTGCATAAACTCCATCGTGAGGTTCTCCCTCGTAAGAGCCAAGCATTTCACCTGGAGAAGTAATCCTAAGTATTCCGGCCTTAGTGAGCTTTGTAACGATTTCCCCAAGGTCTTTTCGATTGGAAGCAAGTCCACATGTTTGCAGGTAACCTCTCATAGGAAGAAGATCTCTTACTAGGTTTTTTCTGGAAAAGGGCTTAATCCAAACAGTTCTAAATAATGGAGAAACTCCAAGCCCAGAAGAGTTTTCAATTAAAAGTCTCCAAGATTTATCCTCAGCTTGGATGACTTTCTTTTCCTGATCAACTGATTCAAGCCTAATAACTTCTACCGTATTCGTTATCTCTGCTTGCTCCTGAATAGAAAGAGTTGGAAATGGAACTTTTTTCGATGCTTCGTTTACGTAATTTGAAAAGTTATTCGAAAAGGTCACAAGCTCGTCAAAATTATCGACTTCAACAAGTATCGTTTGTGGACTTGAGCAAGCTTGTTGCTCCATCAAGACACAATCTGATGCCATTGCGCTTAAGGCCTCAGAAGAATTCATTTGGTCTCTAGTAATCATTCCAAAAGAAATTTTATGTCCCCATGGAATAAATCGAGCCGTACTAGGAGCAAGCTCTCTAAGACCAGCAATTGCTTCTTCACCACCCCAAGCAGAAACTCCGGACGCTACACTCATCATCTGCCCAAGAGTCGACTTATCTCTTGAACTGACTCTTAGAATTGCGACTTTCTCTTTTATAATATTTTGTTTGTCATGTTTGAACAATTCAATGAATGTTTCGATCGCAAACTCACTATCTCGACTAGACAGTTTAAGTATATTTACATTTCCGGCCAATAGTCCTTCGATGATGGCCAAAAAACTTAAGCCTGGAGAATTCCCAGGTGCAACATGTACAAGAACACCTAAAGGTGCCCATGATTCAAACAAGTTTCTCTCAAAGTCTACTCGACTTAGATCATTGAGATCATCTGTACCCAATTCTCGAGTCACTTTAGTGACAAGGTGATCTCGTTTACAAAATTTAGCTATTTCAACTAAGACTTCCCGGGCCTCTGCTCCTGAAAGTTCATTCTCGAGGAGACTTTCTAATTTTGAATTTCCTTTTTCAAGTTCAATAGAGAACTCTTCCAAACAATCTAATAAATATGTAAGAGGTAGATCTTTTTCTAATCCATTTGCCGCAAGGGTATTTATATTAGCTATATGGTCCTGCAATTGATTTTCTTCTAATATTTCTCCAAACCAAAGGTGTTTCATTTTCCACCTCCGTCAAATTCTTTTAATAGTTCTGAAGCAGCGATTGCACAACTTTTGTTTTTCTTAACTCCTGCTCGTCCTATAATTTCAAACCAAGGACCGTCATGATTTTCATCTGCCGGATGACGAACAGCCAAGTCTCCCATAAGAACAGAATTCGCAGGGACTGATGTAATATAGGGAGAGATAAAATTGAGATACCCAACCTCTCCATCTTTCAGAGGCTCAAGAGTTTTTACATCCCTAATAATGACTCGAGACCACGTTGGAATTCGAAACTCATGACGATTCCCTTCGATATAAGGAATACAATGTTCAACAGATCCAAACCCATCTCTTAATCGATGATCAGGTATACCTAACATTTCTTCAACTTCACGGTAAAAATCGAGTTTATCTATGGCCTTCTCTTGATTACCTTTCCAACCTCCCCCTAAAAACACAAAAGATTCAGGGTTTAACTTAAGAGGCTCAATGCCAAGCTCTTTCATTTGCTTAATCGTAAAATAAAGAAAGGCAGGGAAGCCAAAAATTCGAACGGGTTTCCCTTCTGCTTCAAATTTCTTCAGAGCTTCGATACAGCCGAATACATCAAACTTATGACCCTTGTCTTTACCTAGGAACTTCAATGCGTAAAAGACTTCATTTATTGGTGCAAACTTACAAAGAAAGTTATCCGTATATGCTGTTCCCAACTTTGAACCTTCTTCTGGCTCATAAGTATAAAGTAAATAGTTTACGTCTTGCTTATCGTCTATCCACCCATTCTCTTTCCAGATCCACTCGACCATTCTTTGAGCTGAACCGATTGTCCAATCATCAAAAAACATTTGGGACTTTTGTCCGCTTGTTCCAGAGGAGGTTAAGTGTAGAGCAACATCTTCTTCTGTTATTGATTTTATTTCGTTTCTTTTAAAGTAATTAGCAAAAATATGTGGGATTTTATGTAGATCATCAATAGTCTCTAGCTGACTAGTGTTGAACTTTTCCATTTCAAGAAGTTTCCGATAAAACTCACAGCGCTCTTGATGCCAAGTAATATTTTGTTTCATTGCAGAGAGAAAAAGACTCTCATCTTCATTGGTAAATGAGTATGGGTTCGAAATTGAGCAAATCTTTTCAACATCACTCAAGAGAACCTGATCAGGAACTCTTAAGGTCATAGCTGGTCCTCAATTGTTGCAAGGTTATGATGTACCCATTGTTTTGCATATTGATTTACATAAGGTCTAAAACTATCGTCAATTTGTGTCTCAGAAAAATCGAGAGGCACCATTGTTCTTGTTAGAAGAACATAGTCATGCATTTCACCATCGATCTCTCTCATCGCTGGGTAAATAGCAGAAGGTAAAAATTTATTGTCTGCCATAAAACAAATCACATTGAAGTAATCCATTCGAACAAGAGTTTCTACATAGTAGATTCCATGATCCTTCATTTGGAATAGAAGTTTAGTAAATCTCTCACGTAAGTCTCTAATAGAATTTGTAGCAGTTATAAGAACGCAATAGTGATCTTTCTTGTTAAAACTTGCAAAGATTTCGATATCTCCGCCTTCACTTGCAATAAGTAAGTTTGGTCGATGGAAAGGATAAAACATCGATTCTTTATCACTCGCAAATGTTTGTTCAAATCTCTTATCTACAAATTTTGGTGCATAGATAAATTCGAACCCTCCGTCCAAGTCTGTATCCTCATTCACTTCTCGATGTTTTGAGATAGGACAGGTTTCCATTTTTTTAGCGACTTTTTCCATCCCTACCGTCTCACAGACAATATCTGTAATTTTTGATAAGTGACTTGGTATTTTTTCAACAGGAGTTCTTTTTTCTAAGACACCTTCTTTGAAATAACCCAGAAGGGCCAATGTCTCATACGTTTTAATTTTTCTAGCGTTAGGAAAAATCCCAAGAGGTTTATAACCATTGTGAAGTAACATAACCTGAGAGGCTGGAGATAAAGTACGTGAAGTAGCGTAAAGTGAGTTAACTAAACCACACTCATCGACAACTTCTTTTGTCCCCCAAGCAATTAACTTTTTCGCGATCCCATGCCCTCGATAGTCTCTACTTGTAGTAACTCCAGTCACTTTTCCAATCTTAAAATCTTTATCAATTTCAATAATGCAACTTCCAGCAATGACTCCCCTGGAGTCATCTCTCATCACATACCAAATAAATTTATCTGGGTTTTCCAAAGCATGGGTCATAACAGACTTATTTGTTCCAATTTCCAAAGGATAGTCATTACCGTAAATACTCAGGTATAGGCCCAGTAAGCCATCGATATCTTTGATTGTTGCTAGATCTATACGTAGGTCCATAATGCATTTCCCCGGGAATGAAATACCCGCTATTAATTGGTCTCTTATGCCATGTATCATATACTTAGGGGCCACTCTAGGACCTTGAAAAATGTACATAAAAGATGGGGCCAGGAACTTTCACAACTACTTGATTTTTCACTCATTATTGTCCCGGAAGAACCGAAAAGTTACGTGAAAGGTGTAATTATGAAAAAGACAAATTTAATTCTATTTTTAGCGCTTCTGACTCTAACCTCTTTTGGCCTCCATGCCAGAGGGCCAGCGGTTGAGCCAGTTACAGGAATTTCAATCGACGACTACAAGGAAATTCCGCCTGAGCAAGCAAAAGGTTATGACTTTCAAAAAGGTAAACCTAAAGCAATTGCTAAAAAAGCTCACACTGAAAGTAGTATTGCTCCTACCAAACCAGTTGTGACAAAAACTGAAAAGCAAATTTATTCTGAAGGACCTAGTTGGCCAATTTCAATTTTTCTCATTCTTCTAGTGGCCCTGCCGTTTGGAGCTTGGTTTGGAATTTTAAAAGGTCTCAATTCAGAGGAAACGACAGTAGAAGCTCCAAGCAATACTATTGCATTCCCTTCTAAGACAACTGATGATGAGGATGACACAAATTGGCCGAAAGCTGGTTAAAGTTCTAACCATTTCCCTGGTGATTTATAAAAATAGACCCAGCTTGTAAGGTGGTAGTGGACTGCGATTTCTTTAATCCCGTCTTTGTTGTAATCGAATAAACCAATTTTATATTTTCTTTGGTGATAATGTTTTTTGAATGATTCAAACTCATCCCAAATGACAGGTCCTTTATTAATAGCAAGAGTTTTAAAGTCATTATTTTCAAAAGTTAAAAAATAAAGACGAACATTAGATCTATACTCTAAGTACTCTGTTTCTCCCTCAAAAAAATAAAGAATCATTACTTTTGCATTGTTTGCAAACCTTCTAATGGAAATTTTATACAACCAACTATTAAGACCCATGGCCTCCATTTTTCCACTAAATATTCTTTTATTGAGATAGTCATGAATATGAATAAAATCTTGGCCGTCTTTTTTTTCAACAACAATTGATTCAAGCCTCGAGTCAGCATTAAGATCTACTTTATGCATGGCCCCTGCTGTTCTAAACTTTGTTTTACTTTTAAAAGTTTCTTTTTTTTCCTTAACCAAATCTCCACTGAATAAACTTCTAAAGAAGCGCTCGTCCTGAGCAATTGCGCTCAGCGCAAAGCACTGCATAAACAAAAGAATTAAAAGACCTTTAAAAATACTCATTCTCCTATTTTAAGGTATTTGCCACTATGCCACAAAGCAGGAAAAGGAAGCCTCCCCCATTGATAGACTTCCGGTCTCGTCAATCATAGAATGGGTTTCACACATAATGGTCAGGAGACTTAGATCGATGAACTTTTCACTCGGGTATATTAAAAACGACAATCAATTCCTTTTGCGTCAATTTGGCGGCAAAGAGCGAGACCGTGGCAAGATCATGGATCTAGATGAATTGAAAGAAGCGAATCTCCAAGGCCTTATTTATAACGAATCTTTCCTAACAGAAGAAACAAGACCATCACTGATCGAGCTAACTAGATTCTTCCCACTCAGAAAGGGAGAAGAGTTTTCTCTTTCTCACGAAGCATTTGAAGACCTAGACGACGATAATGCCCAAAAAATATTCTCTAAAATGAGTGAGCCTTGGGTTCTCTCCAATAACTTAAGTCTACTCGAAGAACTTTTTAAGGTTACAACTCACCTTAAAAATCTATATCCAAATGAAAGAACAACCTTCTTTGAAGAATTATGGTTTATTTTAAAGTCAAACTTAGGTGCTAGTGAACTTAAGATTGTTTACAATGATATTCAACTAGCCAAAAAAGAAACTGAAAAAAACAAATTAGTAAGAGGAAAAGTAGAAGGAACAAGGACTCCAGTTCCAACACCTGGAGGAGAGGCCGAGGATCACCTCATGAAACATTATGAAAAAGATTTTAATCAATCTTTTGAAGTTTCAGAGTATGACCCTCATAAAGGTCAACTTGTATTAACAGCTTCGATAAACAATTCACCTCTACTTGTTATGGCCAAGGTAAATCAACTAACAAGACTTCAAAAAGCCTTACTCAGTACTCTTTTGGAAGGACTTCAAAGCCACAACTGAAAAGGCGCAGGCTTTTTATAAGTTAATTGCAAATCATAACGAATTCGAACATCTCTTTGTGAAGTCATCGCTGGATACTCAATTAATCGAAAACCTCTTTTCTCTTTAGATGGACAATGCCCCATTCCGATGACTCCAATCGCTTTCATTACTGGTTCATATTTCATAGGTTTTATATCTTCGTAGTTGGAGATTTCCATTCCTAAATTACCGTTAAACTTTATTAACGTAGTATTTTCAAAATCACTTGGGTTTAATTCAAAAACCTTAGGGGAAACTTCATCCCTTGTTCTCACATGACAAGATCTATCTATCTCATAACACTCGGCCTTATCCCAACGAGTATGACGATTGCAAACCCTTGGTTGATCGATAACTGAAGTTAGTATCTTAGAGTTTTCAACAAATACTGGTTGTAATTTTTGTCCTTTTATTTCGACTAATACTCGCCCCCCACTCAATTGATTTTTATCGACAAGTTCTTCTTTGTTTGAAAAAGACCTATAGTCAGTAGAAGTAAAAAAACCAACAAACTGTTGTTTGTTATTTTTCATCTTTCTCCAGTGGCGCTGTGATTCACGATAAGTTCTCTTGCCCATGAAATACATCACAGTTCCATCATTATGAAACTCAGTCTCTGGATATATCGATTTCATAAATGAGTTAACTTCTAAGTCTGTTGAGTATTCCAAAAGAGACTCATCCTTCAAAATAAATATCTTCTGCTGTCTGTAGTCGTTTTGCCATTGATTTTTATACTCAACGATTTTATTTCTAGTCGCTATTTCAAAGTTTGATACGTAAAGCCCCGTCCATGAAGACCCA
>JAGSHI010000169.1 GCA_023954635.1 Bacteriovoracaceae bacterium
AAGCCGCACTTTATTTTTAACTGTTATCTTTTTTCTGGTCTGGATGGTCATTGCAGTTTTCGCTCTTGTCATCGCTAATTTATTTATAAAATTCCCCGGGGCCGTTCTTCCCGTAAACTTCGAAATTATTATTGCTATCGTTATGGGGGTTTTTATAAACAAGAGGGGAATGTCTTTAACGATACCTTCGATTCTTGCTCAAGCGATGCTGGTTGTGATGATTTTTGTAGGGACTAAATACCCTCTCAGCCTTGAGGGGATGTTTGGAGAAAATCAACTCATGGTGTGGGTTGTTTTTCTTATGATTTATAGTTTTATTGCAAGTGTTTTACCTGTTTGGACATTACTTCAACCAAGGGATTACATAAACTCCCACCAGCTTGTTATGGGTCTTGGCTTAATGATCCTTGGATTATTTGTTACCCAACCAACTATTGTCGCCCCTGCCTTTAACTTCAATGCAGAAGGAGCTCCTCCTTGGTTTCCATTCCTATTCATTACTATTGCCTGTGGAGCAATCAGTGGATTTCATGGACTTGTAAGTGGGGGAACTACAAGTAAGCAAGTCTCGACATGGAAAGATGCAAAACCAATCGGATATGGATCAATGCTGGGAGAAGGTCTTTTGGCCTTACTTGCAACTCTTGCAGTGACTGCTGGATTTAAAACAGAAGCGGCCTGGCATGGACATTATTCAAGTTGGTCTGCTGCGAATGGACTTTCTGCGAAGATTTCAGCTTTTGTTTTAGGAGCAGGGAAGTTCGTTGCAGGTCTTGGTATTCCTGAGGATGTTTCACATACAGTAATTGCAGTTCTTATTATTTCATTTGCGGCAACTAGTCTTGATACTGCCTGTCGAATTCAACGTTATATTATTGGTGAATTTGGAAAGTCTCTCAAAGTTCCACAACTTGAAAATAGATTTGTAGGATCAGGTATTGCTGTAGGTTCAGCTTTTCTTCTTATGTTGACCAGTGAAGGTGGAAAAGGTGGCCTTCATCTTTGGCCATTGTTTGGAGCAACTAATCAGATGCTTGCAGGGTTAACCTTAATTGTGATTACAGTGTTTTTGATTCAAAAAAAGCAAAACTTTTGGCCGTACTTATTACCAGCTGTGTTTGTTATATTAATGACTGCTCTTGGTCTATCAATGAATATAAAAATCTATATCGAACAAAAAAATTACTTTTTAATTACTTTAGGTTTAATTCTATTCCTTGCTCAAATTTGGGTTTTTGTAGAGTCTGTAATGGCAGTTTCTAGAGCGAGAAATGAGGTTAAGGAGTCATGATGAAAAAAAATATAATAGTATTAATACTCTTTTTAATATCTTTGAACTCTTATGGTGCAGGAAATGGGGTTTGTGTAATAGACAAAGAAAAAGCTATTAAACACGTTAGAGGCTATGAAGAGTATGAAAACATCAAAAGTATTGAAGACGAAAAGTTTGATAGAAGAATAAAGAGAGAAACTCAAATTTTAACTGAAAAGCTAGAAAAATTTAAATATGAATCTCCAAATATGGCCCCTTCAGTAAAAGCGGTAAAAAAAGATGAACTTGTTAAGTATGGCAACTCTCTGAAGGCCCTCGAAGCAAAAATGAAAGTTGATCGAGATAAAATATTGAGCAAGAAATTTTTGAAAATTGAAAAATCATGGAAGAAGTTCAGTAAGTCTTACTTTAGAAAAATTAAGGCGAAAGTTGTCTTTAGAGCTTCAGATAATAAATTAATATTCAGAGGAAAAGGAGTGACACCTTTGACTATTAGAGTTTTAAAAACTGAAAAAGTTAAAAAAGATATTACTGATGATTTTATTGAGTTTTCAGATAAAATTGTAGGTCGGAAAAAAGAAAAGGAAGTGGATTAATCTATTTTTTTCATTATAAAGAAATATCTAATGAGGTCATTATTTTCGATTAATGGTTTTTGAAAGTCCCATTCTCTTCTTTTTGTTTCCCAGAGCCTTAAATTTCCTTCATGGATAAAATCATTTCTGGTTGTCTCAAGGGCCTGATTATACTTTTTCCAGAATTCTGTATTCCAACTCTCAAACCTCATAATCTCTGTTTCAAAACCTTTATGTTCAAGCCAATAGGGAAGGTGTCCTTTTGAAACTTTCTGCCCATAGAAAAGAAAAAATGATCCATTCTTTTGTAAGTTTTTATGAATAGAGTTGAGTACTTTTTGAGGATTCTTTAATAGATAAAAACTATCCAAACAAATAATCTTAGAAAATTGCTTTTCAAAATTAGGAATTCTATTTATGTCACCTGGAATAAGTTTCACGTTTTGTGGAGTTTTGACGGAATCTAGATAATCTTTGGCAAAGTCGATTCCAGTTACTTGGCAACCAAAACTCTGATTTAGGTATGCATCAAGTTCTCCTAGTCCACAACCTAGGTTGAGAACATTGTCGGCTTGAGTCAAAGAAAGCTTTTTAATCAACAATTCAAACTGTTCACTGTCGAGAAGGTTAAACTGTTTAAAATTCGTTCCATGTACTAGTGAAGAGAATTTTAGGTAAGCGTCAGATCTTGAAGCGTCTCCAAGTACTTTACTAAAGGCCTTCGAGGACATTGAGTTAAATGTTAAATTGTCGATCAACTTACTAAGCATTCGTCTTTCCTACTTTATTGCTCGTGGTATACTAATCCAAATGTACACGTTGAGTAAACATAAGAAATTGGGAGTAAAAGGTTTCAAGACTTTTGTCAAAAACCTAGAGCTTTTTCCTGAAGACACTGTCCGAGAGATGACACAGGTAGGTCTATTGGAAGATCCTGTTTATATGAAATGGGCCCTTGAGAATAAGGTTGAGTTCACGGTGTTTATTGACCTTGATTACGAATATACGTTAGAAGTTCTAGAAAGATTAAAACCCAAAGGTCTGAATACGTTTATTTTTGCTTTAAAAAACAGTACTTGGGAAAGTGACTTTGTAGAACAAAAACTTCATCCGAGAGTCCAAACTGAGTATTGGGATCAAGTAGAATATACCCAAGTAACAAAGCGCCAACAAGATCAAGCCAGAGTAAGGATATTGGAAATTGTTTTTGAAATGGAAAAAGAAGGTGAGATCCCTTCTTTTAATTGGAATATTCCTCCTACTGAAATTCTAGAAGGAGATAATATAAAGATTGATGAAGAGGGTAACTATAAAATGTTTTACACTGATGGGAAACTGGCCCTTGAAGGTAAACTACTTAATAAGTTAAGAGAAGGTTTCTGGAAGCATTATTATCCCAATGGAGTGATGATGGCAGAAGGAATTTATATTCAAGGTGAAAAAGAAGATGTCTGGAAATTCTTTTATCCAGATGGAAGAGATAGATCAGAAGGTCACTTTAAAAATAGTCTAAAAAATGGAAAATGGATAGAAACTGGAAAAGACGGTAAGACTATGGAAGTTACTTTTAAAAATGGAAACCCTATTTAATTTAAGAAACTTGATTTAGGATTGTGTCAGTTAACGCGTCCATAACCTTTTTATAAGATGGAATTTGGTAATCTTGTTTCAAGTCATCAAGAATACTTTTCATTGTATCTTTTTCTTTGTTGAAGTCTAAAATACGAATTACAAACCGTTCTAATATAATAATTATAATCGAAAGTTTTGAGAGACTTGCATTTGGTTGGTCTGCGAAACCTATCCCATTTGTTGTTCCATGATGTTGTTTAATAATAATATCAGCATCTCTTGGAGCACGTGGGAATTTTTGAACTAAGCTCGAAACAATATTAGCATGATTTTGAATTAGGCTTTTAGACTTATCATCGAGTTCAACTTTATAAAGATCGATCTTTGAGTTTACTCTTAACAACTTTTCATCTGCTAAAACTACATCGTGCATAAATGAGCAGAATACAATTTTTTCAAAAGTTTCATCAATTTGTTCTTTTCCAAACCAGTCTAGTCTTGAGATTACTTCATATGAAAATAATGTGATGAGGTGAGCTCGCTTGTATCCATAACTTCCTTCGTTAGACATAAGCTTTCTAAGAAGGGGACCTAACTTATCCATACTTTTAACGGACTTACTCATAACATCCATTGCACCACTTGCTATCTTTACTGTTTGTTCATTTATGCCCAGTGAACCTAAAAGCTCTGCTGATAACTTGTAACTATCATCAGAAAGTTCTACAAACTTATCTGTTGCATAGTTTGATTGGTCTTTTGTTAAATCATTTATTCTCTTAAGATTATCTCCAACCAGTACATCCCAGAATTTATGTCGATACTCTTTTTCGATATAAAGTTCATTTAGACCAGACTCTTTGTATTTTAATAACATTTTTTTATCGAAGTCATCGCCAGCATTTATTCTTTTAACGAATTCGAAATCTCCACGTTTTTTTAACTTGATATAAATATCACTTACAAATCGACTCATTTGAAAAAAATGATGGAGAGGAAATCCTATATATTGTGGGAGTCTAACTTTTTCTAATTCTCCTTCAGGTATTTTTAAAGTTTCTATTAGTTTATCAATGATGTCGCTAACAGAAGGGGTACTGTCTAGTTCAATATAATCGAGGGCCTCAACTTCAACTGGACCAAGAGTAATAACAGGAGTTTTAATTTCTTTTTCTCCAAGAAAACATAGGACTTTTATCGCCAGATTTTCTTCTTTGATATTACTTCTCACGAGAATGATGTCGAGGTGTTTGGTATTTATTGCATCAATGGCAGACTTATAATTTTTGGCAATAGTCACTTCAGCCTTGAATTCGCTTTCAAGATTTGCCTTTAAAAGGTCTGTTAGAGAATCGTCTGGTTCAATGATTAAAGTTTTAAACATATGTATTTTATTTTATCAATGAATTCAATAATTAACAGACTTGGAACATTATTCTAATCTTTGGATTGACGTTGATTCTGGTTGATGTATGCTTATTTGAAATGGAGGTCATATATGAAATACTTGAACATTTTTATAGCACTTATATTTGTTTCTTGCTCTGTCTCACAAACTAAACTGAGTTCAAAAGGAATGAAGGTAGAGGTTCTTAAAAGTAAGGCTGGAAGCCAATGCTCAGTGGTTGAGAAAGTAGTTGGAATCAACGACAAGGGAAGTGTGGATCTTGCTAGGAACCACGCCCGTAACCTTATAGCCAATGCTGGTGGAAACGCTATTCATTTTGACGAAGAAATAGTGAATGGAAGCGCTTGGAGAGTACACTCAACAGGTTATCATTGTAAGTAAAATTAATACCTTATAGTTCAAATCCCAACATTAAAAAAAACTTGAGAAAAGCGTACATTTTTTCTCAAGTTTGACCGAAAAGAATTAATCTAATCAACAAAAAAGAGGATTAATCATGAAAGGTAAGCAGTCTAGGTTTGAAGTCAATAAAGAAGTTAGACGGGCCCTTGTTCGTAACAATGTAGACATGACTAAACTCTCTTATTCTTGTGCTGGAAGAAACTTAAGAATATCTGGATCTCTTTTAAAAGATGATGGAAGAGACTTCACAGCTATGAGCATAGAAAAGCTTGTCGAAGATATTGGTAAGAGTGGACTTTATATTATTTCAGAACTCGACAATTGGAACATTACTGACGGTAGTGTAAGTAAAATTGGTGGGGACAAAGAGAAAGAAAAGAAAAAAGCTCAAGGTCAGAAAAAAACTGAGGGATCATCCGGCGGAGGACAATCCCAAGCTTCATAATTTTTCTAGAATGTAACTTTTAGACCAGCATGAAGACCATAGAGGCCCTTTCCGAGGGCCTTATCTACATGAGCATATATTTTGACAAGTGGAATATTAAATTGAATTCCACCAAAGGTTCTAACCGTCATTGCTGAAGGGCTATCTTCTTGACCTAAGTCCATTGTCGCAGTTCCTGTTGCTGATCCGGCCACTGGCGTGATGACAACATTACTGTCTACACTTGCAATTGATTTAGCTGATCCAAAATTAAAGTCTATTCCCATCCCTCCGTAGAGAGTAAAAACGTAACCCATTTGAATACTTGTTGAAACTTCAATCGGAATTGAGTTTGTTGAGACTTCAGCACCAGCAACAGCAGTTCCCGTATAAGTCATTGAGTTAGATCCGTCTGTGGAAGTCTCAGTAAAGTTTTCAGTGTACTTTAGAGTCAAACTAGAATGATCGAAACCAATATGTGTATCAATTCCTCCCCATTTAAGTATTCCAAGAGGAACAAAGTTTCGTGGAGTAATTATTTTTGTTCTTATATGAAAACCAAAGTTTGAGATTTCTGCTTCTAGGTCATCTCCTGGGTCTCCTGCATCGTAACTAAAGAAGTTAACGAAAATCTTTGAGCGTTTTACAATCTTCCATTTGATTGGAAGGACTCCCATACCAAAACCGATGAGAACAGAAGGGGCTAGGCCAACTCCTGCAACTTGATTACCATCAATATCTCCTCCGAGAAGATCTCCGAAAGATTGATTTCCAATATCGACTCCGGCGTTAAAGCCACCACCTACGATAAAGACATCTATATCATTTGCGTAATCTGTACCGGCTCCCTTTGTCGACATCACTGAGGCATTGGCCATTCCTTTGAGGTAAGTGGCTTGGTCGGCATCAGGAAGATCGGCATTTACTTGAGCTTCCATTGATGAAATCAAAGAAGTTATAGCAGCATTACTACAACCTCCTGTACAGGAGTCTAGGGTAATTTGAAATGGTCCTGCCATGGATAGAGAGGGGAGAAGTAGTACTAAAAAAAGTAATTTTTTCATAAAAATTTCCTATTA
>JAGSHI010000031.1 GCA_023954635.1 Bacteriovoracaceae bacterium
AAAAATCTAGATCCTATCAAAAAAGCATTTTTATATATGCCCTATATGCATAGTGAATCTCTTGAGATTCATGATGAAGCCGTAAAACTCTTTTCAGAAAAAGGTCTTGAGAATAATTTAGACTTTGAAATGAAACATAAAAAAATCATAGAGCAGTTTGGAAGATACCCTCATCGGAATGAGATTCTTAATAGAGAGTCTACTTCGGAGGAGATGGAGTTCCTAAAGCAACCTGGGTCGTCGTTTTAATAAGGTGAATTTAGAATGTCACAATTTAAAAAAATGTTGATAAGTTTTGTTTGGATCTTTTCGATGATTTGTGCGTTCTTGTACGGGAAAAAGTCTGTAGAGCCTGTAGTCAAAGTAGAAGTCAAAGATAAGATTATTTATAAAAAGGTGATTGAAAAATCTAAGCAACCTCAAGAAAAGATGAGAGATAAAAAAGAAGTAAAAAAGGAAAAAAAAGAAGTTACCAATGATAAGAAGTACTATCAAAAGAGATACGACTTTTTAACAAAATCTGATGTTAGGGAAGAGGCCGAGATTGATTGCAAGAATGGAGAGGATTCAAAATGCTGGCAACTCAAAGAATATTATCGTTTAACTGGTAATCGGAAAAAGTTATTACAATACCTCATTAATAATTGCAGTGGAGATAAAGTTGACTCGTGTGTTAGCTTGTTTAACTTCGATGAGAATAAGGCTCGCAGAAAGAAAATAAAATCAAACTTAGGAAAAAGTTGTGATGAAGACAATGCAGAAGCATGTGTGAGCCTTGGGAACTTGATAGAATTTAGTGATTCGAAGATAGACAAGGTTGCATTTGAATTTAGGAAAAAGGGATGTGAGTTAGATGTTAAGACCTGTAGTAGTTTGGCACACACTCTCAAAAGGGCTAATGACCTTAGAGCTGGAGAATTTTTCTTAAAGGCCTGTGAGGCTGGAGGGAAGTATTCATGTATGTCTGCTTCTCAACATTTTTTTGAAATAGGTGATAAGGATAAAGCTGGGGAAATGATAAGAATAGGTTGTGATAGAGAACAAAAGTACAATTGTCGAAGATATTATGATTTCTTACTAGCTAACAATCGAGTTGATCAGGCTAAAATATTTAAGGAACAAAGCTGCGATAGCGAGATGACAAAAAAATATTTTAATTGTGACTAGCAAGCTAGTAGTTAAGAAATTTGATTTGGAGAATAAGGAATGATTTGTTTAGAAAAAGAATCGTTTAATGAAGAAGTTAAACACAAAATTATTCATTCACTTAACTTGTCTTCAAGTAAAGTTAAAGAACTTGAAGGTTTTACCTGCCATGTATTTGAAGTTGAGTTAAACGGAAAACCTTCTGTTTTAAAAATCTCTCATAGCTCATGGGAGAAACTAGAAGATGTCGAGTCAGAAAAAAAGTTATTATATTCATTACAAAAATTAGGAGTTCCTCTATCTGCAATGGAATCAGAAATAGTATGTGTATCAGATAATAATGGTGAAGAATTTATAGGACGCTGTTATCAGTATATTGAAGGAAGTATTCTAGAGGATATTGCATACGAGAACTCTACTATGAAGAGGTTAGGTGAAGTTTTAGGTTTGTTTCATAAGTATGGAAACTCTCTAGAGAAATATAATAGGCCTACCTTAAAAACCGCTGACTATTATAATTTTAGTAAGTATGTCCCTCGAGAACAAGAATCCATGCATATCGAATTTGCAAAACTTTTTGAGGAAATCAATAACATTCCAAAGACTGAGGAGACTTATGGCTTAACTCACGGGGATTGTCATCCGGGGAATGTTTTAAAGGGAAGTGATGATCTTTTTTTAATTGATTTTAATGATATGGGTTACAATTATTTCTTGAATGACCTAGCTACAGTCCTATATATGACTTTCCCTCCAGAGGGGGAAGATGCATCTGAGTTTATATTAAAATGCTCTAGAGACCTTTTTCATGGCTACCGGAAACACATGAATCTTGAACCTGAATACTTAGAAAAAATGCATCTCTTTTTAAAACTAAGAACCTTAATGTTTCATACTTTAGAGTCTTGGGTCTATCCTTTCTATAGCGCAGAAGAAAAAGAGGAAGCTAAGGCTGGAATCAAAAAACGTATCCAAAGGGTAGAATCAAATTACTCTGATCTTTCTTTTATGATGAATTCTAAATTTATTTAGATGCACAGAGTTGATTAATTGTAATTTCAAGTATTTTGAACATCTGTCTAGCAAGTAAATGGCCATGCTGTTACTTGGTCGTTAAAATTCAATACATTTAATTTTGGTTAGGGCAGGCACTTATGAAAATTCTAGCAGTTTTATTCTTATTGATATCAACAACTGTAATGGCAAAAGATTCAACTCCAGCGGATACAAATAGCTTCTATGCAATTTCTAGACAATCAACAATGTTTCTCAAGGATACAAACTTTGGAGATATGGCAGAAATTTTTGATTACGAAGAAGGAGTGTCTTACTCAGTAGAAACAAGTCCACCTCCATTGGCCGATATTGAATTCAGTTTTGGAGCAGCACTTAATGAAAGAAGAAAAGGAAATAGTATTTTAGAGTCTGTCTTCTTTGGTATCTCAAAAGGTGGATGGTACACAAGGGTTGAAACAGGAGGAGTCAAAGGTACTTTGACGTCTGACTCTGTAAATCACTCCACCATATTAAGACCAAATGACCTAAACGCTGAAGCAAAAATCAAGTTCATTACATTTGGGAAATATTTTAATCGAGGACTTCAGTTTGGATTTGCTTACTATCGACTTGAGCAACCAGGACTTTGGACTTTGTCATATAAAAGAGATGACTCGGGAATTGCTAACGATGGGGTTGGAACCTTCCCTGATCAAATGATTGATAAGGATTATTCTTTTACAATCTTGGGGCTTCACTTGGGGATTGATAATCTTAAAGCCATTATGAAGAATCAGGGATCACCACTGGCCATAAAATTTATCAATACAGCTACGGATAAACTTTATCTTGCATGGGATATTGATCTGGTCTGGGGACTAGGACTAGTTAAACCTGGAGCCGGTTTAAGTGATAGGTTGAATGAAGCAACACTGTCACCAAATTTTCCTAGTGTCGCTCCTGGTGCACGAATAGTTTCAGGAGCTGAAACCAATAAGTCTGTTGCTACAATTATCAATTACAATTTAAGTTTTGGATACGTTAGAAAAGTTTCTACTAACTATATCGCTCTTGCTGGTGGTATTAATGGTCGAATTGTTAGTCAGGTTCTCGGTGACGAATACGACTTAGATGATGAACCAGCAAACAATAATGAAGCTCATATTGATAACAGAGAAGGTGACTTTGCAATAAGCTGGGGACCATTTGTTAAATTAGCACTGTCATTTTAGGCTTCGTATAGATGAGAACCTTTAAGAAAATATCCATAGCTTTTATACTCTTGATATCTGTAAACATATATGGATCAAGCACCCCTAAGAAAAAAGGACCACCTGAAGGCCTTGGAGTAGGGATTGGTTATATCTATAGTGAATCAGAATACGTGGGAGACGATAGCAAACATCTTCCAATGCCTCTCATAAGTTACATTAAGGGTAATTTTTTTCTAAGAGGGCTAAACGCTGGTTATTCTTTTTATAACAATGATTGGTTTCGTTCCAGTGTCTTGGTCGATAGTAAGTTTTTCGCTGGAGGTTATGAGTCTGATGATTCATCAGCTTTAAGTGGCATGGATGAACGTAAAGGCACTGTCTTGAGTGGAGGACAACTCAACTTCAGACTTTGGAAGTTAAAGCTAGATGTAAAAGTAATGAGAGATATTCTAGGTGTTCACGGAGGTTATGAAGGAGAACTTAAGCTTAGAACAAACTTTCCAATAAGTGTCCTATTCAAGGACTGGCCATTTACAATGGTTGGAGCGTCTGTTGGCTATCAGTATAATAGTCATTCATATAATAATTATTATTATGGGGTTAAAGATTCAGAAGTAACCAGTCAACGAGTAAAATTTATAACAAAAGATTCTTGGTCCCCAGCATTCGGCACATTCGTTCGGACTACATTATCTGAGAAATGGAAGTTAATGACATTTTATAATTTAAAATTTCTATCTGAAGAAATCAGGAATAGCCCAATCGTCGACAAGAATAAGACTTCTACTTTAGCAATCTTTTTCAATTACCAACTTTAACTATTCCCTACATACGTTCAGGAGCAGTAGGATAAAGACCCTCTGGAGTTTGATCAATCCAGCCTTTAATAGTCTTTAGAATTTTCTCTTTATCTTTTGGAAGAGTTCCCCCAAGCGGGTGCGCATTAGAAACATGGTTGGCCCTGAAGATAACAGAGTTTAAATCAAAACTAGAGAGCTCTAAAATATCATGCATCTCAATGAGTAATTCTTTTGAAGTCAGAGGTTCAATTAAACCTCTTTCAACCATCGTATGATAAGGAGTTCCTGGAACAGCAAAAGTTGTTAGGAACGAGAAAAACTCAGGGTTAGTTTGAGAAATTACTTTTGCGGTATTCTCTATATGTTGTTGAGAATACTTTTTACCACCAACTCCAAGCATGGCAATAGTAGAGAGTTTAAAACCACAGCTTTTGATTTTAAGAGAAGCCTTGACCATGTCTTCGGCAGTATTACCTTTTACTATCATGTGTAAAACTTTATCGTCACCACTTTCAAGACCAAGGTAAGCTATGTTTAGTTTCTTATCTGCTAAACGTTTTAGTTCCTCTTCAGACTTCTCAAGAATATTTTCAGCAGTGGCATATACACCAATTCGCCTAACATCAGGAAAAAGTTCGTTTATCGTATCAAGTGTGGCTTCAAGAACTTCCATAGGAGCACCAAGAGCATCACCATCACATAAAAAAATCTTATCTGGAGCCATTCCAGAGTCAGCACATTTTTGAAGATCTTTTTTTATGTCATCAAGATTTCGAACACGATAAGTTTTTGAACGGTACATATCGCAATAGGTACACTTATTATTTGAACAGCCAATAGTTACTTGAATGAGAAGTGATCTCCACTCTGAGGGAGGTCTAAAAACAGGTTCTTCATAGGTAATAGGTTGTCCAAAAAACATAATTAATTATTCACCTTGTGCTCACTTCTTGAAAGATTTGTTTTAAAAGTACTTCTTTATCTATAAACAAACAGTGTTGGCTTGTTAAGTATAAGTTTAATCTACAGCTGTTGACTCGAAGCCGGGGATATGTTTTCTTCATCCAATGAATCAAACAACTCTAAAACTATATACACTTCGTAATATCGAACAGTTACCTCAGTATCAACAACTAGAACCTGAGGCAAAGGAAGCGTTAAGGGTTGTTGCCCATATTTTGCCATTTCGAGTCAATAATTATGTCGCTGAGAATTTGATTGATTGGAATAACATCCCAAATGATCCTATTTATCAACTTACCTTTATGCAAAAAGGAATGTTGGACGAATCGCACTACAACCTTATGAAAACTGCCTTATCTGACTCCGGACAAACTGAAGGAGATTTGGCTGCAACTATTTTTAAAATTAGAAATGAGTTGAACCCACACCCTGCGGGACAACTTTCCAGCAATGTTCCAAGCTTTGAAGATCGGCCAGTTCCAGGTGTTCAACATAAATATAAGCAGACTGCGCTCGTCTTTCCATCGGCCGGACAGCAATGTCATAGTTATTGTACTTTTTGTTTTAGATGGCCTCAGTTTATTGGTGAAAATGATCTTAAGTTTGCTACCGATCAACAAATGACTTATTTGAAATATTTAAAAGAGCATGAAGAACTAACTGATGTTCTTTTTACTGGTGGCGATCCTATGGTGATGAACTCCAAACTACTTCAAAAGTACTTGGAGCCACTTCTTAGTCCTGAATATAACCATATTCAAAATATTCGCATTGGAAGTAAGAGTCTTAGTTATTGGCCACAACGGTTTGTAAGTGACAAAGATTCACAAGAAGTCTTAGATCTTTTTAAGAGAGTAAACGACTCTGGAAAACAATTGGCTTTCATGGCCCATATTAATCATATCAATGAAATGCAAACTGATATTTTTCAGGAAGCCATTCATAATATTCGCCAAACTGGCACTCAAATAAGAACTCAAGCTCCACTTCTTAGACATATAAATGATGATTCTGCGATGTGGGCTAAAATGTGGAAGGAACAAGTTCGACTTGGAATGATTCCTTATTACTTCTTTATTGAAAGAGACACGGGCCCTAAAAACTATTTCTCTCTTCCGCTCGCAAAGACTTGGGAGATTTATAAAAATGCACTTCAGGAAGTTTCTGGACTCGCTAGAACTGTGAGAGGACCTTCTATGTCTGCTCACCCTGGTAAAGTCGCTATTGAAGGGATGAATGTTATTAATGGTGAGAAAGTATTTGTGTTGACTCTGTTACAAGCTCGAAACCCAGATCACATTAAGAAGCCTTTTTTAGCTAAGTATGATGAAAATGCTGTTTGGTTCGATGAACTCGTTCCAGCATTTGGTGAATCTAAGTTTTTCTTTGAGAAATAATTTAATTTATATCCTAGGTTTTAGGAATAACTTCTAATAGTTTCTTCGTTGAAGAAAAAATAACACCCTTATGGTTCATGAAAGTAGAGTCCGATCGATTAAGATCTAGTGGCTCATGGTAGAAGTC
The DNA here is from genome assembly GCA_023954635.1 of Bacteriovoracaceae bacterium. Classification (GTDB taxonomy): domain Bacteria; phylum Bdellovibrionota; class Bacteriovoracia; order Bacteriovoracales; family Bacteriovoracaceae; genus M0603. The sequence continues at coordinate 6,644 of JAGSHI010000031.1, forward strand.
ACTATTAAAACCACCTGCTTCAGATTGGATAACAGAACTTGCTCCAAAGTCCCAAATACTTCCTCCGCCGAGTGAGCTCTTTGGGTGCTTGTAATAAAGAGCAGGCGCCATTTCAATTGTGGTGATGCCGTTCATGACAGCACCTCCAAGATGAAACATATTAAGTTTTTCGAGACCCATCTTTAACAATTCTCTTTTTAGGTTTTTAATTTGATCTTCATAGTCTGGTCTTTTGAGAAAACTTTGATCATAAAGAAGAGTAAGGTCTGTTGAACTTTTTGAAACTGTCAGAGGAGAGTCATTTTTGAATGCTCCTTGTCCTTTGATCGCATGGTAGAGGGAGTTAGATCTTGGGTTATAGACAACACCAATGATTGGTTCGCCTGTCTTTGAGATAAGAGCAATAGAAGTGCTGTAACCATCTTCATTTCGACTAAAGGCAAGTGTTCCGTCTAGAGGATCAATGCACCAGAAGTAATCCTTTTCAAATCTTGAACTATTGTCCTCTTCGCTTTCTTCTGCGAGAAGTCCTAGATCAAATTCTTCAAGAGTTGGTCGGAGTATCTCTAGAATTATTTCTTCTGCTTTGAGGTCAATTTCGGTAACGACTTGAGAAGCAATGTTCTCTCCACCGCTCTTGGAATTGACATCTACTTTGCCACCTTGGTTGCTCGAAATAAGTTCTCCTGCTTTTAGAGCAGCTGCTTTTGCTGTTTCAGAAAGTTTTTTAAGAGCTTCTAAATTTAAATCCATGATAAAACCTTATTTTTCATTTGTTCTGAATATGAGTTTAATTTGTAATGGCCAGGAGACCAGCCTTTCAAAAATCGATAAAAATCGCACCATGCATAAGGGTATAACTCTCTCCATTCTTTTTCGATTTTTTTATTATTTAACTCGCTAAAATAATAATCGAGACAAAGGTCTTCATTTTTCTTTAGTTCTTCTTCGTAATAAATACTACTCAAGAAATAAGCAACATCTTTAATCCCAACTCCACCACCAACATATTGAAAGTCGACAGCAGCGACTTCGTGTCCATTAAATAAGAAGTTCGCTAATTTGGCATCACCGTGAACAAGAGTTTGGTATTTCGCTTCATTCAATTTCTCATCGATTTTGAATGCTGCATTTTTAAGATCTAAGTCGTCTAGGGCCTCAAGTTCATCCGGTCTTGTCTCAAGATGCCAGTAAGTGCCAACTTGCCAAAGATCATCATTGGATTTGTTTAGATAATGTAAGTGAAACTTCGCAAGCCATTTTAAGCAAAGCTTAGTTTCTTCCCATTCTATAGCCGCTTTAGGTGTGAAGTTTTTCTCTTTAAGGTCTTCGAGAATAATCCATTTCTCTTGGTTACTATTTTCACCTCTTGTTATAAGCCGAGGCGAATATGCAGATTCAATCTCATTATTGAAGCTTTCGTACCAATTCATTTCTACACGATAAGATTTTTCTTTTCGCTGGTGAGAAATATTTGTATTCCAACCTCTTGGGTGGTTAGTCTCATCAGGAAACTTTATAAACTTAAGAATCACAGAACTTCGATCTGTGACGACTCGATTGAGTTGTCCGTATCCACTCCAAAGATTTTGAATCAATTCTGTATTAACAATACGGCTAGAGCCAGTAGCTTCTAAGATGATTTTTTCAATTTGAGTGTCCATTTCGCTTGCATCTTCTCATATGGCACAGACCTTGCCTATATAAGGGAAAGAACATTAAAAACTAAGCTTAAGTTATTGAAATTAGGAGAAAATCCATGTCTATGAATTCGACACTTGGAACATTTATGACCAGTTTTCTAAAGATTTTATTCATAGTCATCCAAGTTGGAATAGCTTCTGATGCCATGGGGTTTGAGTCTTATTATCGAAATCAAGATTTCAAAATGACGAGTGAATCAAAAGATGTCTTCTACGGACAGGTCAAGCCGATTCTAGATAAAAGGTGTGTCGCCTGTCACTCTTGTCGAGAGTCTGAATGTAGGCTTAAGCTGACTTCCCTTGAAGGGCTAATTCGTGGCGCACATACTAAGAAAAATACGGGTGGAGTCCTAACAGATGTTACGAGAAATAAACTTTTTCATGATGCCGCAGGCGAAGCCGAGTGGCGTAAAAGAGGCTTTTATTCTGTACTTAAATCACCTCTAGGAATTCAAAGAAGGATGAGAAGATCTGGGAGTAGAGATAGACTAGGTCGAAATTCGATTCTTACTGCAGCACTTGCGAATAAATATGAAAATCAAGAAGTACTGGATAGGCTAGACTTGATGGGCCCTGATAATAACTCTTGTGGAGAGGGACGAAAGTCGTACGATAATGTTCCAGGTATGCCATACAAAATGCACCCTCTTCGTCCTGTTGAATTTGCAACACTTTTCAATTGGTCTAACTCTAGAGGTAACGCTGATCTTCCTTCGGCCGAAACTCTATTAATGTTAACCACACCAAAAAATCCTGAGATCGTAAGAAAATGGGAAAACTTTTTTAATCACTCCAGTGCTAAAGCTAAATGGACTTCACGGTTTTTATACGAGCACCTTTTTCTCGCTCGTCTTTACTTTGAGGAGTCTCCCGGAGAGTTCTATGAACTTGTAAGGTCAAAAACTGCTTATCCAAAACCAATAGTTGTTTCACCAACAATTCATGCATTTGATAAACCCAAGGTTGAAGGTTTTTATTATCGTTTAAGAAAAATTCACTCTACGATTGTTGATAAGAACCACTTTGTTTATGAAGTGAATGACAATATTTTAAAAGAGCTTAAAGAAATGTTTTGGAATATTGACTGGGGTCATGGAAACAATCATGTGAAATTTAGTTTTAAGAATACAAACCCTTTAGTGGCATTTAAACATATTCCTGCAAAAAGTAGATATACTTGGATGCTTAAAAATGCCCATCTACTATTAGATATTTCTGCAAGGTCTCAAAACTGTCGAACAGAAGGGGCATCTGCTCCTTATTGGGATAATATGCTTCATGTTTTCATCAAGCCTGACTCTGATCCTACTGTTGCTTATGGAAAGAAATTTTATGACGAAGCTGGAAAGTACCTTCCAATTCCAAATGTAACTGGAGGTCGGATAAGTCCTTTTAGAGATTTTAATAAAGAACAAAGAAAATATGCCAAGATAAAGAGTAAATATTCAAAGAAATTACACCCTGAAGGATTAACAGTTGATGATATTTGGTTGGGTGATAATGAAGAAGATAAAAATGCAATTGTGACGGTTCTTCGTCATCAATGGACAGCATCTACAGTAAAGGGTCAGCCAGGGAAAATGCCAAGGTCAGCGCTATTGATGGACTTCGCAATTTTTGAAAGATATTTTTATCTTTGTAATGTTGCGACAGAAATCTCTGAGGCCCTTCTTGGACAATCGAGAGTTGTTACCTATCTCTTTGATGTTAAGAAAGAGGCTGAAAATCATTTACTCTCTTTAATTCCACCAAAGCATAGAGATGGAATTAGGCAGTCTTTAGTTGAAGGACTAGATGCTAACTATCAATTTATAAATGGATTTACTTATCCATACAATGAAGAAAATGGATTTACGTTCGAGAAAGTATCTTCTTACTCTGGATTTCTTTGGGAGATCTTAGAGAAAACTTTTAAACCTGAAGTCGTTGGCGAGAGAAGCTTCGTCATTAAATCAGGATTTATGAGTGAGAATAACACTAAGACGAAACTTGAAAACCTAAGTGATATCAAAGGAACAATGGGAACTCATATGCCAAACGTTTCTTACCTGCGTGTCGCTAATGAAGATGGCTCGATAGAGTATTTTACAATTACGGCGAATAGATATTATAAAACAAGAAATAAATTGAGTTTTACTGATACGAACTTTGAAAAAACACAGAGAAGACCAGAACTCGATTATCTTGAAATATTTGAAGGAATCTTTATAAACTTTCCAGAGAAAATTTATATGATCAACTCGAATGAAGTAGACGACTTTATCAAAGATTTAAAAGTACTGACTTCTAGAGGAAGGTTTATGGCCTTTAATAAAGTCTATGGACTTGATCAAAACTCTGAAGATTTTTGGACAATTATAGATGAGGTAAACTCGACTTATATTAGAAAAAACCCAATACATGGTGGAATCATTGATCTACATCGTTACGGAAGTTTAGACGATAAAGAACCTCTATAATTTAAGCACCAATTTAAAATTAACTATATAGAAAGATTGTTCACGCTCTGTGAACGATCTTTCTTCTTTGAAATAAAAATTACAATTAAATTTCATAAGTATGGACTATAAGGAGAACTACTCTTATTGGCTGTGATGAGTCAATTTCACTTGTGAGGTTTAAATGAATAAATTCTTTAATACTATTGTCCTTGTAGCCTTTACTACTTTTTCTTTTAGCTCTTGGGCCCTTGATTGTGAGGGACGTTTTGATTTTCATGATGACTATGAACCAGTTCATAAAAAAGTTAGCCTTTTAAAAACGATAGATACGACTGCTTTTGAAATGTATGAAGGTCAAATTGAGAATTTCCACTACTCTGTAACTCTGTACAAAGACGGAAACTATAAGATGGGAATCTATATTGGACCTGAGTATACAACCGGTACCCTGGTAACTGGAAGTTTGCTTGAAGACTCAAGACATCGACTTTCATTTGTTAAAGAGCAACGTTCTTTAAACGTCATCTGTAAGTAGCAGCGCCTTAAGTATTGGATTGACACAGTGCTCGCCCCTTCTTGAGGGGCTTAGCTATTGGCATTTGGCCATTTGTGCACTATGTTTCCCTAAATTCAATAACAATAAAGAGGTACAGAATGAACAATGATCAAGAAAAAATTAGTTATATTATCGGACGTCAAATTGGAGCCGATTTTAAACAACAATCAATTGAAATTGATTTTGATTGCTTTGGCCAAGGAGTTAGATCTTCTTACTTAGGTGAAAATAGTGACCTAAACGAAGAAGAAACTGGAACTATCATGGCAGCTTTTCAAGAAAAAATGCAAGAAGCAGCGACAAGAATTCAAAACGAAATGGGAAGTAAAAACCTTGAAGAAGGTTTGGCTTACCTAGAAGAAAATAAGAAGAGAGAAGGTGTTGAAGTAACATCAACTGGTCTTCAGTATTTAAGACTTGAAACAGGGACTGGAGCTACTCCAACTCTTACTGACAAAGTTGAAGTTCATTACGAAGGAACTCTAGTTGATGGAACAGTATTTGATTCTTCTTACCAAAGAAATGAATCAATCAGCTTTCCAGTTAATGGAGTTATCCCAGGTTGGACAGAAGCTCTTCAGTTAATGAAAGAGGGAGATGTTTGGGAACTAGCGATTCCAAGTGAAATTGCTTACGGACCTCAAGGTGCTGGTGGAGCAATCGGACCTAACTCAGTTCTTAAGTTTAAAGTTCAATTAATCAAAGTTCTTTAATTCATACTAGGCTAGGTCCAGATAATGGGCCTAGTTTTTTCCATTTCTTAAGTACTTAGAGATTGGAATTATTACCCTCCAATGCTAATCCAACTTTTTTTTGACATCTTTTATGTTAGAAATTTCGAATGAAGCCAGTTTTTCTAACTCTATTTTTATTCAACTTGATGAGCGTCGCTTATTCTAATGAGTGCTCACAGAGCTTGAATATTAATTCTAACTTTGAACCAACTAGATATATCTCTTGCTTTGAAACAATAGAGTCTAAATCTTTTCCAATTACAGTCTATTACTCAGCTTATGAAAATGAGAAAACAATAAAAGAAAACCTAGGGATGATTGAGAGAGCTTATTTTGAGCAGACCCAAGTGTTGAGGTTGTTAGAACCATTTGGTCATCACTCATCAGGTGTCTCCAGTTCTCGTTTATCTGTCTTTCTACTTAGGGGAATTGATTCTGGAGCTATGGCAGTAGATATAAATCATTCTATTTGGTGGCGAGGTATGACTTCTTACTTGTCCCATGACCCATGGGGAGAGTATGGAGGGGAGCAGGCCAGCGCAACTCTTACACATGAACTTCATCATGCCATTCAAGCTGCTTATCAGTGGCGAGAAAACCAAGGTTCGTTTTATGAAATGGGAGCTAACTTTATACAAGAACAATTCACAATGGGTCTTAATAAGGACTACGAAACAGAGATAAATGATTTTTTACAAAGACCAGAGTGGCCTATTCATTATGATGATAACTATGAAACTTACTTTATGTATGGAAGTTGGATCTATCTTGAGTTTTTGAAAAGACATTATTTTAAGGGAAACTTAGACTTCTTTAACAATATGATGAAGGGAATGAGATCTGAAGATGAAACAAAGGGGTTACACTTTATAGAGGCTCTTGAACTCAGTCTTCCTATTGGTGTTTATTATGAAGATACTCTTTTGGAGTTTAATAAGTGGAGATTTAGGATAGTTAATCATTTGGAAAACTATGATGGGCCATCAACACTACCGATTGTTTCTTTTAATAGTATTAAACATGTAAAAGCTAAATTATATGGTTCTTTATTTGTACACTCTAAACATAAACCATCTGTGTTAAATTTAAATAATGGTTTAAAGTTTAGAGTAGAGAAAATACAAGAGAGCATATACGCTCTTCTTGTATTACCAAAACAAAGAAGCCATAAAAGCTTAAATGACCAATCTGATTATGAATTTTACCTTCTTAAGTGAAGACTTATTTACAAGAAGATTTATATTGTCTTAGTCCACCAATTCTAATGAATGAACTAAGGATTCCCGGGTAACCGATGAGAACATTTCCATAAACTTTTGGCTTAATATCTTTTCGAGATTTAAAAGTTAAATGTACAAACTCTTTCCCAAAAACGTCAGGACGATTTACTTTTTTAACAGAGAGATTTAAATCTTCAAGTTGGACTGTCTCTGATTGCGAGTTGTAACCAGAGTTTCTAACGGTCATTAAAAGATCAACACCTTCAAGTTTTACGACTTCTTCAGTTAGCTCTTCTACATTTATATCGATAGAAGTTTGCATATCAAATTGATTAACATAATGAAGATTAGGTCCCTCACAAGTAATATCTAGGGCCATTGCATTACTCATTTGAAGAATAAAGAAAGCTGATAAACAAATAAGTGATTTCATATGATTTCCTTGGTTAGATTTGTGAATAATTTCTATTACAGGGGGCTTGTGATGGCAAATAACTTGTCATGAATCCCAGTATCTCCCATCTAAATTCATAGACCTACATCTTGTGAAAATTGATTAGGGGATAAAATTTCCACATTGCTTATTTTAAAATTATATATTAAATTTAATATATAAATTTAAAGTGGAGTTTTAAATGAATAAAGAAATAAGCAATATTCGACTTGGTTTTCTAACTCTCTACATATTAAAGTTTGTTGAGAGAATGCCCTCCGTTGGTATGCAACCATTTGCAGCTTTAGTGGCACAGGAAGTAGAAAGGAAGCATCAGTTAGGGGCGGGGAAGAGCTTGGTGTTCTCGAGATTAAATAGTTTATGTGACGGTGGTTATGTGACTCATTCTTGGGGAGTCTCTTCAAATCCAAGAGTTAAGAAGAAGGTGAAGTTCTTTTCGATCTCCCAAAAGGGAAGAGGATTAATTAAGCAACTACAGAAGGAACAGGGGCGAATCAACGATGTACTGTCGAATCTCCCTAGCTAAGGAAAGATTTCTCTACGGTATAATTCTAAGTACCTATAATCTTTATATGTTTAAGGACTCTTGAGTTGCAGACCATTCATCATAATGATACGAAACCTCTATAAATACTTAAAAAAAGAGGATTCTATATGAAAACGATGATCTTGCTCTGTGCATTTATGCTCACATTCTCTGCTCATGCAGGTAATGAGTCTAAGGCCAAAAAGCTTCAAGAAGTAATAAGTAAAATTGTCCATAACTATTCAACAACTCCATTTATCAATGAGTTTAACGATTTTATGGCAAGACCTTCAGCTACTGATGCTTGTACACTCGAAATTCAACAAATCAGTCAAATGCCAAATGAGCCCGCTTACGTAGGTGTTTCAAGAGTTAACTTTAGAGACCTTGACCTCTCTAAGTTAGAAATTCAAGCCTACGGAGACCCTGAGTGGGATAAGAATGGTGCTCTAGTTCTTTATCATTTTAATCAAAATGACCCTGTACTGATGAGTGTCTACACTATGAGAGATGTAAATGATCGCTACTGGAATGAGACAAACTATACGTTCGTAGGGAGTCGCTATAATGATCAAGGTTTCTTTAAAGTTAGGGCCGATGGGAAGAAGCTATATAAGAGTATGAAAAAGCTAATCAAAGTCTGCGATAAGTTATAATATTTTAAATCAAAGCTAGTGAATAATAAGATTTATTACTCACTAGCTTCTTTGTCCTTAAAAGACCTTTCTAAACTTCAATTTTTTCTTCTTTTTACCAATCGGTGTGTATCCATTTACAACACCATCCTCATGCTTAAACTGCCTCTCTTTAAGAAAGTCAAAAGCACGAACCTTTGATGGCTTGCCAGTAGGCTTGGGGGCCAACTTTGCCTTGTCATCCTTAGCTACAAAGCAATATCTTCCAAAGACATCACAGAAAATGTGGGTTCCGTCTGAGTATTTACACCCGAAGGCCCCATCAGACTTTTCGTAATAATCTCCACCACCGGCCAAACATAACTCTCTTAGTTCATTGGTATTAATAAAATCAGCATAAGCATTAGCTGAATAACCAATAGAAGTGAGAACCGCAGTCATTGCCATTACATACTTTACCTTTTGAACTACTTTAGAAAATTTCATAACTCCTCCTGTGTTTGTTATGTTGATCTCAGAATAGGTCTAGACTTGATATTCGTAAAATTAATAGAATTTATATACTCATTAAAATAACTAATGATGGTTTGGTCTAATGTATTAATTTGATTGGTGAATACTTAAGTGGTTGTAATTGCAATACAGGAGCTCAAAACTGTCTATATTTCTAAACATGTCAAAATAACTAACAGGGTAGGCCCTTTAACTTTCAAGCTCTTAGACTTTTTAATATTTGGCACAGCTCCTGCAATATATAAAAGCATCAAACAATACGAAACTTATTCGTGATAAACGGGAGAAAGACATGAAGAAGAACGAAAAAAACACAGAGAAAAAAGAATTAGTAAAAAACCTTAAAGCAAGAATCATCAAAAGAAAGCCAGCGTCTACAGATATGGCAGACGTTTCTGCTGCAAGATGTAACTAGTACTTAAAAAGTAAATTTATAAGTGAAAAAGGGAAACATTTGTTTCCCTTTTTTTGTGCCCAATTTACTCAAAACCTTGTTCTTAAAGAGAACACTTTTGTTTCCTATCTGGAACACAATCACATTAAGCATGTCTATGATTACAGTAGTTTAGGACTTTCCCATTTTGGCACAAGGCCTGCTTTATATAAGTCATCAACAGAACAATAATTTTAGGAGAATGAGATGAAAAAGAACGAAAAAACAGCTGAGAAAAAAGATCTAGTTAAAAACCTTAAAGCAAGAATCATCAAGAGAAAGCCAGCTTCAGCAGATATGGCAGATGTTTCAGCAGCAAGATGTAACTAAAATATTTTATCAATTAAAATTGAGTATAATATTTAGAGGGAAACAATTTGTTTCCCTTTTTTTATTTTGAGGAATGAATGGATAAAAACTTAAGCTTAGAGTTCGTGAAAGAATTGGAATCAGTTCTTAAGAATGAAACAGAATTTGTCCCTACTGAGGTTGAGTATTTAGAAGAGATTTCCCTTTCGGGTATTGGACTAAACTCATCGGTAACTTTGGAAGATTCTCTTCTAGGGCGCAAGTCTTCAAGGGAGATTCTTGAAGAGTTTTCGTATGAAAAAAAAGATTTATTCGAGTTGATTAAGCTTTCCATGAGTACTCGTAAAGGTTCGTCAGATAATAACCATTTTTACATGACTCCAGTCGCAGGTGGACAAAGAGAGTTGAAATACTTTTTTATTGTCAGGGAAGTAGAAGGTTTAGTTAATGGACTCTATGAATACATTCCAGAGTCAGACCTATTATGTAGGGTTAAAATCAAAAGTGATGATTTCGATAAATTGTTTTATGAGAACTGGGAAATTGACTCTGGTGTCACACTTCTATTTTGCTTTGATCTTATCCAAATTGTGAGACAATACCATAATAATTTATTGCACTGTGCATTCGAGTCAGGATGTATATCTCAAATTCTTCAGATGGAATTATCGAATCGAGGAAAAAGAAGTTGTATCTCTGGCTATGTAAACAGAATTGGATTTAACCAAGTGTTAGGACCAAATAGTTTATTTCCAATGTACGCACTATCCATGTTTTGAGGTTTTTATGAAGGTTACTTTTTTAGCACATCAAGGTTGGTTATTCGAGGGCTCGAATGGCTCAAAGGTTCTACTTGATCCTCTCTATGAGAGAATGGGTAATGGTAATACACGTTTAGATGTTTGGCCTAACAGAACTTTAAACCTTGAAAAAATTGGTAAAATTGATGCTGTTATAATTTCACATGAGCATGCTGATCACTTTGATATTGAGTCCTTGTTTAAAATTCGAGATATTTGTAAGCCTGATACTGTCTATGTCCCAGATATTTCTACAAGAGCAATTAAGAATGCATTAAAAGAAATGAAGTTCAACGTGAAGGAACTAGAGTCGTTAGAGAAACTAAATATTGGGAACCTTGAATTAACACCTCTTCCGTCTGTGAAATCTAGATTTGAACCTGATGTTTACTCTTTCCTTGTCGAGGATATTAAAACGAAGGGAAGTTTTTATACGCCTATCGATACGATACCTACAGAGTTAACGATTACATACTTAGAAGAATATTGTCCTAACAGAACAATTGATAATTACACAAACAACTTTGTTCAAAGGATCTACAAACTACACAATCTCGATAACAATATCCATAACGAATGTTTTGATTACATCTATAGCTTTTTACAAAGATATATTGATAAATTTTCTCCGAAAGAGGTTCTTATTAGTGGGCAAGGTTGGGCCTACCCGAAAGAGATGAGTGAGCATAATGAATTGATGTTCTGTGTTTCACATGATGACCTAGTTGAGAAAGGAGAAGTAGATTACAAGAATATAAACTTTAACGTAGCTGGAGTTGGAACTACATACGAAATAATTGGTGATAAATTCTCCGAGAATCGCGATCATGCTGACTACTGTGAAATGAAAGAAAGTTTAAATAGACAGTTGGATACTTCAAAATTTGAAACATATGACCTACTTCCTTACTGTAAAAGAATTAATGAAAAGGAAGGGTTTGTTCAAGAAACGATAGAATATATTGAGAACAAGTTAGGCAGTATTATTTCTTTAGGGGCAAACAAACTAAATAAGGCTTTGTATTATCAAATTGCCTACCCACAAGATGATTATAGAGGGTTATATTTAGAATTAAGAGAGGGAAGTGAATCCTGGCAATTCGAATTTTCTTATAGCGACTCTTGCTTTTACAAGTTAAGTGAGAAATTTACATATGAAGAAGCAAAAGAGAAGTTTGCCTTTGGGATGATTGGATTCATGTATGACTTTCATGAAATTATTTATGCTAGAGAGGAGGCCCACCTTGTTTCAGAAAACTCCATGTATGTCTGGAATAATCGAGAGGACCTTTTAAATGAAGCTACAGATATCGATTTTATGAATTGTTTTCGACCACAGTATAGACCAATAGAGTTTGAAAAATTTTATATTGAAGAGATAAAAAAATATGAAACTTGATTTTGAAGCATACCAAATTCTAGAGATAAAAAGACCCACACTCTCTCCATACTTTTCTTTTAAAGAGGGGAGTATTGTTAGTGATGAGTCGGATATTGAACTGCCTCTTGCCGACTTAGATGATTATACTGTTGTTAAAGAGGTTCTTGTTGATAACAACTATTCAGAAGTCTCAAAAGTTCAAGATGTCTTAAATTTTTTAGGGCAAAATGGAATGATTACTGAAAATGAAACAGAGGGTATCGTGACGGGGCTTAATATATGTCACGATTTGTTTCATGGTATGAAAAAAGAAATATTTGAATATTATAAGGAAGGCTCATTTATATATAATTTACTTAATGGCGAAGTCGACTCAGATGAGATTGAACATTGGATTAAGAAATGCTTCTTATATACATGGTCTGCTGAAAGACATATTACTGGCGTAGCGACAAATCCAAATCTAAGCAAATCAGAAAAAGACTTTTGGGATTTCTTCTGTAGTGATGAAAAGAATCATTGGAAAATTTATACCGAACTTTCAAAGTTTTATGAATTTGATATGGAAAAGCTTCCTCATGAATTTAAAAATAATGATGTCGAAAACTTTGTTCAATTTCTCTTTGATACGGGACAGAGATCTGCATATGAATATGCGGCTTTACTCTTTATGATGGAGCTTCCTCCAACGGTAGAAGAAATTGAGGATGATCCTCAATTTGGAACTTTGATTGAAAAATATGAAATCCCTAAAAAGGCGATGAAACCTCTATTTGACCATGCTTTTTACAATGAAAGTAGTGATCACTGCGATATTTGGTATAACGTACTCAGGTCTAGGGATGACTACAGCAAAAAAGAAAAAGAAAACCTAATCAACAATTGCAAGAAGCACTGTGAACTTGCTTACCTTTGGAATAGGGTGGATTCCTGAAATGGAAGAAGATTTATCCTATCAAGAGATTGTTAATCCCTTTAACCAAAACCTTCCGGAAGTCGTTCTTATTGTAGGTGAAGATGGTTCTCCATCTTTAGGAAAAGGAATTAATTCTGAATCAAGGTTTTTATCTGCATATGGTGAACATCTTGAACGATCGGTTATGAATTCAATTACATCAGATATTGAAGTTCTTTTCGATGACAGTAATACAGACTATTTAAACCCTAGAAACTTTTTTATTGAAGAAAATGTTGATGAAAAAGAAGTAGAGTGGAAACAAGTTTCTAATAGTGAGTCGAGTAATATTTTCTTCGCTCATCGACCGATCAGAAAAAGTTCTAAGGCGAAGTATTATAGTCATACTAGTAATGGGTGTGCTGTAGGAATCTCAAAAGAGGATGCAGTAAGAAGGGCCGAAGGCGAAGTGTTAGAAAGGCATAACTTCCTAAGTGCGTGGTATTTTCAAGATCGTTTAATAAGACCAGTTCAAAGAAAATCAACAGAGTTGGAAGATATTATCAGATTAAGTGGCTGGAGAATTGAACATTACATTATAAATTCAAAATATAATGAAGGAACAGCCTGTAGTTTACTCATTAATGAAAGTGATGAGAGATTTACGAAGGGGGGAGCTGTCCTTGGCCTGAGTTTCGGTGCAGAAAATGAAATTAGCTCTTCTTTGTGTGAGTGTATACAAGCTCTTGAGGCCTACTCCCTTGGAGGAGGAAATGATGAGTGTTTAGATTATTATCTTAAGTCCCCTGAAGGGGGAGAGATATTGAGTAGTTTTTTGAAACGAGAAAAGGGACCTCTTGATGAATTACCCCCAGGTGTAACTTATCACTTTACTTGTGCAACGGGAGGAGAGATCCCTTTTTATGCAGAAGCATTTATCCCGAACACAATTCCTATTCAATTAGGACTTAAAATTGAAAATCCAAGAGTTCCAAAAGAGAGAATGAACTCTTTTGTTATAGAGAATACACAACACCCAATACCCTTAGGTTAATGAATGAAAAAACATGAGATTAATTCAGAATTAAGATTATTTTATTTTTATCATCTTTTTTCAAACTTAGATTTTGCACGAGGTATCTTTGCTATCTATTTAGTCGAGCGTGGGTTGCAAGGGGCCCAAATTGGAGCGATTCAGTCAATTCTCTTCATTTCAAGTATGTTGTTTGAGCTACCTACTGGATTTGTCGCTGATAAGTATAGCAAGAAACTTTCTATTATTTTAGGTGTTATCGTTTGTGCAATTGTGCCAATTCTCCTCTTCTATAGTCGTTCATTCTATACTTTTGCCGCGATCTTCGTATTTTTAGGAATGGGTTATTCATTAACAAGTGGTGCTGACACAGCAATGTTGTATAACAGGTTGGAGACTGAAGGTGAAACCTGGATAGGTCAGTTTAAAAAAATTCTTGGGCGCTCTAGGTCTTTTCGATATACAGGGCTAGCTTTTGCTGTCTCTATGGGTGGAGTCCTCCAGTCTTTTGGATGGGAATATGTCTTTTTCTCTGTTTCAGGTGCCTCGATTATTGCAATTATCTTCATTAGTTTTTTTACTGAACTTGAAGATACTCACCCTTCTGAGACTGAAAATAAGAAAACACCATTAAAAGAGCTTTTCCATTTTATTAAAACAAAAGAAGGATCTAGCCTTTATTATTTAATTCTGGGAGTTTCTTTTATTCAGGCTGCTGCGACTCCACTATTTATCTACTCTCAGATTATGTTTAAAGAGTATGAATTAAGCAATAAGGTTATAGGTATTATCATTGCTTCAGGCCTACTCATTTCATCTTTTACATATTCTCAAGCATGGAAAATTAAAGTTGAGAACTTTCGAAATTTTCTTCTTCTATTAAGTGCAATTATATGCGCAGTTATGATTTCATTCATGTTTGAGTTAAAAATAGCGTTTGTTATCACATTATATTTATTGGCACAGTGTATTCCCGCAATTCTGGCTGTACACTTCTCTGATCTCTTAAATAGTAAGATACCTACCAAAATTAGGGCCACCTGCCTCTCTCTTGAGAGTTTAACTGGAGCTCTCGTCTTGAGCCTTGCAAATATCGTGTTTGGTTTTCTGATGGACGCATGGAGTGTTAAAGTCGCTTTAGGCTGCCTCTCTGTAATGCCTGTCTTTGCTCTTATCTCATATGTTTTATATGAGAGAAGTAGTCGTAATGTTTCCTAGCAAAGTTAAAAAAGAGATTTCTAAAGTATTAGAGATACCTGATATAGAGCTTGAGTTTATTAAATTTGCTGAAACAGACTACTCTCTATTATGGGAGATTTCGAAATCTGATTACTTATTAAAAAAATCGATTTTCTCTTTTAATGATAACGAAGGTGATATCTCTCTTTATATCTCAAAGATAAGTGATGTTATTCCAAAGATTCATACGTTAAGCGACGGCTACTTCTTACAAAAAAGAATTCTCAGTAATAACTCTAATACGCCGGAAGAGATAGAAAAGACGTTCGAAAGGTATACCGACTTACAAATAGATGTTATAGGAAAAGATCATTCATCTCTCCCTTTATTAACTTTAAATGAAGTAGAAATGGGTTCTAAAACCCTAACGTCTGAATCATTTGTAACAGAGAAGTTCTCTGAGGACGACTTAGATAAGATTCGAGTAAAGGTAAATCAACTAATTAGTAAGATTAATAAATTTGATATTCCAAATACTCTTGAACATGGTGACCTTCACCTCGGAAACTATATAGAAAATGGAGATGTTAAAGGTTTTTTTATTGATTGGTCAGAGGCCAAGATAACTCATCCATTTCTGTCTCTCTCTCACATCGTATTTTCTTTATCTGGAATGTTTGATGGAAAAAAAATAAACATAGATATCGAAGCAGTAGAAGAAAAATATTTGAAAAAATGGACGAAGTACGGCTCCATTAATGAACTGACTGAACTCTTAAGTCTAATAAAAATACTTTCACCTTACTATTACTGTAATCAATATTATAATAATTATTTAAAACTTGATGGGCCAATCAAGGAACAGAATCGTCAAGATGTTCTTATGTTGCTTAACGTCTTCTATCAGGGAGTACAAAATGAAATTTGAAGTTAAAAGAGTTATTAACACTTCTTCTTTTGATAAAATTTTTAAAGATGAAAAATTCTCGTTACAGGATTTAACGTCAAGGGTGGAGAGCTTTATTCCAAAATCTTCATTCCCATATTTAAGTGAGGACAACTTCAGATTGATTGAGAATTGGAGATCCGTTTCCATTGCTATTGGAAATGGCTACCATCTTATTCTCAAAGGTAGTGAAGCGAGGTCACCCGATCTACTCAATTGTTATGAAGAAGTCTTTTCGAAAAAAAACGTAGTTGGAGCTCCCAGTCTTTCTGATCACTTTGTTCTAAAAGAACACAAGATACCACTCTTGCTAGAAAGTGAGGAAGCATGTGAGGAGTATGATAAATCCCTTGCCGTTTTTGAGGATTATTCAAAAAATCATAATGAAATACCGAAACTGCCTATTCCGCTTTGTGTTTTGGAGTACTCAGATGATATTTGGAAAAATCAATCAGGATTTTTAAAAGTACTAAAAGATGATCACGGAATAGCGATAGAAGATACTCCGTGCTCAATTTTTGCTTACATTTACAAAGGATACCCAAATAGACTTAAACACTGGAAAATGTACGGAGAAGCGAAAAATGTTTCAAGGGAAGAATGGTCGAAGACTCAGGAAGAGTTCTTTGATATCAAGGATACTTTGAATTCCTATTTTCAAAATTTTATAAGACTTTCGGATTTGGGGTGGATCCTTGCACCTGTTGGTCAAGAACATATAGGTTATGCCTTAAAATCTCAAAATTTAACCTTAGACGGGGGTTTTGTAGACTTAGGGAATGCTTATAAGATCGATAAAATATCCAAAAATGCTAAGATTGATTTTATTAATTCAATTTACTACTTATCAGAGTCCATAACCCATTTAATGGTTCCCTCGGGGAGAATGACAAAAGAGTTCGAAAACACATTAGTGAGTAACTTCGTGATTAGAACTCTATCTAAGAACTGGGGGGAGAGACAATCTCCATTGGCAAAAGTGTTTGGTGAATATTTTGAAAGTGAAGTTGACTCTTTTCAGGAATCATTAAACTCTCTGATTGGAAATTATATAAAAGAAGACTTTGAGATCATACTATAATTGAAAGAGTTTTCATTTTCTCCAGTTGAAATCGAAGCCAACATATTCTTCTACATAACTCTTTAAATGATCAGGAAAATTTTCTATCATCACTTTTCCTGACTCTGTTAGTGGCCAAGGTGCATCGACTTTAAGGATCTTTGGACGAAGGGCCATCCCTATAGAATGTCTTCTCATCTTTGTTTCCATGTTGGTGTGATAAGTAAGTGCGGCAAAACAAATAAAATCTCCTGGGTCTGCAATTATCTCTACACAACCTGGTACATTTAAATCTTGGTGACAGGAGTTTTTATCTTCTCCAATCAAATGAAAAGAAGACTTATCTGGCGTGAACTCAAACCCTTCTGGAGGTATCCAGTCTTTAGTGTGAGAGTTCTCTATGACGGCTATCCCATGTCTCTCAGGGTGACTACCATTGAGATAAAACCAACAATTTGGAAGGCCGAATCTGTTCATTACATCATCTGGAAGTGTTGCTTCACCTTCTCTTAGGCTTTCATCTGTATGCCATGGACCAGTCGGATCACCAGATCCTCTTAAAATTGCAAGAGAGCGATGAACTGTCAGATCTTCACTTCCAAGAATCGCTTCCATAAACCTCATATAAGGCTTTATCTCTAGGATTTTTCTTACAGGTAATGAGTCTTCAATGATTGAGGGGTAGAAACTAAAACCACCGTCTTCGAAATCATTTGATGGGTCTAGTAAATCCTCGATAGAGTTTTTTAGTTCTTTAAGTAGGTTTTTATCAAGGATATTTTTGATAACACAATATCCGTGTTCGTTAACACATTTAACTGCATCTTCGATATTTTCCTTTTCAAAGTAAATATTATAGCTAGGTTGTGGCATGAGAGAATTTTAATGGAGGATTCAAAAATAAACAATGATATTAGCTAAATACTAGATATTAAATGAAGTAATCTCTTCTTTCATAAATAAAATCGACAAAAGCTCGTGTTTTGGGAGGGATATTTTTTGTTGGTGGGTAAACTAGTTGAATAGTACTCTTCTCATGTGCCCATTGCTTTAAAATGTGAATAAATTTTCCACTGCTAAACTCCCTCTTACATATTGTATTAGGAATAATTCCAATTCCGGAAGACTCACTAATTAAATCCTTTATAAGTGGAAAAGAGTTAACTCGGTATACAGGTTCAACTGAATATTTCTTGTAAATTTCGCTAAGAGGATCTGTTTGATTCTCATTAAAAAAAGATATGACATTATGATTCTTGAGGTCTTTTAAGCTTTTTGGAGTTCCCATTTTATGAAGATAGTCTGAGCTAGCAGCAAGTATCAATTGGGACGAGACTAATTTCTTTTGAATCAAAGAGGAATCTTTTAGGTTTCCAACCCTGATTGCGACATCAATATTGTAGGCGGTCAAATCTGTATAGGAATCAGAAAGAAAAATTCGAAACGAGATGTTTGGGTGAACTTGCTTAAATTCATTAAGTAGGGGAGACAAAAAACTCTCTCCAATATCTATTGGAGCTGCAATGGAAAGAACTCCGGTAATGTCCTCTCCCTCACTTGTTATGGTTTCAATCTTGCTTTCAAGGTCAGCTATCAGACATCTGGTTTCTTGAAAGAGGTTAAGACCGGCCTCAGTTAGAGAGATTGATCTTGTGGATCGCTTTATGAGTTCGACTCGCAAGTCTTCTTCTAGACGTGTTATTGTTCGACTAACTCTTGATTTGGGCTGGTTCAGTAGTTTTGCCGCTTTAGTAAAGCTTCCCAATTCTGCCACTTTTATGAATGTTTTCAATAGGTTCAGGTTCATTTTTATTGTTCCATTTATGGAACAGTGTAGTGCAATTGTGTCTCCTTTTGCAATTTTAATTTTTGACCGAAACTAAAAATGTGAAAATTAAACATAGGAGAAAAAATGAAGATTTTATTATTGTTAAGTATTTTTATCAGCTCACAAGCATTCTCAGTTGAAGTTGATTTAGGAAAAAGTAGTTTTAGTTGGCTTGGGACAAAAGTGACAGGGAAACATAAGGGGCTTGTAAGTTTAAAAAAGGCTACAGTTAAAACAAATAAAAAAAATACTTTAACTAGTGGAGAGTTTGTAATCGATTTAAATACAATTTCAGTTACAGATCTTGAGGGTGAGTGGAAACAAAAATTTGAAGGGCATATCAAAAGCCCTGACTTTTTTAATACTCAGAAATTTCCAACCTCAAAACTAATTGTAAACAAAGTTGATGATAAATTCCTCTATGGTAAATTAACGATTAAAGGAAAAACTCGTCCTGTTACGATACCTTATAAAGTAAATGGAAAAGAATACAAAGGTACGATGAAGTTTAACCGTACTAAGTTTGATATGGTTTACGGGTCAGGAAATTTCTTCAAGAATCTTGGTGACAAAATGATTCATGATGAAGTTAAAATTGATTTCAAAGTTGTGTTAAAATAAAGAGAATAAAATGAAAAAAGTAATACATAAATCAGAAACAAGAGGAAGTGCAGATCATGGTTGGCTTAAGGCCAACCACACTTTCTCGTTTGCCCACTATTTTGATGCTGAAAGAATGGGTTTTGGTGCACTTAGAGTCATTAACGACGATTTAATTGCCCCTTCTCAGGGATTTCCAACTCACCCTCATAATAATATGGAAATTATAACTATTCCTCTATCTGGATGCCTTGCCCATAAAGATACTATGGGCAATACCCAGGTTATTAAAAGTGGGGAAGTTCAAGTCATGTCTGCAGGGTCAGGATTGGCCCATTCTGAATTTAATGGATCTTCGACTGAAGAGATTAATTTATTACAGATTTGGGTTTTACCTAAAGAGCAAAATGTTAATCCTCGCTATGATCAGAAAGAATTTCAGATTGAAGATAGGATTAATCAATTTCAATTACTAGTTTCACCTGACGAGAGAGGTAATTCTTTAAAGGTTAACCAGGACATTTTCTTTTCCCAGGCCAAACTCGAAAAAGGGAAGCTCTTAGAATACAAACTCTATAATGATAAAAATGGGATTTATATCTTTCTCATAGAGGGTGAAGTTGAAGTTCTAAATGAGAGAATGAATCGTAGAGATGGACTTGGAGTTTCTGGTATCGAGAAATTTAAGATTGAGGCACTAGAAGAGTCTTCTGTTTTGATAATGGAAGTTCCAATGGCGTGATCGGGGTGCCATTTCAGTAACTTACCCTTTTTGTCATATCATAATTAGATCAATAAAATGTAATTAATATAATATATTAAAATGCTCAACTACGTTATACATACCCCAGAAACAAATTAATTTTCCGGGGGGAAATATGAAACTTTTAAGCCTAGCACTATTAACACTTTTAAATGGATCACTCGCATTTGCTCAAGATAATAAACTTGGATGCGATAACGTCATTAACTTCTCAGACTTTAAAGGGATGACTTATCTCTCTTTTATGGAAGAGGCTGTAAAGCCAACTATGGATGAGTACGCAATGGAAGGTTATGTTCTTAAAGGACGAGCTGAAGCAGAAGAAGCGCTTAAGAATGTATCAGGAAAGGTTAGATGGGCAGCAACTAAGGCAGCTGGTAGTAAGGAAACGCTTCTTGATATTGCCGATGAACTAGAAGGTCAAGTTACTAACATGTACGAGCTTCCAGGTTTAATTGCGAGCGTTTATAACAATGTAAATCGTTATAAGCTTGCTACTTTCTTTGGACTAGTAAACTGCGCAGGAGCAATTGTTCAGTATGCTCCAGGACATTATGCTTACAATATTCACTACGGTACAGGTGATGTGGATAAAGATGAGAGAACAGGAAGAAGTTTTGGAGAAGGTCACGAAAGAGATGCAGACGACGCTTCTGATAAAAACTACTTAAGAGACCTTGAAGAGTTTGGACTTGAGCATGAGTCTTCAATGAACAATTTTTATAGCGCACTTGTAAAATCTCTTTCAAATAGTGATTCATCTGACATGAAAGAGGTTTCAGACTTCGGTAAAACTCTTTTGACTGACTTCTTGGCCGTTTATACTGCTGAGCAAGCTCGTAACTTAATGGACGGGAGAATTAGTCTTCATTGGGATGCTGCTCTTTTAGAAGTAACACTACTAGGGGCCTTCCACGCAGGACAAGATCAAGTTAAGTTATTCTATAAGAACCCTAATACTGGAGAGTCAAGTTTTACTAGCACTGTCTTAAATCAAGATACTGGGTGTTCTGTAAAAGAAAGAAAAGAAAGAAGCGCTAGAGTTTATGACTACTGGCAATTTAGTTCAAGTGTTGATCCAAGTCACTGTAGAAGAAGTGGAATTAATATCACTAAGAAAAGCTTTAGAAAATTAGGTGAGCTTATCTCAAAGTATCAGGAACAAAACAGTCCTGAGCTTGTTAATAATGTTCTTGGACATATCGGGAGATCAAGCCGTGGGAAACTCAATATCTTTAAGCAGTTAAGTAAATTCTATATCAGTTCAAAAACTGCAAAAGCGCTAGGTGAAGAAGAATCTAATGAACTTGCAAAAGACTTCTCTGCATTTCTAGCTCAGGTTAAAAAAGATGCTAAGAAAATTACTGTAATGATTGAAAACGGTGAGCTTTAGTAATTAATAATAGTTAAATTAATAAATACGAAGGGGTGCATGAAGCACCCCTTTTTTTATTTGGTAATTAGAGTACCAAACTTTTTTTAGTCGACATTTCTCTGATGGCATACTTAATACCTTCGCTACCAATCCCAGAGTCCTTAACTCCTCCAAAAGGGAAGTGTTCAGCTCTAAAACCTGGGCCATCGCCAACGATTAAAGCACCAACTTCAAGATTGTTATATAACTTTTGAATTATATTTAAATCTTTTGTGAAAACCCCAGCTTGAAGTCCAAAGTCTGTAGAGTTTATTTTTTCGATAACCTCTTCGATATCATTAAATTTAAATAAAGGAACAACTGGACCGAATGTTTCATCTTTAATTAATGTAGATTCTTCTGAAACGTTCTCTAGGATAGTTGGGTAAATAACATTTCCAACTCTCTCGTGACCACAAAGGACACTTGCTCCTCTTTCAATAGCATCATTAATTCTATCCATTACGGTATCTGCCGCATTCTTATTTACGAGAGGACCAACAAGTGTATGTTCTAGAGATGGATTCCCTACATTTATGAGACATGTCTTTTCAATTAATTGTTCTTTAAATGTCTCAAAAATATCTTCGTGGATAAAAAGTCTTTTAGCAGCTGTACAACGTTGTCCAGCAGTCGCAAACCTTTGGTTAATGGTTGCTTTAATAGCTCCTTCAATATCACCATCAGGAAAAAGAATAAGAGGGTCATTTCCTCCAAGCTCACAAAGATATTTTTTGACTCCAACACTTTTAGCAATTGCTTGGGCTGTTTGGATTCCTCCTGTCAGAGAAACAAGTGAGACATTTTTATTCGATATAATGTCTTTCATATCTTTTACTTCAGGCATACAGAATTGAATCATTCCTTCTGTCATACCCGCTTGGTAACAAAGATCAACTAACAATTTTCCTGATAAATAGTTCTGTTCGTGAGGCTTAAATAAAATAGTATTTCCAGCAGCGAAGGCAGGACCTATTTTATGTAGGGCCAAATTGATAGGAAAATTAAAAGGAGTAATTGCTAAGACTGTTCCTACTGGACGAAACTCAACGATTGCTTTCTTATTGGCCGTGAGACCAAAGGAGTCAGATTGAATGACTTCTCCTTCAATCCTGGTAGCCTCTTGGGCAGATATTCGAACCGTACTAATGGATCGTTTGATTTCAACTTGTGCATCTTGAACAGTTTTACCAATTTCACTAACTAAGAGTTTTTCAAACTTAGAGCTGTTCTCACTTAGAAGATCTGCTAATCGGTTTAAAATCTCGGCGCGCTGAAACTGAGACAAAGATAATTGTTCCGCTCTACCTTCCTTTAAATAGTTAAGTGAGGACATAACTTTATCGAGACTATCGAAATTATATTGAACAACGACTTCATTATTATAGGGATTAATTACTGTATTTTCCTTTGGCATAACCTTTCCTTTGTTGAGGTCACACTAAATGAAATCTAAATTTGAGTCATTAACATAGGTTAAGAGACTATTTTATCTTTTTAAGGATTCGGCTTAATGCTACTGGAGTAATTCCAAGATAACTTGCGACATGATATTGAGGTATTCTATCGACGAGGTGACTTTTTTCTACTAAGAAGTTGTTATAACGTTCGGCTGCAGACAGCTGTAATAACTCAAATTCCCTTTTTTCTTTTTGGACAAAGTGTTCTTCGGCCATTTCGTAACGAATTGTTTTCCAGCACTGATGTCCTTCTCCAAACTTAACGAAATCTTCAAAACTTAAAAGTAGAACTTGAGAATCTTCCATGGCTTCAATAAATGTTCTACTTGGAATATCTAAGAGTATTTCGGCATAAGGACCGGCGATCTCTCCTTCACCTCTAAATGTTTTGACGTATTCTCGGCCCTCTTGACCAATATAGAAAAGTCGAAAGAGTCCCTTTATAACAACTGCGAGTTGCATGAAGTTATCACCAGGTCTTGTTAATAATTCGCCTTTTTTGAAGCTTTTTTCAGTTAAAACTTCTTCGAGTTTTAGCCACTCTTCTTCTGGAACTCCAAATTTGTCGGAGTACATTTTGAAAAACTCTGTATATTTTACGCCCATTTAGACCTTTTTAAACCCTAATTACAGATACTTAAGTTTTTCTGCAGGATATTAACCTCGGTTAATTAACTATTTTAGTTGAGGTGTTAGAAATTATCCAGAAGCAAATGCTTTAACAAGATTAAAGAACAATTTTATCAAATATAGGGAGTTAATTATGCAAATGTCATGTGGAGAAGCAATAGCACGAATGCTTAAAGAAGAAGGTGTTGAAAAAGCTTTTGGAATTATAGATGGGACTTATTTTGGTCTTTATTCAAGTTTTGAAAAATATGGAATTGAGCTCATCACACCAAGGCACGAAACATCTGCTGCACACATGGCCGGAGCCTACGCTAGAACAACTGGAAAACTTGGAGTTTGTCTTGCGAGTAATGGACCAGGTGTCGCTAATATACTCCCAGGTGCAGTAGTTGAAAACGTTGAAGGCAATAGAGTTCTTCTTATTACAAGTTGTCGTCGGCATCAGATCATTTCTCCAGATAGAGGAGGAAGTTACCAAACTTTTTCTCAAACAAAAGTCATTCGTCCTGTCTCAAAGTATAGTGAGAGAATTCCTACACCAGAAAGAACAGTTGAAATTGTAAGACAAGCATTTAGAAAATCTTACCAGGGTCGCCCTGGACTCGTTCATATTGATGTTCCTGAAAATTTTATGAATGGAAAATTTAAATTTAGTGAAAGTGATTTTATAGCACCTGAAAAATATAGAAACACGCAAGCTATTCAGCCAAGAGAGAATCAAGTTGATAAAGCAGTTGAACTTTTGATCAATGCTAAGAACCCTATTATTCATGCAGGTAGTGGTGTGATTCATGCACGAGGATATGAAGAATTAGAACTTCTTGCAAATACTCTTCACTCACCAGTTACTTCTAGCTGGGGAGCAAGAGGAGCATTATGTGAAGAAAATGATCTCTCAATGCCAATGATTTATATCGATGTGAATAATGAACTAAGAACAGATGCTGATTTAGTTTTAGTTCTTGGGTCAAGAATTAGTGAAACAGATTGGTGGGGAAAAAGACCTAACTGGGGTAACGGTCATCAAACTTGGATTCAAGTTGATACAGATGAAGAGTACATAGGGCGAAATCGACCTGTAGATCTTGGAATTCAGTCTGACGTAAAAGAATTTATGCGTGCAGTGAATACAAAACTTCAAGCTCGTAAAAATGAAATTAATATTGAGTCTAGAAAAATTTGGTATAACACTTACATTTCTAAAAGAGATAAAGCTCGAAACAAACTTAATGAGCATCTAAAAGACATGAGTGCTCCTCTAAACTCTGCTCATATCTCAAGTATCTGTAAGAAAGAATTTAATAGTAATGCTATTGCAGTATTTGATGGTGGAAACACTGCCGTTTGGGGACAGTTTTTTCATAAATGTACAAACCCTGGTGGGTCAATTGGAACTCCTAAAATGGGTATGCTCGGAGCAGGGCAAGGCCAGGCGCTAGGAGCACAAGTTGCTCATCCTGATAAGCAAGTCTATGCATTGATGGGTGATGGAGCAATGGGTTTCCATATGCAAGAAGTTGAAACAGCTGTTCGAAATGACCTTCCCGTTATTTTCCTAGTCGCCTGTGACAATCAATGGGGAATGGTAAAGATAAATCAACAATTTGCTCTTAAGCCAATTAAGACAATGATTAAAAAGTCACTTGATGAATCAGAAACAATTAATGCTGACTT